>NZ_JAVREM010000026.1:0-89017 GCF_031845425.1 Streptomyces millisiae
GGCCGAAAGGCGGGTGGGTGGGGGTACATCGCCGGCTACGCGGCCAGCGCCGCCCGCAGGATCACCGTCAGCGCCACCGCCGCGTTGAGCGAGGAGAGCGCCGACACCGCCGCGCCGCCCGCCGCGATCCACGCGGCGAGCCCGGCCGGCGTGTACGCCGGTGGCCAGCCGGCCGCCGGCGGCACCGGGCCGAGCAGCGCCGCGACCCGCCGCGGCACGGGACCCGGCGCGGCAAGGGCCGCGAACGTCGGCGTCGGGGTGGCCGCGCCGACCAGCGCCGCACGGCCGACGGCCCGCGCCATCAGACGCCGGTCGCCGACCAGCTGGGCGGCCTCCTCGTCGGCCCACCGCTCCGCGCCGTAGGCGACGGCCGTCCGCAGCGGTCGCAGGAACGGGTGGGCGCGGGCGGCGAGTTGCGCGACGAGCAGGAAGCGGTGGTGGCGGTGCGCGAGGTGGGCGCGCTCGTGCGCGAAGAGCGCCCGCCGCTCCCGGCCGGTCAGGCAGGCGAGCATCGCCGTGGAGACCACGACCCGCCCTCGGCCGCCGGGGAGGGCGTAGGCGTAGGGGGCCTCGTCGGGCAGCACGGCGACCGAGGAGGCCGGCAGGCCGGCCAGCGCGCGCTCCGCCTCGCGGCGGACCCGGCGGTGGCGCCAGAGCGTGAAGACGACGGCGCACGCGACGGCCACCAGGGCGGGGATCGAGGCGCGGCCCATGACGTCGTCGAAGGGGACGGCGGCCCGCACCTCGGGGTCGGACCAGCTGTCGGGGAGCGGGTTGCCCGGCACGGCGGCCGTGCCGACGACCGCGATGAGGGCCACGCAGAGCGTGCTGCACAGCGCGAGCACCGCGCCGACACCGGTCAGCAGCCAGGTCGCCCGGCGCGGGTGGAGGTGCTGCTCGGCGAGCCTGGCGATGGGCCAGGCGGTGACGGGCAGGACGAGCGGCAGCAGGACGAACAGGCCCATGACGTCAGTCTTCCGGCTCCTCGGTGGCCTGGGCGAGCAGCAGCCGCAGCAGCCGCTCGTCGTCCGGGGAGAGGCCGGTGACGAAGCTGGCGAGCACCGCCTCGCGGTCCGACTCGCGGTCGAGGACCCGGCGCATCCGCAGGGCGGCGAGCGCGGCCTCGTCGGCGGCGGCCGACCAGACGAAGGAGCGGCCGGCGCGCTCCCTGGTCACGGCCTGCTTGGCCAGCAGCCGGGAGAGGATGGTCATGACGGTGGTGTAGGCGAGGTCGCCGCCGAGCCGCTCCTGGACCCAGGCGGCGGTGACCGGGCCGGTCGCCTCGTGCAGGGCGGCGAGCACCTGGGCCTCGAGCTCCCCCTGTCCGCGCCGGCGCGCTCGTGCGTCCCCTGCGGTCACGTCAGCCGCCCTTCGACCCTGTGCGCACGCGCACTTCCGCTCGTCCGTCCCGGGGTTCATCGTACTGACCAGGAGGCCGCGTCACAGCCACCTTCTACAGTGCTGTAGATTTCAGCCCCCTGATCCACCACCCAACCTGGGCCGAACACCGAACGGGGGGACCGGCGTGGCCGGCACACACCGAAGCAGGAGCGCGAGGTCGGCGCCACCCAGCCGGGGCAGGCGGATCCTGCTGTGGACCGCCGGCGCTCTCGCCGTGCTGGTCCTGGCGTCCACCGGCGCACTCGGCTGGCTCTACTACCAGCTCAACGGCAACATCCAGGCCGCCGAGATCGAGGACCGGCTCGGCGACGACCGCCCGGAGGACCTGAGCCCCGACGCCATGACCATCCTGGTGGCGGGCTCCGACACCAGGGAGGGCACGGACGGATCGTACGGCCAGGCCGAGGGCATGCGGTCGGACACCATGATGGTGGTGCACGTCGCGGCGAACCGGGAGTGGGCCACCGTGGTCTCCATACCCCGGGACTCCTGGGTCTCCATACCCGCCTGCGACCTGGGCGACGGCACCGAGTCCGAGCCGCACCAGGGCAAGATCAACGAGTCCTTCGCGCTCGGCGGCATGAACGGCGACGTGGGCGGCGCCGCGGCCTGCACCATCAGGACGCTGGAGCAGAACACCGGGCTGCGCATCGACAACTTCGTCTCGCTCGACTTCCTCGGCTTCAAGGACATGGTCGACGCGCTCGGCGGCGTCGACGTCTGCCTCGACGAGCCGATCCAGGACGACAAGGCCCATGTCGACCTGGCGGCCGGCTGCCAGACCCTGGACGGCGAGGAGGCGCTCGGCTTCGTCCGGGTCCGCTACAGCGTCGGCGACGGCAGCGACATCGGCCGCATCGAACGCCAGCAGGACTTCATGCGCTCGCTCGCCGAGAAGGCGCAGTCCAAGCTCACCGACCCGGCCGCGCTCTACGACTTCCTCGACGCGGTCACGAGCTCGCTCACCACCGACCCGGAACTGGCCGGGCTCCGCCCCCTCTACGACCTGGCCGAGGACCTCCAGGGCATCCCGGAGGAGAACCTGACCTTCCTCACCGTCCCCAACTACCCCCGCCAGCTCGACGTCCCCGAGGACACCGCCAACGTGGTCTGGGAGTACCCGTCGGCCGGTCTGCTCTTCGACGCGCTGGCGCGCGACGAGCGGATGACCGAGGACGACCTGGCGGCCGCCGCCGAGGAGTCGCCCGCGCTCCGGCCCTCCGAGGTCCAGGTCCAGGTGCTCAACGGCACCGGGATCGCCGGCCAGGCCGCCGAGGTGGCCGAGCGGCTGGGCGACGCCGGCTTCACGGTGGTGGGCACCGGCAACGCGGCAGGCGAGGCGGCCCGCACGGTCGTCGGCTACCCCGAGGGACTGGCCGAACAGGCCGAGCTGCTGGCCTCCCGACTGCTGCCCGCCGCGACCACCGAGCCCGACGCCACCGGCCCGCCGGGGGTGCTGACCCTCACCGTGGGCGCCGACTTCGCCGGCGTGCGCGGCGGCTAGGTGCCCTGTTCGGGGAGGTCGGTGGCGGTGTCATCACGTGGACCGGAACCAACCAGGCGTACCTCGGCTTCACCCTGGAGGACTATCCGGAGGTGCCGTCCTACTCACAGCTCCACGTCTCCTACGAGGTGTTCGTGGACGGGCAGTGGGAGCAGCGCATCCTCTATCCGGACCCCGTTCTCCTCGCGGCGAACGGCCAGTCCCAGGACCTCGAACGCAACATGACCACCTTCCACCCGCTGCGCGACGTCATGGTGCGGCTGTGCTCCTGGGAGAACGAGAACCTCCACTGCACCGACTGGAGCTGACCGCACACCACACGCGCCGGCCTCGCCGGCTGCCGACTCTCCGCGCGGTGCACGCGGATCGCGAAACCGGACGTGAGCACTAGTCGGCGTTCACCAGGTCGAGGTAGTGGTCCCAGTCCCAGTTGGGGCCCGGGTCCGTGTGGTCGTTGCCCGGCACCTCGACGTGCCCGACGATGTGCTCGCGGTCGCGCGGGATGTCGTAGCTGTCGCAGAGGAAGCGGGTGAGCGCGGCCGACGAGCGGTACATGGTCTCGGTGAACCACGCGGGCTCGTCGATGAAGCCCTCGTGCTCGATGCCGATCGACGAGGCGTTGGCCGACTTGGCGTGCCAGGCGGTGTCGGCGTCCCTGACCATCTGGGTGACCTCGCCGTCGCTCGACCGGACCACGTAGTGCGCGCTCACCCGTGCCGCCGGGTTCTGGAACCAGGAGATGGTGCCGTCGTAGTAGCCCTGGGCGACGTGCACCACGACCGTGGTGATCGGCGAGGTCCTGCCCGGCTCGAAGTTCTCCTCGTGCGCCGGCTCCCAGCGGGCCGACGGGTAGTCGGGGCCCGGGTCGTCCGCGTCGGCCTGCGGGTCGAGGAGGTCCGCGTACCGGCCGCGCTCCGGGATCACCGGCTGGCCGTGGACCAGCACCATCTCGCCGGTCGGGGTGCGCGCCTCGACGCCCTCGGTCAGCAGCGCGTAGACGGCGTCCGCGTAGCCGGCGGCCGTCGCGTCGTCCCCGCCGCCGTAGCGGGCGACGACCTGGTACCAGGCGCCGGGATCGGCCCGCTCGGCCGCGTCGAGGCCGAGTCCGTCCGCGTATGAACGGAGCACGGCGGCGGCGCCCATGATGTTGTCCCCCTGGTCGTGGCGCAGCTCGTCGCGGTCGGTGCCGGTGAGCTCGGCGGCCAGCGCGAGGGTCTGCTGCGCCGGGTTCTCGACCAGGTGCATCACGCCGTAGCCGCCGGCCTGGCTGGGCCGCCCCTGGTGTCCTTCGAGCCGGGTCTGGCCGTATCCGACGGCGACCAGCAGGTCGCGGGGCACCCCGTAGACGTCGGCGGCGCGCGTGAACGCGTCGTTCATCGGTCCGGTGCCGGGGCGGTGCGCGGCGGCGGCGCCCGCGGTCCCGGCGACCAGGGTCAGCAGCGCGGCGCTCAACGCGACGCCCACGGCGAACGGCCGGTGTGTCGTCATGGGCCTGCCCTTTCTCACTGCGGCGCGGTCGGCCGGCGAGAACCGGCCAGGAGAAGTCATGCCACGCCACTTGCGCACCGAAGCGGACCCCACCCGAAAGCGACCGAAACCAATCGCTCGGCCGATGGCCCGTCAGGTCGCCGCGCGGGACCCGACGACGACGGTCGCCTCGTGTTCCGCCGAGTGGTCGAGCCGGGCGACCAGGCCGGCGGCGGTGAAGGCGGCGAGGGCCGCGGGCGCCTGGCGGTCGCTGGTCTCCACCAGCAGGTGACCACCGGGCGCGAGCCAGTCGGGCGCGCCGTCGGCCACCCGGCGCAGCACGTCGAGGCCGTCGGCGCCGCCGTCGAGGGCGAGCCGTGGCTCGTGCTCGCGCGCCTCGGCCGGCAGCAGCGCGACGTCTCCGGTGGGCACGTAGGGCACGTTGGCGACCAGCACGTCCACCCGGCCGCGCAGTGCCGCCGGCAGCGCGTCGTACAGGTCGCCCCGGTGCACCCGGCCACCCGCCCCTTCGAGGTTGCGGCGGGCGCACCGGACGGCGGCCGGGTCGAGGTCGGCGGCGTGCGTCTCGGCCCCGTCGAGCAGCGTGGCCAGCGCGGCGCCCAACGCGCCGGAGCCGCAGCACAGGTCGACCACCACGGCCCTGGGCGGGGCGAGCGCGGCGGCCCGCTCGACCAGGAACTCGGTGCGCCGCCTCGGCACGAAGACCCCGGGCTCGACGGCGATCCGCAGCCCGTGGAACTCGGCCCAGCCCAGCACGAGTTCGAGCGGCTCGCCGCCGGCCCTGCGGTCGGCCAGCGCGTCGAGTTCGGCGGGCGTGCGGGCCGCCTCGGCCAGCAGCCGGGCCTCCTCCTCGGCGAACACACAACCGGCGGCCCTGAGCCGGTCGACGATGGAGGCGGCGAGATCGGACATCATCCGCCGTACGCTACCGGCCTGCCGGCCTGAGCGGTCCGAAGGGCCCGTACCCCCGCGGCGATGGCCGCCGCGGCAGGCCAACTCCGCCACTTCGCGGCGGCTGCCCCACCCACCCCGCCCAAAAGACGGGAAGGGTGGGGCAGAACCGCCGCACCGGGGCCAAGCGCCAGCGGGCGGCCGGGGCTGGCCCCGCGGGGCAGGGACCACCGGGCCCTTGAGCCGGCCGGGCGCGGTTCGGCACGCACTCGCCCGATACCCGTACACATGCGGAACCTTCGGACCGCTCCGGCCGGCAGGCCGTAAAGGGTTGGCGAGAATCTGCCAACGCCCCCTGGACACAGTCCTGTCGATGCGAGATAACAGGCACATACAGTATTCGTCGACTGTATGCAATAAACCATGGCCCCGACCATCGCGTCGAACGAAGGGACGGAACTGGTCATGCCCAAGGACACCCCGGACGCCTCAGAACAGCTCATATCAGGCGGGCACCTGGTCGCCAAGGCCCTCAAGAACGAAGGTGTGGACGTCATCTACACCCTGTGCGGCGGCCACATCATCGACATCTACGACGGCTGCGTCGACGAGGGCATCGACGTCATCGACGTGCGGCACGAGCAGGTGGCCGCGCACGCCGCCGACGGACACGCCAGGATCACCGGCAAGCCGGGCTGCGCGGTGGTCACCGCGGGACCCGGCACCACGGACGCGGTCACGGGAGTGGCCAACGCGTTCCGGGCCGAGAGCCCGATGTTGCTGATCGGTGGTCAGGGCGCCCACAGCCAGCACAAGATGGGCTCGCTCCAGGACCTGCCCCATGTCGACATGATGGCGCCCATCACCAAGTTCGCGGCCACCGTGCCGGTCACCGAGCGGGTGGCCGACCTGGTGTCGATGGCCTTCCGCGAGTGCTACCACGGCGCCCCAGGGCCGTCGTTCCTGGAGATACCGCGCGACGTACTGGACGCCAGGGTGCCGGTGTCCAGGGCGCGGGTCCCCAAGGCCGGCGGCTACCGCGCCTCCACCAGGACCGCCGGCGACCCGGCGGCGATCGAGCGCCTGGCGGACCTGCTGGTGCACGCCGAGAAGCCGGCCGTACTGCTCGGCAGCCAGGTGTGGACGGCCCGGGCCACCGAGCCGGCCATCGACCTGGTCAGGCAGCTCAACCTGCCGGCCTACATGAACGGCGCGGGGCGCGGCACGCTGCCGCCCGGCGACCCCAACCACTTCCAGCTCTCCCGCCGGCACGCGTTCAGCAACGCCGACGTCATCGTGATCGTCGGCACGCCGTTCGACTTCCGGATGGGCTACGGCAAGCGTCTCTCCCCCGACGCCACCGTGGTCCAGATCGACCTGGACTACCGGACCGTCGGCAAGAACCGGGACGTGGACCTGGGCATCGTGGGCGACCCAGGACTGATCCTGGCCGCGGTCGGCGAGGCCGCCACGGGCCGGCTCAACGGCGGTGCCTCGCGGCGCAAGGAGTGGCTGGAGGAGCTGCGGGCCGTGGAGGCGAAGGCCATCGAGAAGCGCCTGCCGCAACTGCGTTCCGACGCCTCGCCGATCCACCCCTACCGGCTGGTCAGCGAGATCAACGACTTCCTCACCGAGGACTCCATCTACATCGGCGACGGCGGCGACATCGTCACCTTCTCGGGGCAGGTGGTGCAGCCCAAGTCGCCGGGGCACTGGATGGACCCCGGGCCGCTCGGCACCCTCGGCGTCGGCATCCCGTTCGTGATGGCCGCCAAGCACGCCAGGCCCGAGGCCGAGGTGGTGGCGCTCTTCGGCGACGGCGCGTTCTCGCTCACCGGCTGGGACTTCGAGACGCTGGTCCGCTTCGACCTGCCGTTCGTCGGCATCGTCGGCAACAACTCCTCGATGAACCAGATCCGTTACGGCCAGAAGGCCAAGTACGGGGACGCCAGGGAGCGGGTCGGCAACACCCTCGGGGACGTGCCGTTCGACCAGTTCGCGCGGATGCTCGGCGGCTACGGCGAGGAGGTCAGGGCCCCGGCGGACATCAGGCCGGCGCTGGAGCGCGCCCGCGAGTCGGGCAAGCCGTCGCTGATCAACGTCTGGGTGGACCCGGACGCCTACGCCCCGGGAACGATGAACCAGACCATGTACAAGTGAGGAGGCCGACGATGGCCAAGGCACTCGAAGGCGTACGGATCCTGGACATGACGCACGTCCAGTCCGGGCCGTCGGCGACGCAGATGCTCGCCTGGCTCGGCGCCGACGTGGTCAAGCTGGAGGCGCCCACGGGCGACATCACCCGGCAGCAGCTGCGCGACCTGCCGGACGTGGACAGCCTCTACTTCACGATGCTCAACTGCAACAAGCGCAGCATCACCCTCAACGCCAAGTCGCCGCGCGGCAAGGAGCTGTTGACCGAGCTCATCGGCCGGTTCGACGTGCTGGTGGAGAACTTCGGGCCCGGCACCCTGGACCGGCTGGGCTTCCCCTGGGAGCGGATCCAGGAGCTCAACCCCCGGATGATCTACGCCAGCATCAAGGGCTTCGGCGACGGCCCGTACACCAAGTTCAAGGCGTACGAGGTGGTGGCACAGGCGATGGGCGGCTCGATGTCGACCACCGGCTTCGAGGACGGGCCGCCGCTGGCCACCGGCGCCCAGATCGGCGACTCCGGCACCGGCATCCACTGCGTGGCCGCCATCCTGGCCGCCCTCTACCAGCGGCACGCCACCGGGCGCGGCCAGCGGGTCAACGTGGCGATGCAGCACGCGGTGCTCAACCTCTGCCGGGTCAAGCTCCGCGACCAGCAGCGTCTCGCGCACGGCCCGCTCGCCGAGTACCCCAACAAGACGTTCGGCACCGAGGTGCCGAGGTCGGGCAACGCCTCGGGCGGCGGCCAGCCCGGCTGGGCGGTGAAGTGCGCGCCCGGCGGCCCCAACGACTACGTCTACGTGATCGTGCAGCCGGTCGGCTGGGCGCCGATCGCCGAGCTGATCGGCCGGCCCGAGCTCAAGGACGACCCGGAGTGGGCCACCCCGGCGGCCCGGCTGCCCAAGCTGGCGAAGATGTTCCAGCTGATCGAGGAGTGGTCGAGCACGCTGCCCAAGTGGGAGGTGCTCGAGCGGCTCAACGCGCACAACATCCCCTGCGGCCCGATCCTCTCCACCGAGGAGATCATCGCCGACCGCAGCCTCGCGGACAACGAGATGATCGTCGAGGTGGAGCACCCCGAGCGCGGCCGGTTCACCACGGTCGGCAGCCCGTTGAAGCTCTCCGACTCCCCCGTGGAGGTCGAGCGTTCCCCGCTGCTCGGCGAGCACAACGAGGACATCTTCCGAGGCGAACTCGGCCTGGACGACGAGGAGTTCCGGCTCCTCGCGGCGAATGGAGTGATCTGAGCGATGACCACGGAGAGCACGGACACCACGGATTCGGAGGATTCGACGGCGCCGGCGCCGCACGAGCGGCAGGCCGTGCGCGACCTGCTCGACACGGTGCGGGCCGAGGGCCGGACCGTCCTCACCGCCCCCGAGGGCAAGGTGGTCGCCGACGCCTACGGGATCGCGACGCCGGCCGAGGGGGTGGCCGAGACCGCCGACGACGCCGTCGCGCTCGCCGACCGCATCGGCTTCCCCGTGGTGCTGAAGATCGTCTCCCCCGACATCTCGCACAAGAGCGACGCGGGCGGGGTGCTGGTCGGCCTGGGCGACGGGGCCGCGGTGCGCGCGGGCTTCGCGACCGTCGTCGCCAACGCCAGGGCCTACGACGCGGAGGCCAGGATCGCCGGCGTCCAGGTGCAGCGGATGCTGCCGCCGGGGCAGGAGGTCATCGTCGGCGCGGTCACCGACCCGACGTTCGGCAAGGTGGTGGCGTTCGGGCTCGGCGGGGTGCTGGTCGAGGTGCTGAAGGACGTCACCTTCCGGCTCGCGCCCGCCTCCCGCGAGGACGCGCTGTCCATGCTCGACGGCATCGGCGCCGCCGAGGTGCTGCGCGGGGTGCGGGGCGCGCCGCCGGTGGACCGGGAGGCGCTGGCCGGGCAGATCGTCCGGGTCTCCAGGCTCGTGGACGACTTCCCCGAGATCGCCGAGGTGGACCTGAACCCGGTGATCGCCACGCCCGAGGGCGCGGTGGTCGCCGACATCAGGATCGTGCTGGCGAGCGAGCCGGCGAAGCAGCGCCGGCGGCACTCGCGCGAGGAGATCCTGCGCACCATGGGTCGGCTGATGAAGCCGCGCGCGGTGGCGGTGATCGGCGCCTCGGCCGAGCGCGGCAAGATCGGCAACTCGGTGATGCGCAACCTCATCGACGGCGGCTTCGCGGGCGACATCTACCCGGTGCACCCGAAGGCCGACGACATCGAGGGCCGCAAGGCGTACCGCAGCGTGCTGGACATCTCGTCCGAGGTGGACGTCGCGGTGTTCGCGATCCCGGCGAAGTTCGTGCCGGCGGCGCTGGAGGAGGTCGGCCGCAAGGGCATCCCCAACGCGGTGCTGATCCCCTCGGGCTTCGCCGAGACCGGCGAACACGAGCTCCAGGAACGGGTGGTGGCCATCGCCGAGGAGCACGGCGTGCGGCTGCTCGGGCCCAACATCTACGGCTACTACTCCACCTGGCAGGACCTCTGCGCCACCTTCTGCACCCCCTACGACGTCAAGGGCGGGGTGGCGCTGACCTCGCAGAGCGGCGGCATCGGGATGGCGATCCTCGGGTTCGCCCGCACCACCAACACCGGCGTCTCCGCGATCGTCGGGCTCGGCAACAAGTCGGACCTGGACGAGGACGACCTGCTCACCTACTTCGGGGAGGACGAGAACACCGACTGCGTCGCCATGCACCTGGAGGACCTGAAGGACGGTCGGGCCTTCGTCGAGGCGGCGCGGCAGACCGTGCGCAAGAAGCCGATCGTGGTCCTCAAGGCCGGTCGCACCGCGCTCGGCGCGCGCGCCGCCGGCTCGCACACGGGCGCGCTGGCGGGCGACGACGCGGTCTACGACGACATCCTGCGGCAGGCGGGCGTGGTCCGCGCGCCGGGCCTGGCGGACATGCTGGAGTACGCCCGGGCGCTGCCGGTGCTGCCGGCGCCGCAGGGCGACAACATCGTGATCATCACCGGCGCCGGCGGCTCGGGCGTGCTGCTGTCGGACGCGGTGGTGGACAACGGACTGAGCCTGATGACGATCCCGCCCGACCTGGACGAGGCGTTCCGCAGGTTCATCCCGCCCTTCGGGGCCGCGGGCAACCCGGTGGACATCACCGGCGGCGAGCCGCCGTCCACCTACGAGGCCACCATCAGGCTCGGCCTCGAGGACCCGCGCATCCACGCCCTGGTCCTGGGCTACTGGCACACCATCGTCACTCCGCCCATGGTCTTCGCGGAGCTGACGGCACGGGTGGTCGGCGAGTTCAGGGACCGGGGGATCCACAAGCCCGTCGTGGCGTCGCTCGCCGGAGACACCGAGGTGGAGGCCGCCTCGGCCTACCTCTTCGAGCGCGGCGTCGTCGCCTATCCGTACACCACGGAGAAGCCCGTGGCCGCGCTGGGTGCCAAGTACCAGTGGGCGCGGGCGGCGGGGCTGCTGCCGCCCAGGGGGGCCACCCCCTCGGGCTGACAACCCGGGGCCTGCCTGACGATTCCCGGCGGGCTCGCGACGACTGGCATCCCGCCTGGCTGCGTTGCCTCACGCCGCGGAGCGGCATATCGATGCTGCGCGCGAGTACGGCCAAGTACGAGCCGCGCTGCTATCGAAATGCGGCTCCGCCGCGTGGGGCGCCTTGCCAGGCGGGCGCCATCCGCCGCTCGCTGATCCACCGCGAATCGTCAGGCAGGCCCCCGCACCACCTCAGCACACCGGTCCCCCGCGCGCCCCACGCGCGGGGGAGCCGGTGGCGAAGAGAACCGGACAGGGGGCGCTGACCAGACTCTTCGGACGCGAGGGAAACGTTATGACCACAGCGAACGCGCCGGCGACGGCGCGATTCCGCGAAGTGACGGACGCCAACGGGCGGGTCTACCGGGTCGGCGAGACCGACCGGGACATCATGGGCCGGCCACGATGGACGATGGTGCTGCTGCCGTGGATCGCGATGATGGGCATCAGCATCTGCGAGTACGCCTTCGGCGCGGCCGAGGAAACGCTGCACGACGCGCACGGTTGGTCCTCGACCAACATCTTCTGGCTGCTGAGCGTCTGGGTGTTCTTCCAGGCGGCGGTGGCCTTCCCGGTGGGGCAGTGGCGCGAGAGCGAGAAGCTGTCGGCCCGCTCCGCCATGCTGCTGGGGGCGCTCGGCGCCTTCCTCGGCTTCCTGGCGCTGAGCCACGCGCCCAACGTGTTCTGGGCCTACCTGGGCTTCGGGTTCTTCGGCGGTACCGGTGCCGGCTTCGTCTACGCGACCAGCGTGAACATGGTGGGCAAGTGGTATCCGGAACGGAAGGGTGGCAAGACCGGCTTCGTCAACGGCGGATTCGCCTACGGCGCGGTGCCCTTCGTGTTCCTCTTCACGTCCTACATGGACACGGACAACTACACCGTGGTGCTCGACTGGGTCGGCGTGTACGCGCTGCTGGTGGTGGGCATCTCCGGGCTGTTCTTCAAGGACCCGCCGAAGAACTGGTGGCCGGCGCACGTCGACCCGCTGCAGAAGCACACCGACGCCAGGACCGCCCGGGCGCTGCAGAAGAACCCGCCGGCGGTGCGGCAGTACACCCCGGCGGAGGCCAGGCGCACTCCGGTGCTGTACCTGATGTGGTTCTGCCTGCTCTGCACGGCGGGCGTGAACATCTTCGGCATCGCCTTCCAGGTGCCGTTCGGCGACGACATGGGCTTCGCGGGCGGGATCGTGGCCACCGCGATGTCGCTGAAGGCCATCGTCAACGGCACCGGACGCGGCGTCATCGGCTGGATATCCGACCTCTACGGCCGGCGCCAGACCCTGACGTTCGTCTGTGTGGTGCTCGGCATGGCGCAGTTCGGCGTGCTGTGGTCGGGATCCATCGGCAACATGCCGCTGTTCCTGTTCTTCTCGATGATCTCCGGATTCGGTGGCGGCGCGATCTTCCCGCTGTTCGCCGCGATGACCGCGGACTTCTTCGGTGAGAACCACAACGCCACCAACTACGGGATGGTGTACAGCTCGAAGCTGGTCAGCGGCCTGCTCGGCTCCGGCATGGGCGCGGTCGTGGTCGCGGCGTGGGACTACGAGGGCGCGTTCGTCCTGGCCGGCGCCATCGGCCTGTTCTCCGCCGGACTCTCCTTCTTCCTCCGACAGCCGGGCCGGGAGGGGCCGCGCAAGGTCGCGCCCAACCCACAGCCCATCAGCCGGGACATGGAGGCGGAGACGCTGACGGAACCGGCTTCGGAACCGGCCGTCGGGCTCGCCAAGCCCGTGCACAGGGAGGTCAGGAGGGCCTGAGCTCATGGTAGGAACGCCGGGTGTGCTCGGTGTGCTGGCGCATGATGCGGGTGGCGCGCTCGCCGTCACCGTCCCTGAGGGCGGCGATGAGCTCGCGGTGCTCGATCCAGGACGCCATGCCGCGCTGCCGCGCGACGGGCGAGTAGTACCAGCGCACCCGGCGGCCCACCTGACCGATCAGCTCGGCCAGCACGGCGTTGGCCGCCATCTCCAACACGGAGGCGTGGAAACGGGTGTTGAGCTCGATGACGCGCTCCACGTCCTCCGCGCGGGCGGCGGCCTCGCCACGGTCGCACAGCTCCTCGAGGCCGGCGATGCCCTCGGCGTCGGCCCGCCCGGCGGCCAGCCGGGCGGCCTCGGCCTCCAGCAGGGTGCGGACGGTGAGCAGCTGGTCTGCCTCCTCGTCTGTGGGCTCGTGCACGAACGCGCCCTGCGCCGGCCGCAGATCGACCCACCCCTCGGTGCTGAGCCGCTGCAGCGCCTCGCGCACGGGCTGCCGGCTCACGCCGAGGTGGGTGGCCAACTCGCTCTCCACCAGGTGCTGTCCGGGGCGGAGGGCGCGGGACGTGATGAGCTCGAGCAGGGTCTCGTACACCCGCTCGCGCAGCGGGCCCGGCCGCTCGAGCCGGGGCACGGTGCCCTGCGTCAGACCCTTGGACAGCATCCCGACGCCCCTCCCGATTGCATTTCGTCTACAGGATCCTGGAGACCCAGAGTACGAGAGTGCCTCACCCAACGGGCGCCCCGGGACGCGTGATCTGTTTCACAACCGCACGCTTTACCTTCCCTTTCCCCATCCCAGAACGTGTACGCGGCCGAGGCGTTCAGGTGTGCCTTCGCCCCGGCCACGCACACCGAAGGGGGCCGGACGGCGGGATGCGCCCCCTGCGCCGTCCGGCCCCCGTCAACTCCCGTGGCGCGCCCGGCAGAATGGAGCCATGGTGGCCGGGGACAGCTGGATCAGGGACGGGGGCAGGGTCTGCCTCGACTTCGTCAACACGCTGCTCGACCGGGGGTGTTCGCCCCGCGAGACCCTGCCGGCCCCGCCGGAGCTGGTCGGCTGGCTGGCGGGCGCCGGGCTGCTCGCCGCCCCGGGCCCGCCCGCCGGGCCCCCGGCGGCCGAGGAGGGGTTGTTGACCACCGCGCACCGGCTGCGGGAGGCGATCGACCGCACGGTGCTGACCGTGCGGGACGGCCGGCTGCCGGCCCCCGTGGACGTCGAGGTGATCAACGAGGCGGGCACGGCCGCGCCCGCCCCCGTGCGTCAACTCGTCGTCGCCGATGGCGAGTTGACGCCGGGCAGTGCCACGCGGGAGGTCGGCGACCCGGCCGCCGCCCTGGGCCTGGTGGCCCAGGACGCGATCGACCTGGTGCTGACACCGGCCGTGCGCCGGGTGCGGGTCTGCGGCGGCGAGCGCTGCGCGCTGCGCTTCCTCGACCGCTCCCCGGCGCACAACCGCCGTTGGTGCTCGATGGCCCGCTGCGGCAACCGGGTCAAGGCCCGCCGTCACCAGGCCAGGCACGGCGCCGCGCGGGCCTGAGCCGCGGGAGTCACAGACCGTAGCGGCTCCGCAGATGGCGCCAGAAGTCCCTGGCCATCCAACGGTCGAACTCGGTGATCTGGCTGGCCGTGCCGGCCTTCATCAGGAAGCCGCCGACGCCCGTGGGCGTCCAGTCGTAGAAGTCGTCGAGCCCCAGGGTGTGCCCCATCTCGTGGAGCAATATATGGATGTTGTCCTGGTTGACGGCGCCCAGGTAGTACTCGCGGCCCATCCGCTGGCCCCAGTCCCCGCCGGCGCCGCCGCCGAAGCCGTCGGTCAGCCACAGCGACTGGTCGAAGTGGCGTGCCGCGCCGCCGGGACAGCGTGAGTAGTTGCCGTCCTGGTGGTGGAAGCGGTCGCACTCGGGGGCACAGCGCGGGGCGCCACCGCTGTCCAGGTTCCCGATGTAGAGGTCGACCGAGTTGTCGTTCCACTGCAGCAGCGAGCGGTCGCGGGCGGCCCAGCCGACGACCTGCACCGGAACCTGGGCGTAGGGGAAGTTGCCCCAGCCGCGCAGGCCGTCGAACCACTTGGTCCACTGCCGCTGGATGGACGCGTTGATCTGGTCGCGCAGCTGCGCGGTCACCGGCGTGTTGGACTCCCAGCGGACGCAGTACTGGAGCCGGCCGCCGTTGGCCATCAGCTGGTCCCAGCCGTAGTTACGGAAGCCGTAGAGGTTGCCGTAGGTGCTCTCCACGTGCCGCCAGACCTCGTCCAGGCCCTGGGCCAGGTTGGCGGGCGGGGTCCAGTCGTCGGCCGCCGCCTGTTCGGCCGCCACCTCGGCGGCCGCCTGCCGGTTCGCGGCGGCCGACGGGCTGGCGTACACCGCGGCGACCACCATGGTCAGCGCCGCGACCAGGCCGGACCGCCATAAGCGGCGGACCAGGGCGCGCGTGCGTCGTGGCATGCGCGTTCCTCTCTGTTGGGGGGTGGGGTGCAATGTCACCCACTAGTGGCCGCCGAGGCGCCGATGGTTGCCGACGCCCGCCGTCCGGCGGCGCTGCGCTGGCGAGCCCCGGCATCCCGTGTAAGCCTGGGCTGAGCCGATGGGCCCCAAGGCCGATCGCGCCGGCAACCGTCGCAGAGGGAACCAGCCATGGGTACACCGAACGACCGAACCAGCATCGTGATCGTCGGCGGCGGCTTCGCCGGGGTGGAGTGCGCCCGCCGCCTCGAACGCCGGCTGCGCCCGGAAGAGGCCCGCATCACCCTGGTCTCCCCCACCGACTACCAGCTCTACCTGCCGCTGCTGCCGCACGTCGCGGCCGGCGTCGTCACCCCCCAGTCGGTGGCGCCCTCGCTGCGCCGGCTGCTGCGCCGCACCGACCTGGTGCCGGGGCGGGCGCTCGGCGTCGACCCGAGGTCCCAGGTCTGCGTGGTCCGCACCATCAACGGCCGCACCCTCGACCTCTCCTACGACCACCTGGTGCTGAGCCCCGGCAGCGTCACCCGCTCCTTCGACATCCCCGGCCTCCGCGAGCAGGCCCGCGGCATGAAGACGCTGGCGCAGGCGGCCTTCCTGCGCGACCACGTGATCGCCCAACTCGACCTGGCGGCCGCCACCCTGGACGAGGCGGAGCGGGCCGCCCGGCTCCAGTTCGTGGTGGTCGGCGGCGGCTACGCCGGCACCGAGACGCTGGCCGGGCTCCAGCGCCTCACCGCGGCCGCCGCCCGCCGCTACTACCCGCGGCTCAACGCGGACCTGATCCGCTGGCACCTGCTCGACGTCGCCCCCACGCTGCTGCCCGAGCTGGGCGAGCGGCTCGGCGCCGAGGCGCTGCGGCTGCTGCGCGAACGCGGGGTGCACATCTCGCTCGGCACCACGGTGCAGTCCGTCAGCCCCGACTCGGTCACCCTCACCGACGGCCGCACGCTGGCCTCGCACACCCTGATCTGGACGGCCGGCGTGGCCGCCAGCCCCCTGGTCGACTCGCTCGGCTGCGAGACCGTGCGCGGCCGGATCGCCGCCAACCCCGACTTCACGGTGCCCGGCCTCGACCGGGTGCTGGCCCTCGGCGACGCCGCCGCGGTGCCCGACCTGGCCAGGGGCGACGGCGCGGTCTGCGCGCCCACCGCGCAGCACGCCACCCGGCAGGGCCGGCACGCGGCCGAGAACCTGGTGGCGCGGCTGCGCGGCCGCCCGATGACGCCCTACCGCCACCGCGACCTCGGCCTGGTCGTCGACCTCGGCGGGCGGGAGGCGGTCTCCAAGCCTTTCGGCATCCAACTCACAGGATTCCCCGCCCAGTTGGTGGCCCGCGGCTACCACCTCGCGACGCTGCCGACCAGCGCCGCCCGCTTCCGCACCGGCGCCAACTGGCTGCTCAACGCGGCGGTCGGCGACGACTTCGTGCGGATCGGCTTCCTCGGCGAACACTCGGGCACCGTGCGCGAGTTCGAGCAGACCGAGGCGTACCTGAGCCCGGAGGAGGTGCGGGCGCGCAGCCGGCGGTGAGGGGCCCTCGCAAACCGGCCCCCCATAATGCACGGGTGATCGAACGCGAGATCGTTCCGCTGCCGCCCGACCGGATACCGGGCGGCACCCGTGACTGGCGCTCCGCCGACGCGCACCGCTGGCTCGCGGCGGGGCCCGCCCGCTGGTCCCGGCCCTGGTGGGCCGTGGGCGCGCTGCTGGTCGCCGGCGTCCTCGCGCTCGCCGTCTCGCCGGCCCCGGTCTGCTCGGAGGCGGCACCCTGCGGCCCCGAGTGGTCGGGGGCGCTGCTCGCGGGCCTCGCGCTGCTCCAGCTCTACTGGGTCTGGCGGCTGCCGGGCCTCGCCCTGCTGACCCTGGGCCCGACCACCGCCCTCTGCCTGCTGGCCGACTCGGCGCTCGGCGCGGCCGAGGACGTCGGCCGGCTCGCGGTGCTGCTGGCCGCCGGCTTCGCGCTGGCGAGCGCGGGCCACCGGCGGGCCGCGCACCACGCGCAGCGCCGGCTCGCCCTGGACGCGGCGGGACCCGCGCGACACCCGCTGCCGCCGGCCGCCGCCGCGTTCAACCGCGGCACCTTCTCGCTCGCCGTCGGCTCGCTGCTGCTCGCCGGCGCGACCCTCGCGGCCTGGCAGGGCGCGCGCGGCGTCTCCGACTTCGAGGCGCGCGCCGCCCGGGCCACCGTGGTCAGCGCCGAGGTCACCCGGCGGGGCGAGGACGAGATCTCCCTCGCGCTGCCCGGCGAGGAGGAGCCGAGGACCGTCGGCGCCTACGCGGAGGACTACCCGGTGGGCGGCGAGATCGCGGTGCTGGTCGACGGCGACTGGCTGCGTCTGGTCGCCGAGCCCTACGACGCGGCCGGCTGGCAGTTCCTGATGCTGCTGCTCGGCGTGCCGGGCGTCGGCTTCCTCGCCAACGGCCTGGACGGCCGGCGCCGCGCCCAGTCGCTGCGCTCGGCGCCGCTGCCGACCCTGCGGGTGCTGGTGGCCGAGGACCACCGGGGCCGCACGGTGGTGCACCCGGTCGACGACCCGGCCGGCGACCGGCCGGTCCTCTCCTTCGACTCGTTGGCCGCACTCGACGACGCGGACGAGGAAGCGGACGGGGGCGCGGAGCCGGCCGAGGACGAGAGGTCGGCCGCCAGGGCCGCGCTCGACGCGGCCCTCGGCGCGCTGCGCGACGCCGACGAGCCGTCGCCGCTGCGCGAGGCAGTGCTCTACGGCGCGCCCCGGCCGGGCGGCGAACTCGCCCTGCTCGCCGTCGTCTTCGGCGAGCCGGTGCTTGAGTGCTCCACCTCGCCGGTCAGGGCGGCGCGGCCTCCGGCGCCGCGGCCCGCGCCCGAGCCGCGCCCCCGCCGCTCCCGACGCCGGGCCGTGGCGGCCGACCCCACCGCCGGCGCGGCCGTGGAGGCCGCCGCGGCCAGGCTCGGGCCGAACACCGAGCCGCTGAGCTGGTCGGCCGGCGCCGTCTCGCGGTTCGTCGGCCTCGGTCTGCTCCTCGCCCAGCTCGGCCTGGTGAGCACCCTCGGCTCCGGCGATCCGGCCCCGCACTGGCTGCTGCTGCTCGGCCTGCCGGCCGCCCTCGGCACCAGCGCCACCGCCCTCAACTGGCGGATCACCGCGGACCGTCGGGGCCTGTGGCTGGCCGGCGGCTGGCGGGTGCGGCACATCCCGTGGGAGCGGCTGACCACCGTGCGGCACGAGGGCGACGACATCCGCTTCGGCGTCGGCGGCGCCGAGCCGGTGTCGCTCGCCTTCACCGGATTCGCCTGGCTGGAGCGCCGTCTCGGCCACCAGCCACGCGCCGCCCGGGCGGTCGAGGAGATCCGCGCGCTGCTGCGCCACCCGGAGCTGCGGCCCGAGCACGACGCACGGGCCGCCGACCACGGCGCCCCGCTCGGCCCCGTGCTCGTCGCGGTGCTCGCGCTGACCGCGATCACCGTGCTGCTCCTGTGGTGAGGGGCGCCGACCCGGCGCCGCGTCAGCGGCCGGCGGTGGCGCCCTCGTAGGCCTGCCGGAGCGCGGCGGCGAAGGTCTCGGTGGGCTGGGCGCCCGACACCCCGTACCTGCCGTCCAGCACGAAGAACGGCACGCCGCTGATGCCGAGCCGCCTGGCCTCGGCGAAGTCGGCCCGCACCTCGGCCGCGTAGGCGTCGCCGGCCAGGGTCTGGCGGATCTCGTCCTCCGGCAGGCCGACCTCGACGCCGAGCCGCACCAGCGTCTCGTGGTCGTCGACGACCTCGCCCTCGCCGAGGTGCGCGGCGAGCAGCCGCTCGTGGGTCCGGTCGCCGAGGCCGTGGGCGGCGCCGAGGTGGGCGAGCCGGTGCGCGTCGAGAGTGTTGACCGACACGGCGCGGTCCAGCCGGTACGTCAGTCCCTCGGCGGTGGCCAGGTCGGTGACCCGCTGGGTCATCTCGCGCACCTGCGCCGGCGAGCCGCCGGTCTTCCTGGCCAGCACGTCGAAGGTGGGCTCGCGGACGCCCACGGGGTGGGAGGGGTCGAGCTGGAAGCTGTGCCAGCGCACCTCGACGTCGTCGGCGTGCTCGAAGGAGGCGAGGGCGGTCTCCAGGCGGCGCTTGCCTATGAAGCACCAGGGGCAGACGACGTCCGACCACACGTCCACGCGGAGGGTGCTCACAGCTGGCACACCCCGTCCACGCAGACCGGGCCGGCGTCGGAGCCGAGGACGATGAGCCCGGGCGCCTCCGCCGGCGCCTCCGCCATGGTTTCCACCTCTTCCACGTGCTCCGGGGTCTCGGTGGGCTGAGAGGTCGGCATGGTGGCTCCCACGGGTCGGGGTCGGTTACTTCTTGTGCCTGACCCCACTGTACGCAACCGCCGGGGCGTTCCGGCGGGCCGGGCGCCGCGCTCAGGAGTCGCTCAGGAGTAGGGGTCGAACGGCACCCCGGCGGGCAGGGCGCGGTCCAGGTGGGAGGCGAAGCTCGCGTCCCTCAGCCCGAAGGTGGCGGAGCCGAAGTCCGCCTGGCTCAGCCGGTCGCGCAGCCCGGCCGGGTAGCCGTTCCAGCCGACCAGCGGCGGGTACTGCCAGGTCCCCTCGTGGTTCTCCGGCGGCTCATCGTTGGCGTTCGCGGGGCGGAAGCAGTGGGTGCTGACGCCGTCCTTGTGGTAGACGATCTTGGGGTGGGTGCCGTCCCAGCGGATCTGGTCGGCGCGGTATATGTCGAAGTCGCCGTGGGCCGAGGTGGCGACGTACTGCGCCTGGTCGTTCCGCACCCAGACGACGACGTGCTCCCAGTCGTGCCGGTGGCCGCCGAGGCCACTGCCCGCCACCGCCTGGTCCTTCTCGAAGTAGAGCGCGTACATCACGGCGCACCACTCCCCGTCGCACCTGGTGCGGGCGTAGCCGTTGGTGTTGTCCAGGTCCCAGGCGTCGCGGCACTGGCCGTTGAGGGCGCCGCTGGGGTTGAGGCCGCCGTTCAGGGCGCCGTCCGGGCCGATGGCGGGGGTGGGGTAGCAGCCGTCGGTGTCGTAGTCGTAGGCCGGCTGGAAGGTGCGCTCCAGCGCGTCGGCGTTGGCCGGCAGCGCCCGCGGCGGGTCGGCGAGCGCGATGCCGGGCAGGCCGACGACCAGCGCCAGCGCGCCGCCGATGACGAGGGCGGCCCTGCGGATGTGCGCTCTCTTCCTCATGCGTCCTCCCGGTCTGCGCCCAGCGGATCCCGTCGACATTGTCATGCCCAGACCATGATTGGGGAACCCCGGTGACGCGGGCCGGCGCGACGCGTGTCCGCCGGTTGAAGCCTCGGCCAACAACGCACGCCCGCCCGGGAGTTCACCCCCGGGCCCGGACAGCGCCGCGCCCCGTGCGGAGCGCCCGGGGGCGCCGCTCCGCACGGGGCGGGAGGTGGCGGTTCAGTTCAGCGTCGAGACGTCGATCACGAACCGGTACCGCACGTCGGAGGCGAGGACCCGCTCGTAGGCCTCGTTGATCTTCTCGGCCGGTATGACCTCCACCTCGGCGCCGATGCCGTGCTCGGCGCAGAAGTCCAGCATCTCCTGGGTCTCCCGGATGCCGCCGATGGCCGAGCCGGCGAACGACTTGCGCGCCATCAGCAGCGAGAACACGTTGAGCGACAGCGGCTCGGCCGGAGCGCCGACGTTGACGAGGGTGCCGTCGACGGCGAGCAGCGAGAGGTAGGCGTCGAGGTCGATGCCGGCGCTGACCGTGTTGACGATGAGGTCGAAGGAGCCGGCGAGCCGCTCGAAGGTGCCGGGGTCGCCGGTGGCGTGGTAGTGGTCGGCACCGAGCCGCAGCCCGTCGTCGCGCTTCTTCAGCGACTGCGAGAGCACGGTGACCTCGGCGCCCATCGCGCGCGCGAGCTTGACGGCCATGTGCCCGAGCCCGCCGAGGCCGACGACGGCCACCCGGCGGCCGGGTCCGGCCTTCCAGTGCCGCAGCGGCGAGTAGGTGGTGATGCCGGCGCACAGCAGCGGCGCGGCGGCGTCGAGCGGCAGCGCCTCGGGGACGCGGACGACGAAGTCCTCGGTGACGACGACGTGGGTGGAGTAGCCGCCCTGGGTGAGGGTGCCGTCGACGTCCACGGCGCCGTAGGTGCCGATCATGCCGTTGGCGCAGTACTGCTCCTCGCCGCGGCGGCAGGCGTCGCACTCGCGGCAGGAGTTGACCATGCAGCCGACGCCGACCCGGTCGCCGACGGCGTGCCGGGTGACCTCGGGGCCGACCTCGGCGACGATCCCGACGATCTCGTGGCCGGGCGCCAGCGGGTAGCTCACGGGACCCCACTCGCCGCGGACGGTGTGGATGTCGGAGTGGCAGATGCCGGCGTACCTGATCTCGATCAGCACGTCGCGCGGGCCGACGTCCCGGCGCTCGATGGTGGTCGGGGCCAGGGGCCCGGTGGGGGATGTCGCGGCGTAGGCCTTGACGTTCAGCACGTTTCTCCAGCGTGGCAGGTGGGTGGGTCTGGTGGTACGTGCTCCACCCTGCTCCCCCGGCACGCCACTAGGAAGACCGTGGCGTGCCGGGGAGCCGTGTTCGGGGTTGTGCCAGGGCCCCCCACGGGCCCCGGCGCGTCGGCGCCCGCGGTCAGCGGGTCGGCACCCGCAGGAAGGTGACGGAGTGGGGCGGGAAGGTGTAGGTGAACCGGTGGTCGACGCCGCGGAAGGTGGACTCCCGGGGCGCGATGGGGCGTTCGGTCTCGCCGTTGACCGCCTCCGGGTCGCCGGTGAGCGTGGTGACGTGGGCGGTGCGGCCGACGTTGGCGCGGCGGCCGAGGTCGATGGCGGTGACGGCCTCCTCGGCCTGGGCGTTGACGACCTTGATGATCAGCTCGCCGGTCTCGGCGTCCCGGGTGACGACCTGGCGGAAGGGCTCGGGGGTCGGCTCGGTGAAGCTGCCCCACTCCTCGCCGTCCAGGAAGAGGGTGACCTCGCGGCCCCGCACCTGGACGCGGATGTCGTAGGCGCGGCCGGTCTCGATGGTGGTGCCGTCGGAGACGAGCTCCGACTTGGCGCCGCCGACGGCCTGTTCGACGGCGGAGCGGGTGTTGCCCCAGCCGCCGAGGTTCCACCAGTAGTAGTCGCCCGTGCCCTGGACGCCGAAGCCGATCAGGAAGCCCTCGCTGCCCGAGCGCTTGGTCGCGGTCACCTCCAGGTCGTAGTTCACCCAGTCCCGGTCGCCGGCGACCAGCATGTTGTCGGTCGAGGTGGTGTCGGCCTGGACGAGGGCGCCGTCCGCCAGTGACCAGGTGCCGGCGCCGGTGCTCGGCGACCACTGGTCGAGGCCGCCGGAGAAGTCGTCGGTCAGCAGCGTCTCGCCGTCCGCCGAGGTGACGGTGACGTCGTCGTAGGCGGCGCTGGTGGCCCAGGTGGCCAGGCCGACGGCGCCGTCGACGTCGCCGCCGAGGCCGGGGGTCGTGGTGGCGCGGCTCGGCACCACCCGGTCGCCGGTGTTGGTCGCGAAGAGCCGCTGCACCTCGTAGCTCGCGGAGCCCCAACTGGCGTCGTTGTCGAACCAGATGAGGTCGGGGCGCCACTGGGTGCCCTGGGTGTGGGCGAGCAGCGGGGCGTAGGAGGCGAGGCGGACGACATCGGCGTTGCGCTCGAGTCCGGTCATGTAGGCGGCCTCGGCCAGGGCGTTGGCGAAGCGGTTGTCGCGGGAGGCGTACTCGCCGAGGAACACGTCGGGTCCCGCGCGGTCGTAGGAGTCGTAGCGCTCGTTGTTGCTGAGGAACCAGTTGGGCGCCATGTAGTAGTGCTCGTCGACCATCGCGACGTCGGCCTCGCGGTTGAGGTCCCAGAGCCGGTCGAAGGTGGTGCCGCCGGCGGACGGTCCCGAGTTGCCGATCACGGTGATCTCGGGGTACTCGGCCTCGATGGCGGCGCGGAAGGCGAGGAAGTTCTCGAAGTACTCCTCGGGCAGGTTCTCCTCGTTGCCGACCGCGAGGTGGGTGAGGCCGAACGGTTCGGGGTGGCCCATCTCGGCGCGGACCGAGCCCCACGGGGAGTCGGCCGGGCCGTTGGCGAACTCGACGAGGTCCAGGGTGTCCTGGATGTGCCGGGCCAGCAGCTCCGGGTCGTCGGTGGCCCGGTTCTCGCCGCAGCCGGTGACCAGGGCGGGCACGACGGGCAGCGGCATGGCGCCGACGTCCTCCGCGAACTGGAAGTACTCGAAGTAGCCGAGGCCGTAACTCTGGTTGTAGCCCCAGAAGTTGTGGTTGACGGCGCGTTCCTCGACCGGGCCGACGGTCTCCTTCCACTGGTAGGAGCGTTCGCGCGGCCAGTTCGGCGCCTGGTACGCCTCGTGGCTGCCGGTGTTGACCAGGCAGCCGCCGGGGAAGCGCAGGAAGCCGGGTTCCAGGGCGGCGATCCGCTCGGCGAGGTCGCGGCGCAGGCCGTTCTCCCGGCCGCGGAAGGTGTCCTGGGGGAAGAGGGAGACCATGTCGAGGCGCACGGTGCCGCCGCCGGCGGCCGTCACGGTCAGCCCGCCGTCGGGGGCGGAGGCGGTGGCGGTGAGGGTGCCGGTGTACTTCGTCCAGGTGTCGCCCCGGACGGCGCGGGTCAGTTCGGCGGCGAGCGGGGTGCCGGCCGCGGTGTCGAGGGTGACGGTGAGCTCGGTGCCCTGGGGCTGGTCGGTGCGGGCCCAGACCGAGAAGTCGTAGGAGTCGCCCTCGGTGATCTCCATGCCGGTGAAGAAGCCGGCGTTGCGGACGCCGTATCCCGCGCCGGGCTCGGTGCCGCCCGCGAGGTCGAGCCTGAGGTACTGGCGGTTGGTCTCGTTGAGGCGGGCCGCGTCGTCGACGACGGTGGCGCTGCCGGTGGCGTCGCCGCGGGCGACCTCGGACCAGGCGGTCAGCGGGGTGTAGGAGGCGTGGTCCCGGGGGCCGAACTCGAAGGAGCGGTTGCGGACCAGTTCGGCGTAGAGGCCGCCGTCGGCGGCGAAGTTGATGTCCTCCAGGAAGACGCCGTACATGGTGTCGGAGATCTCGGGGCCGGCGCGCCGGGGGTCGACCGTGATCGTGTAGTCGGGGGCCGGGGCGGCCGAGGCCCCGGCGCCGGGTAACGCCCCGGCCGCCAGGGTGGCCGCGGTGGCCAGGATCAGGGCCGTGGCCGGGAGCGTGCGTGGTCCGCGCATCGTCGGGTCTCCTCCTCGGCGGGCTCAGCGGGTGGTGAAGGCGTGCACGGTGCTGGAGCGGTAGGTCTGCCCCGGGCGCAGCACGGTGCTGGGGAAGTGCGGCTGGTTCGGGGAGTCGGGGTAGTGCTGGGTCTCCAGGCAGAGGCCGTCGCTCTGCCGGTAGGCGTTGCCGGTGGTGCCGACGAGCGCGCCGTCGAGGAAGTTGCCGCTGTAGAACTGGACGCCGGGTTCGGTGGTGGCCAGGGTCATGGTGCGGCCCGAGGCGGGGTGGTGGAGGGTGGCGGCGTGGCCGGGGCGCCTGGTGACGCCCTTGTCGAGCACGAGGTTGTGGTCGAAGCCCTTGCCGTGGCCGAGTTGGGGGTGACCGCGGCGGATGTCCTGGCCGACGGGCTTGCCGCGCCGGAAGTCGAAGGGGGTGCCGGAGACGGACGCGAGTTCGCCGGTGGGGATGAGGGTCGCGTCGACGGGGGTGTAGCGGGCGGCGGCGATCTCCAGGCGGTGGTCGAGGATGCTGCCGGTGCCCTCGCCGGCGAGGTTGAAGTAGGTGTGGTTGGTGAGGTTGACAACGGTGGGGGCGTCGGTGGTGGCGGCGTAGTCGATGCGGAAGTCGCCGTCGTCGGTGAGGGTGTAGGTGACGGTGACGTCGAGGGTGCCCGGGTAGCCCATCTCGCCGTCGGGGCTGACGCGGTGCAGGGTGAGGGCGGCGGGCCCGGCGGGGGTGATCTCCCAGACCCGCTTGTCGAAGCCGGCGTTCCCGCCGTGCAGGCTGTTGGGCCCGTCGTTGAGCGGGAGTTGGTGGGTGGTGCCGTCGAGGGTGAAGCGGCCGCCGGCGATGCGGTTGCCGTAGCGGCCGATCAGCGCGCCGAAGTAGGTGGTGGCGGTGAGGTAGGGCTCCAGGGTGGCGAAGCCGAGCGAGACGTTGGCGGTCCTGCCGTGCCGGTCGGGGGTCTCCAGACGCTGGACGATGCCGCCGTAGCTGAGCACGGCGAGGCGGGTGCCGCCACGGGCGAGGGTCCAGCGGTCGACGCGGGTGCCGTCGGGCAGGTGGCCGAACGTTTCGCGGCGCGGCTGGGCGTCGCCGCGGCCTTCGGCGGCGGCCGGGGTGGCGAGGCCGGTGGTGGTGGCGGCGAGGCCGGCGACGGCGGCGGAGGCGAGCACGGTTCGTCGGTCGGGGGTCATGGGCGAGCGGCTCCTTGACTGGGGCGAGACGGCCATCCGATATCTCGAACATGGTTCGGAATTCGGGCCAGAACCTAGAGACGCCCTGACTGTTCGTCAAGCGATCCGGCGCCCCGACCGCCGCTCCGATCGATTCGGAACTTTTTGTCGAAAGCATTGACGCCCCTCGGGCCGTCTCCTACCTTCGGCGCACCGACCAGACGCCGTCTGGCATGCCGAACGGACGTGGAGGGGGGAAACGATGCGGCTCGGGAACGACCTAGCCTTGCGCCGGCGGCGCGGTGCTGCCCCGCAGGACCAGCTCGGTGGCCAGCTCGACCCTGGTCTGCGCCGGCTCCCGGCCCGCGGCCAGGTCGAGCACCATGGTCGCGGCGGTGGCCGCCATCGTGGCCAGCGGCTGCCGCACCGTGGTGAGCGGCGGGTTGGCCCACTGGCTCGGGTAGAGATCGTCGAAGCCGACCACGCTGAGGTCCTCCGGCACCCGGAGCCCGGCCTCGGCCGCCGCCCGGTAGAGGCCGAGCGCCTGCCCGTCGTTGCCGGCGAAGACGGCGGTCGGCGGCTCGGGCAGCCGCAGCAGCTCGCGCCCGTGGCGCAGCCCGGCCTCGTGGCTGAAGTCGCCGATCCTGACCAGCTCGGGATCGACCGGCACGCCCGCCATGTCCATCGCCGCGCGGAACCCGTCGAGCCGGGCCCGGCCGCACAGCACGTCCTCTGGCCCGGTGATGACGGCCACCCGCCGGTGGCCGAGGTCGAGCAGGTGGCGGGTGGCCGTCAGGCCGCCGCTCCAGTTGCCCGCGCCGACCGAGGGCCAGGAGTGGTCGGGCTCCCCCGTCGGGTCGAGCAGGACGAACGGGATGCCGCGGACCCGCAGTTGGTCGACCTGGGCGCCGGTGGCGCCGGAGAACACCGCGATCACCCCGGTCGGGCGGCGCACCAGGACCTCGTCCACCCACTCGCGCCCCGCCGCCGGACGCCCGCGCAGCTCGGAGACGACCACGGCCAGGCCGTGCTCGGCCGCCACCCGCTGCACGCCCTGGAAGATCTCGATGGCGTAGCCGCCGTCCACGGCGTGGAAGAGCAGGTCGATCAGCGGCGCCGGGCTCGCGGACTTCTTCTGCCGCCGGTAGCCGTGCTCCTGGATGACGCTCTCGATCCGCGAGCGGGTCCGCGGGGCCACGTCCGACCGCCCGTTGACCACCTTGGAGACCGTCGCCACCGAGACGCCGACGCGCTTGGCGATCTGCGCGATGGTCAGCGGCTGGCCCGCCGCGCTGTCGACGGGCGTGCTCCTGGCGGTCGAGCTCATGACGGCAAGTCTAACGGCACTGCCTTCGAACATTTCGAGGGCGGGACCGAACGCAGCGGACCCGGCGGCCCGCGCCCGGCCGCCCCCTCACGAAGGGACGAGAGCATTGCCCAGAAGCTCTGACGCCAGGCGCCTGGCGCTCGCGCTGGTCCTCGGCCTGCTGGTCACGGTCGGCTGTTCCAACCGCTCGGATCCCGGCAGCGGCGACGGCAGCCCCATCGAGTTCTGGTCGTTCTCCGGGATCAACCAGGCGGCCGCGGTCGCCGACTACGAGCGGGCGCACCCGGAGATCGACGTGCGGCTCACCGAGGTGGGCAGCTCCGTGGAGACGGCGCAGGCGCTCGTCACCGCGCTGTCCGCCGGCAAGGTCCCGGACCTGGTGCTGATCCAGGGCGACGACCTGCCGCGGTTCGTGGAGGAGCCGGACAACTTCCACGACCTGCGCGACTTCGGCGCCGACCGGATCAGGGGCGACTACCTGGACTGGGTGATCGCCCAGTCGACCGCCGCCGACGGGAGCGTGATCGGGGTGCCGACGGACGTCGGGGGCCTGGCCGTCGCCTACCGGACGGACCTGTTCGCCGCCGCCGGACTGCCCACCGACCGCGAGGAGGTCGGGGCGCTGTGGCCGACCTGGGAGGACTTCATCGACGTCGGGCGCCGCTACACGGCGGCCACCGGCGCGGCGTTCGTCGACAACGCCGCCACCAGCGTCTTCTACCAGGCCGTCAACCAGGGTTCGATGAAGTACTACGACGAGGCCGGCGAGCCGGTGTACCGGGAGAGCGCGCCGGTGCGCGAGGCGTTCGACCTGGCCCTGGAGGCCGTCGAGGCCGGCATCACGGCGGGCCAGAGCTCGTTCGCGGAGGGCTGGGGCGCCGGGATGCAGCACGGCGACTACGCCGCGCTCGCCGCGCCCTCCTGGATGCTCAACTCGATCCGCACCAACGCGCCGGACACCGCCGGCTCCTGGGACCTGGCCACCATCCCGGGCGGCGCCGGCAACTGGGGCGGCAGCTACCTGGCGATCCCGGCGAACGCCGAGAACCCCGAGGCCGCCTGGGAGTACATCCGGGAGACCCAGTCGCCGGCCGGCCAGCTGGACCACTTCACCGACTCGGGAGCGCTGCCCACCACGCCCTCGGTCTACGGCGACGAGCGCCTGGCGTCGTACACCGACCCGTTCTTCTCCGACGCCCCGGTCGGCCGCCTCTACACCGACTCGCTGCTCGGGCTGCGGCCGTTCCCCATCGGCCGGGACAGCTCCACCATCGGCCAGGAGTTCCTGAACGCCATCACCGACGTCGAGCAGGGCGGCGGTGATCCGGAAGGGGCCTGGGACCGGGCGCTGGAGAACATCCGGATCGCCATCGGGCGCTGAAGGACCACCTTTCAGGAAGCGAAGAGCCGTGACCACACTCCTCAGCCCGACGCCCGCCCCGCTCCCCTCCCGGAACCCGGCGCCCGCCGCCAAGGCGCCGACCAGGATCCGCCAGGGGATCGCCGAGCGGATCGCCCCCTACGCCTACATCGCCCCGTTCTTCGTGATCTTCGCGGTGTTCGGCCTCTTCCCGCTGCTGTTCACCTTCTATGTGGCGCTGTTCGACTGGAACCCGATCGGCGACCAGGTCTTCATCGGGACCGACAACTTCACCCGTCTCCTCGACGACCCGCGGTTCTGGAACGCCGCGCGCAACACGCTGAGCATCTGGCTGCTGTCCACCGTGCCGCAGCTGGTGCTGGCGCTCGGGCTCGCGCACCTGCTGCACCACGCCAGGCTCCGCTGGGCGGTCTTCTTCCGCATGACGATGCTGGTGCCGTACATCACCTCGGTCGCCGCCACCACCATCGTCTTCGCCCAGATGTTCGACCGCGACTACGGGCTGCTGAACTGGCTGCTCGGCCTCGTCGGGCTCGGCCCGGTCGACTTCGTGCAGTCCGGCTGGGGCAGCCACCTGATGATCGCCGCCATGGTCACCTGGCGCTGGTTCGGCTACACCACCCTGCTCTACCTCGCCTCGCTCCAGGCGATCCCCCGCGAGACCTACGAGGCGGCGGCCGTCGACGGCGCCGGCGGCTGGCAGCGGTTCCGGCACATCACCGTGCCCTCGCTGCGCCCGATCATCGTCTTCACCGTCGTCACCTCGACCATCGGCGGCCTGCAGATCTTCACCGAGCCGCTGCTGGTCTCCCGCGCCGCGCCGCTGACCTGCGGGCCGACCCGCGAGTGCCAGACGCTCACCCTCTTCCTCTACGAACAGGGCTTCGGCATGTTCCAGTTCGGCTACGCGGCCGCGATCGGCGTGGCCCTGTTCGTGATGGTCGTCGGCATCGCCCTCGTCAACTACCTCCTCACCACCCGCGTCCGCCCGGAGAAGCGATGACCACGCCCCGCCGCACCCCGCCGTCCCCTCCCCCACCCACCGGCCGCCGGCGCCGCCCCGTCGACCGGGTCCGCTGGTGGACCTACGCGCTGCTCACGCTGGCCGCCGTCGTCTGCCTCTTCCCGCTGTACTGGATGTTCGTGGTCGCCACCACCGACTCGGCCACCGCCACCCGGATGCCGCCCGAGGTCGTGCCCGGGGGCAACTTCCTCCACCTCGCCGAACTCGTCCTCACCACCGTGCCGTTCCTGAAGTCGGTCGCCAACAGCGTGATCGTGGCCGGCACCATCGGCGTCGGGCACGCCGTGCTGTGCGCCCTGGCCGGCTTCGCCTTCGCCAAACTGGCGTTCCGCGGCCGCGACGTGCTGTTCCTGGTCGTGGTGCTGACCATGACCGTGCCGACGCAGCTCGCGATCATCCCGCAGTACCTGATCAT
Organism: Streptomyces millisiae; assembly: GCF_031845425.1. Taxonomy (NCBI): domain Bacteria; kingdom Bacillati; phylum Actinomycetota; class Actinomycetes; order Kitasatosporales; family Streptomycetaceae; genus Streptomyces; species Streptomyces millisiae. The sequence goes on from NZ_JAVREM010000026.1 coordinate 29,583, forward strand.
CTCCGAGCTCGGCTGGGTGGACACCCTCCAGGCCCTGATCGTGCCGGGACTCGCCAGCGCCTTCGGCATCTTCTGGATGCGCCAGCACCTGGCCACCACCCTCAGCGACGAGCTGATGCAGGCGGCCAGGATCGACGGCGCGAACAGCTGGCAGATCTTCTGGCGGATCGCCTTCCCCATCGTCCGCCCCGCCGCCTTCGTGCTTGGGCTCTTCGGCTACGTCACCGCCTGGAACGACTTCCTGTGGCCCTTCGTCGTCCTCAAGTCCCCCGACACCTACACCGTGCAGATCGCCATCAAGGCCCTGCAGAACAACTTCAGCGTCGACCTGGGCCTGGCCATGTCGGGCTCGTTCCTCGCCACCCTGCCGCTGATCGTGCTGTTCGTCCTCGTCGGCCGGCGCATGGTCTCCGGGATCCTCGACGGCGCCTTCAAGGGCTGACCGCGCCCGCCCGGGCGCCGAAGGCCCGACGGTAGGCGTGCGGGCTGACCCCCGTGGTGCGCTTGAAGCGGTCGCGGAAGGCGGTGGCCGAGCCGAAACCGACGCGCGCGCCGACGCGCTCCACGGAGTCATCCGTGGTCTCCAGCAGGTGCTGGGCCCGGCGGACCCGGGCGTGGTGCAGCCAGCGCAGCGGGGTGGTGCCGGTCTGCTCGCGGAACCGGCGGATCAGGGTGCGCGTCGACATGCCGGCGTGGGCGGCGATGTCGTCCAGCGTGACCGGCCTGGCCAGGTTCTCCCGCAGCCACTCCAGCAGCGGCTCCAGCGCCGAGCCGGCCGGCGCCGGGGCGTGGTCGTGCGCGATGAACTGCGCCTGCCCGCCCTCGCGTTCCAACGGCATCACGGAGAGCCGCGCGGCCTCGGCGGCCACCGCGGAGCCGTGGTCACGGCGGACCAGGTGCAGGCACAGGTCGAGGCCGGCCGCGGCCCCCGCCGAGGTCAGGATCCGCCCGTTGTCGGTGTAGAGCACGTTCGGGTCGACCTCGACCTCGGGGAAGGCGGCGGCCAACGACTCGGCGGCGAGCCAGTGGGTGGTCGCCCGCAACCCGTCCAGCAGCCCGCTCGCCGCCAGCGGGAACGTGCCGGTGCAGATCGAGGCGACGCGGGTGCCGGCGGCCGCGGCCTCCCGCAGCGCGGCACGGACGGCCGGGGTCAGCGCCGCGGTGGGCCGCGCGGTGCCGGGCACGATGATCGTGTCCGCCTCCCCCAGCCGGTCGAGACCCCAGGGCGCCCGCAACGTGAAGGCGCCCGCGTCCACCTCCGGCGCCTCGGCGCACACCCGGACCCGGTAGCCGGGGCCGCCGCCCGGCAGCCGGGTGCGGGTGAAGACCTCGATCGGGGTGGCGAGGTCGAACGGGATGACCTGGTCGAGGGCGAGGACGGCGACCGTGTGCACGCCTCGAACCTACCGCCAGCCACGACGCGGCCCGCTGGCGGTATCCCGTTGGAACCCGTCAGGAACGCCACTGGGACGGGCGCGCCCCGCTGACTAGCGTCGACGGGGCGCGACCCGGCGCCAGCAAGGAAGAGGACCCCGCATGCCGTTCGTTACGACCGTCCTGGCGCCCGTGGCCATCGGACTCGTCTACGTGACGCTGATGTCCCTCGTCCCCGACCGACACCGGCTGCGCCTCAACGCGGTCATGGTCGCCGGCGCGGGCGCCGCCTACCTCAGCGGCGGCGGCCTCGGCGGCTGGGAGTTCCTCTTCACCGTGGTGGCCACCTATGTCGCCTACCGCGGGCTCGACTCCTGGACCTTCGTCGGCGTCGCCTGGCTGCTGCACACGGCCTGGGACATCGCGCACCACGTCAAGGGCAACCCGATCGTCCCCTTCGCCCACGACTCGTCGCTCGGCTGCGCGATCTGCGACCCGGTCATCGCCCTGTGGTGCCTCGCCGGCGGCCCCTCGCCGCGCGCCATGCTCGGCCGCCGGGAACGGCGCGTGCCCGCCGAGGCCTGACGGCCGCCGCGCCCCGGCCGCCCTCGGGTGGTCGGGGCGCGTGGTGCGGGTGATACTGCCGAGTGTGGCGCGCGGTACCCGCCCCGAAGGAGACGAGCCGATGCGGGACGCCTGCCGGCGGCTCCGTCGCGCACCACGTCGCCGCCCGAGACGTCGCGCGGTCACCGAGGCCCGACCGCCCCGAAGGAGACGAGCCGATGCCGACCTGGACCGACGACGAACTCAGCCGCATCGAACACGCCGACGAACTCCACATCGCCCCGCTGCGCGGCGACGGCACCCCGCGCCCCGCCATCCCGATCTGGGTGGTCAGGGACGGCGACAGCCTCTACGTCCGCTCCTACCGGGGACCACAGGGCGCCTGGTTCCGCACGGCGCAGGGCAGCCACGAGGGCCACATCAGCGCCGGCGGCGTCGACCGCGACGTCACCTTCGTCGACGAGTCCGACCCGGCGCTCAACGAGCGGATCGACGCCGCCTACCGCGCCAAGTACCGCCGCTACAGCGCCGCCTACGTCGACCCCATGGTCTCGGCCCCGGCCCGGGACAGCACACTCCGGCTGGTGCCGCGGTAGGCGCGCCGTCGCGCCGCGACGGCGGGAACCACCGACTCACCGGCCGCGTGACCGTCGGCGCGAGGTGTACGCCGCCCCCGGTCGGCCGCACCCGCGCGGGACGTGCGCTCGCGCCACGGCGAGGGGCCACCAACAGCCACCGGCCGCCTGCCCCGCCGTTCACCACGACGCCTAGGTCGCGCGGGACGTGTTTGACTTGGGCTGGCCGCGTCCAACCTCCCGCGCCGCCGCGACCCCATGCCTGAGACGATCCCCCCTCCCTCCCCCGCCGCCCTCCCCTCCCGCGTCCTGTTCTCGCCCTGGGGGCGCCTCGCGCTGCTCGTCCTGCTGGTGGCCGGCGCCGGCTGCGTCGTGCTCGTCATCGGTCGGGACCGGCTGCTCGACGGGGCCGACGGGTGGTGGGCGGGCCCCCTCTTCGCCGCCGGCTACGCGCTCGGCACCCTGGCCCTGGTGCCCAAGCCGGCGCTCAGCGCGGCCGCCGGCGCGCTCTTCGGCCTGCCCTACGGGCTGACGGTCGCCGCCGTCGGCACCACGCTCGGGGCGCTGCTCGGCTTCGCCGCCGGCCGGCTGCTCGGCCGGGACGCGGCGCGCTCACTGCTCGACCGGTCGGCGGCGCTGAGCCGACTAGAGGAGCGGCTGACGGACCGGGCCTTCCGGGGCGTGCTGGTGCTGCGGCTGCTGCCGGTCGTGCCGTTCGCCGCGGTCAACCTGGGCGCGGCGGTCTCCCGGATGCGGTGGCCGCCGTTCGCCGCGGCCACCCTGCTGGGCACCGTGCCGGGCAACGCGGTGGCCGTCCTGGCCGGCGCCTCGGCCGGAGACCCGTCATCCCCGGCCACGCTCTGGCTGCCGGCGGCGGCCGTGCTGGCCCTGCTGGCCACCACCGCCCTGGCCCGCCGGGTACGGACCCGCCTCCCGGCGAGGGACGCGACACGCTGAAGGCACTGTCGGCGTCCCCTCGCCGCGCGGCCGTCCACGGCCGCAACCGCTCCGACTGTGCCGCCCCGCTCACCTGATCTCCCCAGGCGAAAGTTGTCGCGGACTGGCCGTAATCCGAGAGCTCGGCGGGACAGGTAAGAGGCGGGAAGCGGACGAGGCGAGCACCCGGTGGAGGACGGCGTTGGGCGGGGATCAGGAGGAGGACTTCGACGCGCTCTACCGGCAGACGTGTCTGCCGGTCTACCGGTTTCTGCGACGCAGACTGCCGGAGGAGCAGGCGCGGGACGCGCTGGGCGAGGTGTACCTCACGGCGTGGCGGCGCCGGGATCGGCTGTGGCGCGAGGCCCCGGTTCCCTGGCTGTACGGGATCGCTCGACTGGTCCTGCGTAACGGGGTACGGGCAGATGCCCGTTCGCAGCGGCTGCGTGAGGCGTTGAGGGAGGCGGCGAACGTCCCGACGCACACGTCCGGGGCCGGTGAGGATGCCGTGGAGCGGATGCGGGCGGCGCAGGTGCTGGCCGGACGGGCGGAGCGAGATCGGGAGGTGCTGATGCTCATCGCGTGGGAGGGGATGGAGATACCGGCGGCGGCACGGGTGATGGGGTGCAGTCCGGCCACGTTCTCGGTGCGGCTGCATCGGGCGCGAAAGCGGCTGGAGCAGGCTCTGCGCGAGGAGGAGCCGACGGCCCGGCTGACCGGGCCGTGGGTCCGTTGGGGGAGGCAGACGTGAGGGGAACGGGTGATGAGATGTCTCAGCGTGATGTCGACCAGGTACGGGCGCTGCTCGCGGCGGCGGATCCGGCCGCTGAGGTAACCGGTGTGCCTGGCGATCTGTCCTGGCGGGTGCCGGAAGAGGTGGCGGAGACCGTCGGGCGCCGCCCCGGTGGGGCGTCCTGGCGGCGCGCCGGCAGGCGCCGGGCGGCGGTGGCCGGGGGGCTGCTGCTGGCGGCAGCGGTGGCGGGCGCGGTGCTTGTCGCGCTGCCCGGTGAGAGCGCGGAGCCCGGGGTCGCGGTGCTGGACGGCGCGGGGGCGAGTGAGCGGCTGCCGTCGTGGTCGGCGAGAGACTGGGTGAGCTATGCCGACCACGTCGTGGTGGGGACTCTGTCCGGTGAGCGGGAGATCGCCGTATCGGAGGAGGAACTGGCCGCCGGTGAGGGGTACCTCGGCCGGTCGGGCACGCTGGATGTCCAGGACGTGTTGTGGAGCAGAACCGGAGCGCGACCGGCTCCCGCCAGCGGTCTCTCGCTGTCGCTGGTCGGCTGGACCTTCGACGGGGACGACCGGCAGCGCATGGCCATGGCCGGCGTACCGCGGATCGAGACCGGGCACACCTACATCTTCGCTCTGGCGTACACCAGCGAGGGCTGGGAGCTGCTGGGCTCGGGGGCGATCCTGCCGTACGACGAGGGAGTGATCGGCAACGGTGAATCGGCGGGCACGGTACGCGACGCCGACGAAGGACAGGCGGAACTCGCTGAGGCGGAGCGGGACCTCGCCGCTGAGCACAGCCTGGAGTTCCAGGTCACTGGCCACGATGGGGGCACGCTGGTGGAATTGCTGGCCTCCGCCGAACCCGACCCAGCGGCGGCCGGGTTCGGCGACCTCCCGGCCGACCAGCGGTGGGAGCGAGCCAACGAGTGAGACACCAGGGCGTCGCCGACGGTCCCGCCCCGGGGTGACCGCACCTCGCCCCGAACCCGCTCGCCCGGAACGGGCTTGCCGGCGGAGGCGCGAAGGGGATTGACTTGTCCCCCATGGAGAAAGCGCTTTCCCCCTCCTCTCCCCGTCCTCCACGGGCCACCGCCCTCGACCACCGCTACCAGGGCGAACACCCGATCCGCACCCTGGCCTACCTGCTGCGTCCCGACCGACCGCGGCTTCTCGCCGCCGTCGCCGTGTTCGCCGTCCGGCACAGCCCGCTGTGGCTGCTGCCACTGATCACCGCGAACATCATCGACGTCGTCGTCGAGCACCGGCCGATCGCCGAACTCTGGTACAACGCCGCCGTCCTGGGGTTCATGTTCGCCGTCAACTTCCCCTCCGCCGTGCTCTACTCGCGCCTGATGAGCACCACCATCCGCCGCCTGAGCACCACCCTGCGCTCCGCGCTCTGCCGGCGGATGCAGGAGCTGTCCATCGGCTACCACGCCCGGGTCAGCTCGGGCGTGCTGCACGCCAAGGTGGTGCGCGATGTCGACACCATCGAGGAGAGCCTGAAGCAGACCGCCGAGGTCGGCCTCGGCGCGATCACCACGATGCTCGGCGGGCTGATCGTCATCGGCATCCGCGCCCCCGCCTTCCTGCCGGTCTTCCTCGTGGTCGTGCCGGCCGCGGCCATTCTCATCCGGGTGCTGCGCGGCCGGCTGCGCAGCCGCAACGAGACCTTCCGCAAGGAGATCGAGCTCCTCTCCTCCCGGGTGACCGAGATGACCAGCCTCATCCACATCACCCGCGCGCACGGCCTGGAGAACGCGGCGCTCGGCCGCGTCGACGGCGTCCTCGACCGCGTGCGCACCGCCGGCTTCCGGCTCGACCTGCTGAACGGCCGGGTGTCGTCGCTCGCCTGGAACGTGCTGAACGCGCTCGGCGTCTGCTGCCTGATCGGCGCGGCGCTGGTCGCCTACTACGGCTGGCTCCCGGTCACCGCGGGCGACGTCGTCATGCTGAGCACCTTCTTCACCACCATGACGGCGGCCACCACCGCGCTGATGGGGCTGGCCCCGACCATGACCAGGGGCCTGGAGTCGGTGCGCTCCATCGGCGAGGTCCTCCAGGCCCCCGACCTGGAGAGCAACGACGGCAAGCGGGAGGTCGCCGCCGTCACCGGGGCCTTCGAGTTCCGCCGGGTGGACTTCACCTACGAGGGCTCCGACGAGCCGTCCGTCACCGAACTCGACCTGACGGTGCGCCCCGGCGAGACCATCGCCCTGGTCGGCCCGTCGGGCGCCGGCAAGTCCACGGTGCTCAACCTGCTGATCGGCTTCATCAGGCCCACCGGCGGCAGCATCCTGCTCGACGGCGTCGACACCGCCGACCTCGACCTGCGCAGCTACCGGCGGTTCCTCTCCGTGGTGCCGCAGGAGTCCATGCTGTTCGCCGGCACGATCCGGGAGAACGTCGCCTACGGTCTCGCGGACGAGGTCGACGAGGAGACCCTGCGGTCCGCCCTGGAGGCCGCCAACGCCTGGGAGTTCGTCTCCCGCATGCCGGACGGCGTGGACACCGTGGTCGGCCAGCACGGCGCCAGGCTCTCCGGCGGCCAGCGGCAACGGCTCGCCATCGCCCGGGCGTTGATCCGCGACCCCCGGGTCCTCGTCCTCGACGAGGCGACCTCGGCGCTCGACGGACGCTCCGAGGCCCTGGTCCAGGAGGCGCTCGGCCGCCTGATGCGCGGCCGCACCGTCTTCGTCGTCGCGCACCGCCTGTCCACCATCCGCGACGCCGACCGGATCGTGGTGATGGAGGGCGGCCGCGTCCGCGAGATCGGCACCCACGAGGAACTGCTCGCGCTCGACGGCCTCTACCGCCAGCTCCAGCCGGGCCAGGCGGCCTGACCGGCGGCCGGCGGGGTGCCGTTGCCGTGCCGTGGGGCGCGCTCTACCGCGCCCCCTCACACGCCGGACACGGATGTCGCGGGATGTCGGGGCAGCGAGCCGTGGCCGGCGCCGTGGTGGAGCGCGTCTGGGCGCTCTGCCTGCCGCTCAGGTACTCCCGCACGTGCGGCCAGGGTGCTGTCCCGCGGCCGGACTCCTCGTCCATGAGGCGACGCGGATCGCCGGCGCCGGTGCGGACGTACGCGTCCAGACGCCGCCCGGCGTTCCAACTCGCCTCCCGGGACGATGGGCCGCGGAGACCAGCGCCCGCCCCGGCCATCCGTCCTGTCACGGAGACGGCCTGCGGACGCGGCTCGTCGCGACTGCCCGTTCTCGGGCTTGGCGCTGCCTCGTACTGCTGCCACCGCCTTCGCCGAGTCACCGGATGGGACACGGCTTGAGGTATTCGATGAAGCCGGCGGCATCGCGGAACCAATGCGTCTGGAAGCCAAGTGCCCGAGCCGCCTCGACGTTGGTCCTCGTGTCGTCGACGAAGAGGCACCGCTCCGGGTGCACGCCGGCCGCCTGGCTCGCGCGTAGGAAAGCCTCGGATTCCGGCTTGGCGTACCCGAGGTCGCAGGACACCAGCAGCTCGGTGAACAGCTTGAGCTCCGGCTGCGTCGCTCGCACCACCTGCCAGTAGTCGTGGTCGATGTTGGACAGCAGTACCAGGCGATGGTTCTCGGACAGTACTTTGACCAGGTCGGCCATGCCGGGCATCGGCCAGGAGTAGGGCTCGAGCCAGGCGGCTTCGAACTGCGGGTAGGTCAGCGTGAGTCCGTTGGCGTCGACGAGTCGGCGGTGCACTTGCCGCAAGGTCACCGCGCCGGTGATGATCTCGTGGCGGGCCATGAGTCCGTCGAGGTGCCGAAGGGCGTCGGCGGGATCGGCGCAGTGCCTGGCGAGTCGCGCATGCACGATGTCATTGTCGAAGGCGATGATCACGCCGAAGAGGTCGAAGATGACGGCCTCGATGGGCGGCTCGGTTCGCTTCATGGACGTCTTCCCGTCGTTGTGGGATGGGCACAAGCAGCGTCGAGGTCGCACACCGCGGGTGGGAAAGTCGACGTGCCCCTGGTCCCGGGACGGGTCCCTCTCAGCCCGGAGATGGGACCTGGAGAGCCGCGCGGCACAATGGGGAGACGTGATTTCCTTCGACGCGGTGCTCTGCGACCTCGACGGCGTGCTCCGCCAATTCGACCATGGTGCCCAGGCCGACATCGAGGCCCGCTACGGGCTCCCCCTGATGCGCACCGCTTTCGACCCCGCTCTCCTCGGGCCGGCCACTCTCGGGCTTGTCACCGAGCGGGAGTGGGTCGACTCCATCGCTGTCGCCCTCGGCGGCGACGAGCGGGCCAGGCAGGCGGTTGCCGAGTTCGTGGCGGTGCCCTTCACGGTGGATGAGGAGGTCCGGGCGTTGCTGGCGAAGGCGCGGGAGCGGGTTCCGTTGGTGCTGGTGACCAACGCCACCGACTCCTTGGACGAGCACCTCGAGCGGATCGGGCTGACCCACTTCGCCGACGCCGTGGTCAGCAGCGCGCGAGTCGGCGTCGCGAAGCCTGATCGGCGCATCTACGAGATCGCCGCACAGCTCGCCGGCGTCGCGCCCGAGCGCTGCCTGTTCGTCGACGACAGGCTTGAGAACGTCGAAGGAGCCAGAGCGCTTGGCATGACCGGCGTCCATTACCGCACGGTGGCCGATCTCGCCGCGGCGATGGCATGAGTGCGCGCCAATCCTCCTGTGCGCAGGCGAGGTGGACAGGGCCCACTGCCTGACACGGACTGCCCGTCGTGCCGGTTCGTGGTGGCCTCCATGTCGGCGCTTCTGCGCTTGTCCTTCATTCCTCCATCCCGTGCGGCGCGCTTATGCCCCGACCTTGCGAGACTTCTCCGACACGGACGGAGACGCTGCCGGTCGCGACACCGACGGCGCGGATACCGTTCTCGACGGCCCCGATCATGTCGGCCGGTGTGTCGCCGAACAGCGTCACGTCCGCCCGGTCGATCGTCCCCCATCGGGCGGCCGCTCGCCGCAGGGCCGCGCGCACCAGACCAGGCCGTTCGTCGGCGTCTTCGCCGTAGGCGCCGACGTCCCAGTCGATGGGGCCGTCCAGCCCGTAAACCGCGAGCTTGACCTTGGCCGTGGCGCGGAGGTTCCCGGTCACGATGGTCTGCCGGACGTCGGGTTCAGTTGCCAGAGCGGCCAGCGCCGAGGCTGCTCCCGGTAGGGCGTGGCCCCACTCGCGGATCTCGGGCATGCGCGAAAGATGGAGTTCGGCGAGCCGCTGCGCGAAGCGCTCGAAGTCATCGCCCGCGGTGGTATCGACCTCGAACATGCGGCCCGGAGGACCTGGCGCGGACCCCGGAAGCGATCAGCATGGTGCGCCGCCTCGTCGAGCGGGTCCGGCCCACCTACCGCAAACAGACATTGGCGCTCGCCGCCAGATTGGGGGTCAGTTGAGGGCTGTGGTAAGAGTGGCCGGTGCCCGGTGCGACATCGGCCTCGAAGCAGACCAGGGCCGGTGCGATGGAGCCCTGCACACCATGCACTGAGCCTTTTCCCATCTGCCGTGCTGGCTCGGTAGTTGGCGTGACAGATGAGTGAAGCCCATGGTCGGCACGGGTTTACGATGAAGATCACCTTGCCGATCAGGCGCTTCATGCAACGCTCAGCGCCAGGCTCTGGAAGCCCAGATCAACGTCCTGCTGGAGGCTCACCCTCTTCCCCCGGGTCCTGACACCGATACCCGGCGTCGGCGTCAGGACCGCTGGGAGGACGTACGAACTCCGGCTCCCTCAGAGTTTGCCTTCCATGAGAACCGTGCGATGCCCCCCGAGCGCGCGGGAGAGACCTTCGATGAACCCGGGGCTGAAGTCGGGCCAGTCCCAGAACGTGAAACCGAGATACCCGAAGGCGAAGTAGTCATCCGACCAGGTCCACGCAGTCAGGTCACCAGGGCGCCGACAATGCGGGCAGGCGACTGCCGCGCTGCCTGTGTCGCTCCAGTCGCTGATGGCCTCACCGAAGGGTTCCCACGCACCCTCGATCTCCTCCAGCCGGTCGGTGTGGAAATCCGCCCGCCCGGCACAATGGGGGCACACCGCGAACCTGGGTTCGCCCTGACCGCAGTTGAATACGGTGCGGCTGGTCTCGATCCTGAGTCCGTCGCTGGGCTCCCAGTCCTCCTGACCGACCGCCTTGGCCCAGGAGGGACCGGGCGGATGCCCCGACGGCGCCCCGAGAACACAGTCGGTGAGCTCGGCCCGAACGATCCCCTCCCTGACCAGCCAGTCGAGTCCACTGTCTGCCAGGGTGCGGGCGTCCGCATGCGTGGCGTCGAGGTCGACGACGGTCTGAAAGTAGTTCCCCATGAGGCAACAGTAGAAGCAGCCACCGACAGCACGTCACTGAGCCCCTTGCCAACCTCAGCTTGAGACTGCCAGGACTTCAGGGTGGCGACGGCCTGTTCGCCGAGTGCTCGTATTCCGTGCGTGGGAGCGGTTGTGGGCGTGCTGGCTGGTGGAATGCGTCTTTCACCGGCCTCGGTAGGGGACGCGGATCGTCCCGCCGGCGCCCTGACATGCCTTGTCCGCCCAGCACGGGATGTCCTCGGTGGTCAGGGCATCGATGATGCCGTGGGCGCGGGCCGCTTTGATGTCGTGGACCGCGCCGGGCAGTGCGGGTGAGGCCCACAGCAGTCGGCCCAGGGGATCAGCGATGACGGCGCATGACGGGGCCATGGCCTGCTCGTGCGCTCGCTTGCGGCGGCCCGCAACAGTCCCAGCAGGTGGCAGCCCGGATAACTGCCGAAAACGGGGAACCTCCACCGGTAGTAGCAGGACCAGTAGCTCACCATCCGGCGTTCGGTCCGCGCGAAGAACTCGGGATTTCGCGCGATGAAGTCCCCGTACGACAGGATCTCCAGGACGTACTCGCCAGCCAACTGCACAACGAACGGCACCACCCATGGCTCGTCGGAGCTGACGATTTGCTCCAGGTGACGCTGGCGGACCCGACCATCGCTGTGCCGTGAGTACAGGCAGTGCAGGATCGCTCGCTGCGGTGTCGACACTGAGCGAACCGCGTCGACGGGCCGCTCGTCGTGGTAGATCCGGTACGGGAAGGCCGCACGGACCCCGTCGGCCGGGTGTTGTGGGAACGCCGCCCCCAGGTCGCCGACGGACAATGCTGTGACCTGAGGCTCCCGCACGGCGGGAGCATAGGTCAGCCCCGTCGCACCCGGCACCGGGAACTGCCCGTCCCGCGGCACCCGAACCCGGGGCATCGCCGCCGCCGGCCTGGTCCTGCCTCGGCCAGGCAGGCAACGTCCTCCCGGGCCGTACTGGCTGCTGCCTCCTCGACAAAGCCGTCTGACCGATCCCTCGGAGCTTCGGCGGGTGCTCAACGACGTCGAGCTGACACAACGGTGACCGGCCTCGTCGACGCGGTCTGGATGCCGCAGGCGAACCACGGTGTACGGCAGGTGCCGGCCGGCCGTTGGTTCGATGTCGTCGAGGTGCCCGGCCCGGCCTCGGCCCGCGTGTTGGGGCGGCTCGGCTGGCGGTCGGGGCCGGTGGTCGAGATGCAGCAGCGCGGTGTCGTCCGCTGGTTCGTCGTGCCGGGGGCGGCGGGCGGTTGGCCGCCGCCGGCCGGGTGGTGCGCCTCGCCGACGGGGGGTGGGCCGCCGGTCCGCTGGGTGGTGCCGCCGTGTGGGCGGTGCCTCACCGACGCCGACGCGCTCGCGAGGGCGCGGCGTGGTTGATCACCTTTCCGGCGTCGAGCCGGAGCGGGTCGTCGTGGTCACGGGCCTGGAGGGGCCGCTCAACGTGCTGGAGCCGGTCACCTGCGCGTACTGCCGCCGGCGGGTCGTGGCGGACGACGACCACGCCGTCGACTGCTGCTGGCGTCCGGGAAGGCGGCCGCCCGAGGGCCGCGCCGTGGGGCCCGGGTGAGGGGCGCCGGTCACCACGCGGTGATGACCGGCGCGTCGGGTTCCTGCCGCTGCCAGGCCTCGTTGAGGCGCGCGAGCCGGTCCTTGGCGGCGATGCCGTACAGGGACGCGACCTTGCCGTCGCCGACCTCGAACACCACGGCGCCCGCGACCCGGCCGTCGACGACGGCGAGGACGGCCGGGGCGCCGTTGACCGGCGCGATGTGCATCGCGACGGAGCCACCGGCCAGCCGTCGCTTCGCCGGCGTGGGCTTGAAGCCGGCCCGCACGTAGGCGGCGACGCGCTCGCGCGTCGTGTGCCGCAGCAGCCGCCTGGACAGGCCGGCGCCGTCCGAGACGGCGGTCACGTCGGCGGTGAGCATCGCCACCAGCCGTTCGGTGCGTCCCGACGCGGCCGCGGCGAGGAACTCCTCGACGATCCGGCGCGCGGACGCGGGGTCCACCTCGTCGCCGCCGCGGCGCTCGGCGGAGACCCGGCGGCGGGCCCGGTGGACGTGCTGCTGGCTCGCGGACTCGGTGATGTCGAGGATGCCGGCGATCTCGGCGTGGGGGTACGAGAAGGCCTCGCGCAGGACGTAGACGGCCCGTTCGACCGGCGAGAGGCGCTCCATGAGGGTCAGCACGGCGAGGGACACCGACTCGCGCTGCTCGTAGGTGTCGGCGGGGCCGAGCATCGGGTCGCCGTCGAGGAGCGGCTCGGGCAGCCAGGCCCCGACGGCGCGCTCGTGGCGCGCCTGGGCCGAGCGGAGCCGGTCGAGGCAGAGACGGGTGACGACCTTGGTCAGCCATGCCTCCGGCACCTCGACCCGTTCCCGGTCCGCGGCCTGCCAGCGCAGGAACGCGTCCTGCACGGCATCCTCGGCGTCGGCGGCCGAGCCGAGCAGGCGGTACGCGAGCGAGGCCAGCCGGCCCCGGCTGGCCTCGAAGCGAGCGACGGCCGCGCTGTCCATGCCCAAGAGCCTATGCCGCGGCCCGCACGCCGCCCCGGTCAGGCGCGGTGGCCAGGCGACGCCTGCGCTTCGGCATGCCGAAGGTCGGGTGGGCGATGCCCCACCCGGCGCTCCTGAGCACGCCCGACTTGAGCCGCGCGGCGGTCCTGCCGCCCAGGTACCAGGACTTCGACCGGGTGTCGCCGTCCACCATCTGGAAGATCGCGTCCCGCCGCCCGAGGCTGATGTGGTTGCCGTGGTACCTCAGTCCGGTGGTCGGGACGTCGCCGCCCGTCAGGCGCGCGATGATCGCGGCGGTCGCCCGCATGTTGGTGAGTCCGGCCGAGGCGCAGGACATCGGCAGCGGCCGGCCGTCCTCGCCGATCGCGTAGGCGGAGTCACCGGCGGCGTAGACGTCCGGGTGCGAGACGGAACGCATGGAGCGGTCGACGACGATCTGGCCGGTCTCGGCGACCTCCAGGCCGCTGGCGGCCGCGATGGGGTGCACGGCGAACCCGGCCGACCACACGGTCACGTCGGCCGGGAGGGACGTGCCGTCGGCGGCGATCGCCCGTGTCGGCTCGACGGCTTCGACGCCGGTGTGCTCGTGGACGGTGACGCCGAGCCGGTCGAAGGCCCGGCGCAGATGACGGCGGGCCCTCGGGGAGAGCCAGGCGCCCAGCTCGCCGCGGGCGGCGAGCGCGACCGAGAGGTCGGGTCGGGACTCGGCGAGCTCGGTGGCGGTCTCGATGCCGGTCAGCCCCTCCCCGACGACCAGCACGGTGCCGCCCTCGGCCAGGCCGGCCAGGCGCTCGCGCAGGCGCAGCGCCGAGGACAGGCCGGTCACGTCGTAGCTGTGCTCGGCGACACCGGGGACGCCCTGGTGGGCCACGGAGCTGCCGAGGGCGTAGAGCAGGGTGTCGTACCCGAGTTCGCCGTCGCCGTCCTCGCCGGTCACGGCGACCGTGCGGCGCTCGGGGTCGAGGCCGGTGACACGTGCCAGGCGCAGCCGCACCCCGGTGCCCGCGAACACGTCGGCGAGCCTGCGGGACGCGAGCTCCTGGCCGGCCGCGAGCTGGTGGAGCCGCATCCGCTCGACGAAGTCGGGCACGGCGTTGACGACGGTGATCTCGGTGTCGGCGCGGGAGAGCCGGCGGGCCAGGTTCCCGGCGGCGAAGGCCCCGGCGTATCCAGCGCCGAGTACGACGATGCGGTGCTTCACGGCGTTGCTCCTGTCTCGTTCGCGGGCCCCTTGAACGAGACGGCGCCCCGATTGCTGACAGGATCCGGATGTGACGCGGGTCACCTGACGGAGCGAACGCGGTTGGGCGCGAGTTCAGTGACCCGCCGCTCCGGCGGCCTCCGCTCGCTGACGTCGCGCGTGCCGCGGGACGTCAGCGAGCGCCGTGACGGGGTCGGTCAGCGGGCCATCAGGGCGAAGACGCCCCAGCCGAGGTGGTCGCGCTCGTAGCGGACGTAGCGCGCCGGGGCCGTGGTGAGCTCCTCCCGTAGTTCGGGGGCCAGTTCGTCGTTCGGGTTCTCGTCGAGCCAGCGGCGGATGTTGAGCCACTGGGCCGCCCGGTAGCGGTCCCAGCCGTCCTGGTTGGCGAGCACCATCTCGACGACGTCGTAGCCGAGTTCGCCGAACCGCTCGACAAGACCGGGCAGCGGCAGGAAGTCGGACGCGTCGTTGGCGTAGCACGCCTCGACGGTCTCCTGGTCCGGTGGCAGCAGGCGCCAGTAGGGCTCGCCGACCAGCAGCAGACCGCCGGGGCGCAGGCTGCGCCGGAGCAGTTCGACGGTGCCGGTGAGGCCGCCGCCGATCCAGGTGGCGCCGACGCAGGCGGCGACGTCGACCGGTTCGGCCGCGACGTGGCCCGCCGCGTCGCCGTGGACGAAGTCGACGCGGTCGGCGACCCCCAGCTCGGCGGCGCGGGCCCTGGCCCGGGCGGTGAACTCGGTGCTGATGTCGACCCCGGTGCCGGTGATGCCGTGGTCGCGGGCCCAGGTGCACAGCAGTTCGCCGGAGCCGCTGGCGAGGTCGAGCAGGCGCGCTCCCGGCGGCAGGCGCAACGCCCGCCCAAGGGTGGCCAGTTGGTCGTCGGTGATCGCGTTGTGGATGCGGTGGCTACTCTCGCGGATGGTGAAGACGCGTGGCAGATCCACGGGTTGGTGTCCCTACGTTCGGTGCGGTGTCTGAGGTCGTGGCGGTGGCGTGGGCGAGCCGACCTCGGTCGGTCGCCGTCGTCTGCACAGTCATCAGTCGCACCTCGCTCGAACGTGTGGTCCCGGACGCGGGGGACGTTAGGCCGCCGGGCGCCCAACCGTCCAGCGGTTTTCGCGTGCGACGGTGAGGGCGTGCTCGGTGAACCGGCCGCAGGGGTGGAAGCCGAGCCGGCGGTAGACGGGGTCGCCGTCCGCCGACGCCTGGAGGACCGCGAGGCGGTGGTCCGCGCGGCGGGCGGTGTGGAGCGCGGCCAGGGTGATGGCGCCGCCGTAGCCGCGGCGGCGGTGGGCGGCCAGGGTGGAGATGTTGTAGAGCCCGGCGACGCCGGCGTGGAGGAAGACCTCGGCCGAGCAGACCGGGTGTCCCTCCCGGTAGCCGACCAGGTAGCGGGCCGGGCAGTCGGCGGCCAGGGCACGCGGCGCGGCCTGTTCGAGGAAGCGGCGCACGGTGTCGGCGGGCGGGTCCCAGTTGGCGGCGAGGACCGCGGCGTAGTCGGCGAGTTGGGCGGGGGTGGTCACCGGGCGGATGTCGAGGCCGTCCGCCTGCGGTCGCGGCAGGTCGTCCGTCAGCTCGGCCCACATGGCCGTCTCCTGTTCGGCCGCGGGCAGGCCGACGGCGGACAGCTGGGCTCCGAGGTCTGGTGGCGTGGAGGCGGGCCCCACCCACCAGGAGAAGGGCCGGCCGGTGGCGGTCAGCGTCCGGATGGTCTCGGCGATCCGGGAAGGCGCGGCGGCGGACGTGAAGCGGGCGGCGGCGACGACGTTGAAGGTGTCGTCGTCGAGGCCGCTGTCGGCGACCACGAGGTCGCCGCTCGCGAGGACGGTCGCGCCCGCGAGGTGCCGGTGCAGGTGGCAGGCGTGTTCGGCCAGGTTCCGCTCCATCCTGGCCAGCAGATCGCTCTTGTCGTGGGAGGCGGTCGTCATCGGGTTCACGAGCACCGATCTGATCATGGTCGGGTGGGCGACCGCTCGTGCCGTCAACCGAGGCGCCGCGCCGACCGGGCGCGGTCGGCGCGGCACCGGCTCAACGGCGGCGTGGCCGGGTTCGCCGAACCGCTCGGTCGAAGCGGGCGGCGGCGGGAAGGCGGACGTGCCGGCGGTGGGGCAGGCCGCCACGGCGGCCCCGTCGCCGCACGCGCCAGTAGGGCTCGCCGGCCAGCGGCAGACCGCCGGGACGCGGGCGGGCCCAGGCGCTCGGCAGTTCGACCGGACCCCCGACGGGGCCGGGCACCCGCGACGCCGGCGGGAGGCGTAGCGCCCGCCCGAGGGTGGTGAGTCGGTCGCGGTGGCTAGTTTCGCGGAGGATGAGGTGACGTGGCAGATCCACGGTTGGGTGTCCCTACGTTCGACGCGGTCGTTGAGGTCGTGGCGGTGGCGTGGGTGGGCCGTCGGCCGGCCGCCGTCGCTCGAACGCTCATCGGTCGCACTCCGCTCGGACGTGTGGTCTGGGACGCGGGGGACGTTAGGCCGCCGGGCGCGGGCCCGTCCAGCGGTTTTCCCGACCGGCGGAGGGTCAGGACGGGTCGGGGTGCCAGCCGAGCAGGGGGCCGAGGTGGGTGGCGATGTCGGTGAGGATCTGGACGTAGTCCTCGGGCGCGAAGGTGAAGGGGAGCGCGAAGGCGACCTCGTCGACCTCGCGGAACGCGGCGTGCGCGTGGAGCCGTTCGGCGATGTCGGCCGAGGTGCCGACGAGGTCGGGCGCGAACAGCAGCCGGGCGGGGCCCTGGGGCTCGGCCGTCCTGGGCAGCCTGGCGGCGGCGTACGCCTCGTACTTCGCGCGCTGTGCCCGGGTGGCCGAGTCGGTGGGGACGACGACCAGGCCGTGCGAGACGCGGGCACGGTCGCCGTCGGGGTGGTGGGCGCGGAAGGCCCTGACGTGGGAGAGCTGGATCTCGGCGAAGTCCGCCGGGGCTTCGGGGTCCTCGGCCTTGACCACGCTGCTGGTCAGCAGGTTCATGCGGTGCTCGCCGGCCCAGCGGGCCGAGCGCAGGCTGCCGGCGCCGTACCACATGCGGTCGGCGAGCCCGGGAGCGTGCGGCTGGACGCGGTCGGAGAACGCCTCGAACCCCTCGGTGCCGCTGAAGCCGGTCGCGGGCTCGCCGCGCACGAACGACAGCAGCCGGCGGACGCGCTCGTGGCTGAAGTCCTCGGCGTCACCGGTGTCCGGGTAGAGGGCCTCCCTGACCTCCTCGTACCGCATCGGCGGGCCGACGCTGACGCCCGGGTTGAGGCGGCCGCCGGAGAGGATGTCGACGGTCGCCAGGTCCTCGGCGAGCCGCAGCGGGTTCTCCCAGCCAAGCGGGGTGACGGCGGTGCCGAGGTGGATGCGCCGGGTCCGCTGGGAGGCGGCGGCGAGCACGGCGACCGGTGAGGAGATGCCGTACTGGAGGTGGCGGTGCCGGACCCAGGCGCTGTCGAAGCCGAGTCGCTCGCCGAGTTCGATGAGGCTGAGCGTCGCCTCGTGGCCGGCGCGTGGCGCGGCCTCGTCGAACAGGCCGATGGTGAGGAAGCCCAGCTTGCGCAGCGGCCTCGGGGTGGATGGCACGACGGCACCTCCCTCGTCGCGGGCGGTCCCCGCTCCTGACGGGCGATTCTCGCAGGAACCCGGGGCGCACGGGATGCGCCGGCCGGCCGAGTGGGACCGATCACGGGCGCTCACGATCGGCCATCATGCTGCACCGTGGCCGTGAAGGCGGGGGCACTAGGATGTGCCGGGGCCGCCGACGGGGAGGAACACGGGGAGAGAGATGGCCGAGTTGCTGGTCGCGCAGCGGCACGAACTGCTGCTACGGGAGTTGGAGGCCGCCGGCGGTCTCAAGGTCTCCGAGCTCGTGACGCGGCTCGGCGTCTCCGGCGCCACCATCCGACGCGACCTGGCCGACCTGGAGGCCGAGGGCCGGGTGACCAGGGTGCGCGGCGGTGCCATGCTGGCGATGCCGACGCCGGCTGCCGACGTCCCCGCGGCGCCCGCGCCGGTGCCGGCCGCGCCGACCAGGGCGCTCGGGCTGCTCGTCCCATCCGCCACCTACTACTACCCGCGGGTGGTCGCGGGCGTCCGGGCGGCGGCCGCCGAGCGCGGGGCGCGGATCATCATCGGCCTCACGGACTACGCGCGGCCCGACGACCTGACGCAGATCGAGGAGCTGCGCGCGGCCGGCGCCGCCGGGCTGCTGGTGACCTCGGCCGGCGGTCCGCTCGTGCCCGAGTCGACGCTGGAGCGGCTCCGGGAGTGCGGGCTGCCGTTCGTGCTGCTGGAGCGGCAGCCGCAGGACCGTTACGGGCCCTACGAGTTCGTCGCCTCGGACCACCGGCAGGGCGCGGTCGCCGCGGTGCGGCACCTGGCGGAGCTCGGCCACGAGCGGGTGGCCCTGTTCACCAACGGCAGCCCCACCGCGGCCCAGATCCGCGAGGGGTACGCGGCGGCGGTCGAACTGCTGGGGCTCGACCCGGCGGCCCCGGTGCAGGACAGCGGCCAGCCGTCGCCCGGCGCGGCCGAGGCCGCCGAGCGCCACGACCGGTTCGTCGAGGCGTGCCTGGCCGGCGGGGTGCGGGCGGCGCTCGTGCACTCCGACCACGACGCGATCGAGCTGATGCGGCGGCTGCGCGGCCGGGGGCTGCGCACGCCCGACGACCTGGCGCTGATCGCGTACGACGACGAGATCGCCGCGCTGGCCGACGTGCCGCTGACGGCGGTGGCCCCGGCCAAGCACGAGCTCGGGGAACTGGCGGCGCGGCTGCTGCTCGACCGGCTGGACGCGGACGAGCCGCCGGCGGTCCGTCAGATGACGCTGCAGCCCCGGCTGATCGTGCGGTCGTCCTGCGGGGCCGTCCCCACCCGTGAGCCCTGAGCACTCACTGCGCATCCTGAGCAGTTGTTGCCAATCATGAGCACTCTGGCGCAGACTGGTGATCGTCTGCCCCTATGAGGTGTTTCCCAGGATGCCCCAGCGCCCCTCCGCCCTGTTCGCCCTCGCCGACCGCAACCTCCCGCTGCTGTTCCCGCCCGCCACGCTGGCGCGGCTGACGGAGCTCGTCGACATCGATCCCGCCCTCACCGTCACGGACTTCGGTGACCCGGCCCTCGGCGAACGGCTGGCCGGGACCGAGTTCCTGATCACCGGCTGGGGCTGCCCGGTCGTCACCCCGACCGTGCTCGACGGACTCCCCCGGCTGCGCGGGGTCCTGCACACGGCCGGCACCGTGAAGGCGCTGCTGGATCCCGAGGTGTGGCGGCGCGGCGTCGCCGTGTCGACCGCCGCCGCGGCCAACGCCCTGCCGGTCGCCGAGTACACGCTGGGCGTGATCCTGCTGCTCGGCAAGGACGTCCTCGGCCTGCACGACGAGTACCGCGCCACCCGCGCCTTCCCACCGGGCCTCACCCACCGGGACATCGGGAACGCGGGGCGCCGCGTCGGGATCATCGGCGCCTCCAGGATCGGCCGGCGGGTGATCGAGCTGCTGCGCCCCTTCGACTTCGAGGTGCTGCTCCACGACCCCTATGTGACCGAGGCCGAGGCCCGGGCGCTCGGGGTGCGGGCCGTCGACCTCGACACGCTGCTCGCGAGCAGCACGATCGTGTCGGTGCACGCGCCGGCCACCCCGGAGACCCGGCACCTGCTCGACGCCGCCCGGCTGGCGCTGCTGCCGGACGGCGCGGCGCTGGTGAACACCGCGCGCGGCAGCCTGGTGGACACCGAGGCGCTGACGAAGGAGCTGGTCACGGGGCGGATCAGGGCGGTGCTCGACGTCACGGAGCCGGAGCCGCTGCCGGCCGAGTCGCCGCTGTTCCGGCTGCCCAACGTCCTCCTCACCCCGCACGTCGCCGGCTCGCTCGGCAACGAGCTGTCGCGGCTGGGCCGCACCGCCGTGGACGAGCTGGAGCGGCTGCTGACCGGGCGACCGCTGGCGTACGGCGTCGAGCTGGCCGAGCTCGCCCGCACCGCCTGAGCGCCGGACCCCGCCCCGTCAGCCGCGCCGCTCGGCCCGGGGCTCGGCGGCCGGGCGGGGCGCGGTCAGGTCGAGCAGCAGCATCGCGTCGTGGTCGGGCGTCGCGGGCTCGGCCAGGTACACGTTGAGCCGCTGGCCGGGGGTGCCCTCCAGGTCCATGCCCTGGTAGCCGAGGGTGAGCGTGCCGACCACGGGGTGGTGGAAGGTCTTCCGCGTGTGGGCCCGGCCCCGGACGTCGTACCGCTCCCACAGGCGGGCGAACTCCTCGCTCTTCAGCAGGAGTTCGCCGACGAGCTGGGTCAGGTCGGGGGCGTCGGGGTCGGTGCCGGCCAGCGCGCGCAGTCGGGCGACGCAGCCGCGGACCTGGTCGTCCCAGTCGTCGAAGAGCTCGCGCCCGGTGGGGTGGAGGAAGAGGTAGCGGGCGATGTTCCGCTGCCTGGCCGGCCAGTCGTCGATGCCGGCGAACAGCGCGAGGCCCCCGGGGTTGGCGGCGAGCAGGTCGAGGCCGCGGCTGGCCACGTACGCGGGGTTCGGGCGCAGCGTCTCCAGCAGCAACCTCAGGTGCGGGCGCACCGTGCGGCCGGGCGGGGCCGGTGGCTCGGGGGCGTACCGGGCGGCCCGGGCGGCCAGGGTCCGCAGGTGTGCGTGCTCGTCCTCGTCGAGGCGCAGGGCGCGGGCGAGCGCGTCGACGACGCTGGGGCTGGGCCGGGTCTCCCTGCCCCGCTCCAGGCGGACGTAGTAGTCGATGCTGATCCCGGCCAGCGTGGCCAGCTCCTCGCGGCGCAGCCCGGGCGTGCGGCGCAGCCCCGGGCCCAGGGTCAGCCCGGCCTCCCGTGGGGTGAGCTGGGTGCGACGGGCGCGCAGGAAACGCCCGAGCTCGGTGCCACTCCCGCCGCTCTGCTGCTGATCAGGTGCCATGCGTCCAGGGTGCTGGGTCGCCGACCTGGAAGGAAGCCGGGTGGGTGGCCGTGTCGCACCCCCTCACCCCCCGCCGGCGCACGCCGGGCGGGCCCGGGCCGGCACGGGATTTCCTGGGCGAACTTTTGCAAACGCGATCTTCACCGGGTGATCAACACGGCCCTAGGATCGCGCGCATGTTGATGAGCCGTACGTTACGAGCCACCCTCGGCCTCGCCGTGACCGCCACCGTCGTCCTCACCGGGACGGCGGGTGCCGCGGAGAGCCGGTCGTCCGCCGCCGACGACCAACTGCTGTTCTACAACCACGCCTACGCGGTGGTCGACCGGGAGACCGCCGACGCCATCGAGGACTCGGAGTACCTGCGGGAGTTCGCCAACTTCGAGGTCCGCACCACCACCGGCGGCGACTTCAGCTGGACGGGCCGCTACCTGATGGGCCGCGAGACGTACCTGGAGTTCTTCGGCGAGGGCGATCTGCCGGGGCAGGACGCCGAGTTCGGCTCCTCGGGACTCGGGATCTCGCCCGAGGACGCCGGCGACCTGGACCTCGTCGCGCGGAACCTGGTGGACCAGGGCATCGAGCCCGCCGAGGGCCTCCAGACCCGCGACTTCGGCGACGGCGTGCGGGTGCCGTGGTTCGAGTACCTGCGGGCCACCGGCGAGCAGTACGAGGCCTTCGACCCCTGGGCGATGGAGTACCGCGGCGAGTACTTCGCCGACCCCCGCTCCAACACGGGGCCCGAGAGCTATCCGGGCGACGTGAGCCGGGAGCGCTACCTGTCCGACGACTACCAGAACCACCTGATGCGCGACGTCACCGCCATCCACCTGGGGGTTCCGGAGCGCGACCTCGCCACCACCGTCCCGCTGCTGGAGGCCGGCGGGTACGACGTCCGGACCACCGACAGCGGCATCGTGGTGGACGACGGCGCCACCACGATCCGGCTGGACGCCGTGCCACGCGCCGAGGCGGGGCTGCGGAGCATCCAGATGAGGCTCAACGGGCCGGTGCTCGACCAACACGTGGAGCAGATCGGCCGGTCGACGCTGTACGTCGGCCCGCGCGACCGCGCCGTGTGGACCTTCGAAGCGCCCGAGTGACCGAACCCCGGCCGGGGGCGGCACCGCTCCCGGCCGGGCCGCCGCTCAGGTCTGCCGCAGCGGCGCGTACGCCTCGGCGCCCAGGCCGAACGTCCAGGCCACGCCCTCGCGGGCGGTCCTCGTGCGGGGCGGCACCCGCAGCCAGTAGGTGCGGCTCGTGCCGTCGGGCTCCGGGGTGGAGTTGACGACCTCCACCATCGCCACGTCCTCGTCCCCGCTGAGGGCAATGCGCCAGAGCACCCCCGTCTCGTCGCGGTGCACCGGCTTCGCGCCGGACTCCGCGAGGTACCGGTCGTAGCCGTAGTGCTCCAGCATCACCCGCCGCAGCTCCGCGTTCTCCTCGTCGCGGATCCTGGCCGGCGTCAACGAGCCGAGCTGGTCGAGGAACTCGCCGGGGACGGGCAGCCCGCGCCAGGCGTGCAGCGCGAACCCGTCCGGGTAGGCGAGCGCGGGGCCGTCGCCCCGGTCGAGGCGGCCGGCCTCGTCGCGGTGCAGCTCGGTCGGCCGCTCGCTGATCACCGCGAGCTCCGCGTAGGGCCACCACCAGCCGGCGGCGCGCGCCACCTGGGCCAGGCCGGCCACCGCGGAGTCCTCGCCGGTGTCGAAGGCACTGAGCCAGGCCGCCTCGTGCTGGCCGAGGACCGCGTCCAGCAGCAGCACCCTGATCCGGGGCTCGTCCGCCGGGCCGCTGGCCAGCGCCTCGACGATCCCGGCCCGGATCCGGTCGACGAGCGGGGCGGTGGTCTCCCACAGGTCGGCGCCCGTCGCCCGCCAGTGCTCGCTCCAGCCGGTCGGCCCAAGACGGGTGTGCAGCCGCTCCCGCTCGGCGGCGATGGGCCGGTCGCGGACCGCGGTCCGCAGGCTCGGCCCGGTGGGCCGCGGCTCCGCGGCGAGCAGCCGCGCCGCCTCCAGCGGCGAGCGGGCCCACATGATCCGCTCGGGCTCCCTCAGGCCCGCCCGCCGGTAGGCGAGGCGGACCCCCGCCTCGGCCGCGCTCCGCTCGCCCGCACCGGTGGCCGCCGCCACCGCCCGCCAGGTCGTCCGCTGTGTCATGCCGATCCTCCTCGCTTCCGGTCCGGTCTCAGTCGGCGACGATCCGCACCGAACCCGGCACGTACTCGCGCTGCCTGACGACCCGGTACCAGCCCCTGGGCAGGGGGATCGCCGCGTGCTCCTCGTGGACCACCCGGGCGCCGTCCGGCACGTGCAGCAGCATCGGTCCGAACGCGCCGCCCTCCCTGACCAGCCGCCCCGGGCCCACCACCGCGTGCGCGTGCCCGGTGACCTCGCCCAGCGCGAGGACGAGCCGGCCCCGCCCGTCGCGCGGCTCCGACGCGGCGTCACGCGCCTCCCCCGGGACCGCGTCCTCGGCCAACGGCACGATCAGGACGTCTCCTTGCCGGTACATGGGTCTCCCTCCCGTCGGGCGCCCGGTGCGCCACGACTCCGGACTGTAGGAGGGGGCACTGACAACTCGCCCCGACCGACCGCGTTGTCGGTGGGGCTTGGTAGAACTCCCGTGACCGTCCGGTGAAACGACGAGAAGGAGCGGGCGCGCATGACCATCGGGAACCATCTGCCGGACTTCCACGGCCTGCCCGTCCTCGACTTCCCGGACTCCGTGAAGGGCGAGGGGGACGCCGCCGGGCTGCCGGCCCCGGAGTCGGTGGCGTGGCGGGTCGCGGTCGACTCCTACGACAGCGACGAGGAGTGGGAGGACGCCTTCGCCCGGTTCCTCGCCGCCGTCGACACCACACGGGTGCGCGCGCTGGTGGTGGGCGCCTGGAGCAACGTGTACGACACCGGCCCCGAGGCGGTGATCGAGGCGATCGTGGCGGCGCGGGACCGGCTGCCCGCGCTGCGCGGGTTGTTCCTCGCGGACATCACCTTCGAGGAGTCGGAGATCTCCTGGATCACCCAGGGCACGGTGACGCCGCTGCTCGACGCCTTCCCCGAGCTCGAGGAGTTCGCGGTGCGCGGCGGCAACCAGCTGGAGTTCCCGGCGACCCGCCACGAGCGGCTGCGCCGGCTGACCATCGAGACCGGCGGAATGCCGGTCGCGGCGGTGCGCGGCGTGGCGGCCAGCGACCTGCCGGCGCTGACCCACCTCGACCTGTGGCTGGGCACCTCCGCCTACGGCGGCGACGCCGAGGTGGGCGACCTGGCGCCGATCCTGGCGGGCACCAGGCTGCCCGCGCTGACCCACCTGGCGCTGCGCGACAGCGAGATCCAGGACGAGATATGCGCCGCGCTGGCCTCGGCCCCCGTGGTGGCCAGGCTCGACGCCCTCGACGTGTCGATGGGGGTGCTCACCGACGACGGCGCGGCCGCGCTGCTGACCGGCCAGCCGCTCACCCACCTCAGGACGCTCGACATGCACCACAACTACCTGAGCGAGGCCATGCGCGCCCGGCTGCGCGAGTCCCTGGAGCCGGCCGGGGTGAGCCTGGACCTGAGCGACGACGGCGCCGACTCCCACGACGACGGCGACGGCACCGTGTGGCGCTATGTCGCGGTGGGTGAGTAGCGCGGCGCCGGCGGCTGGACCGCGCCGCTGGGCGGTCGTCGGCAACGGGGAGAACCGGCGCGTCGGCCTGTTCACGGCCGCCGCGCTGGCCGCCGGCCTGCCGGCGCCGCGCGTCGTCGAGTGGCGTGACGTGCTGCGCGACGGCGGCCACGACTTCGCCGCCGACGAGGTCGTGCGGCTCGACTCGCCCGGCGAGAACGCCGAGGTCGACCGGCTGCTGCGCGGCGTCGACGAGCCCACCCGGGTGGAGGGCTCCGCCACCTGGTACGCCCGGTTCCTTACCGCGGTCGGGTCGCTGCGCGGCGGGGTCCGGCTGGACGATCCGACCGAGCTGGCCGTGCTGTTCGACAAGCGGCGCTGTCACGCCCGGCTGGCGGCGGCCGGCGTGCCGGTGCCGCCCTCGCCCACCTCGGGCGGGGCGTGGCCGGTGCGCGGCTGGGAGGACGTGCGGGCGGCGATGCGGGAGCACCGCATGCCGCGCGTCTTCGTCAAGCCGGCGCACGGCTCGTCCGGGTCCGGGATCCTGGCCGTCGAGGCCGGCGCCGGCCGGCTGCACGCCACCACGCCGGTCGAGGTGGCGCCCGGCGGCCGGCTCCACAACTCGCTGCGGGTGCGCCGTCTCACCGACGAGCGGACGGTCGCCGGCATCGTCGACGCGCTGGCGCCGGACGGGCTGCACGTCGAGCGGTGGCTGCCGAAGGCCGCGCTCGCCGGCAGGTCGGCCGACCTGCGGGTCCTGGTGGTGGCGGGCCGGGCCACCCACGCCGTGGTGCGCACCAGCCGCTTCCCGCTGACCAACCTGCACCTGGGCGGGGTCAGGGGGGACCTGGCGGCGGCCAAGGCCGCGGCCGGCGACCGGTGGGCGGCGGCGCTGGAGATCTGCGAGCGGGCCGCCGCGTGCTTCCCCGGCACGCTGTGCGTCGGCGTCGACCTGCTGCCGGCGACCGGCTGGCGCCGCTTCGCCGTCGGCGAGGTGAACGCGTTCGGCGACCTGCTGCCCGGGCTGCTCGGGCTGCCGGGCGGCGGGGCCGAGGAGCTGGACACGTACGCGGCGCAGCTCGCGGCCGTGCGGAGCGGCTGGCCGCCGCGACCGAGGAGGGACCGTGCGCCACACTGACCCGGCGAACCCGGACATGAACGAGGTGGTGGGCCGCGACGACCTGCTGCTGCTCACCCTCGACACCCTCCGCTACGACGTGGCCGTGGAGCTGGCCGCCGCCGGGCGGCTGCCGAACCTGACCGCCAGGCTGCCCGGCGGCACCTGGGAGAAGCGGCACGCGCCCGGCAGCTTCACCTACGCCTCGCACCAGGCGATGTTCGCCGGCTTCCTGCCGACCCCCGCCGCACCCGGCCGGCACCCGCGGCTCTTCGCCGCCCGGTTCGCCGGCAGCGAGACGACCGAGGAGCGCACCTTCGTCTTCGACGCGCCCGACCTGGTCTCGGCGCTGGCCGGGCGCGGCTACCACACGGCGTGCGTCGGCGGCGTCGGCTTCTTCAACAAGCGGGGGGCGCTGGGCGGCGTGCTGCCGGGGCTGTTCCACGAGAGCCACTGGGAGCCCGAGTTCTCCGTCGCCTCGCCGACCTCCTTCGAGGCCCAGGTGGCGCGCGTGGAGCGGATCGTCTCCGCGCTCCCCGCCGACCGGCGGCTCTTCCTCTTCCTCAACGTCTCGGCGCTGCACCAGCCCAACTGGTTCCACCTGCCGGGCGCGACGCGGGAGGCCGGCGACAGCCTGGCCACGCACGCCGCCGCGCTGGAGTACGTCGACCGCCACATCCCGCGCCTCTTCGCCGCGATGAGCTCGCGGCGCCGCTGCTTCGCCATCGTCTGCTCCGACCACGGCACCGCCTACGGGGACGACGGGTACACCGGGCACCGCCTCGGCCACGAGGCCGTGTGGACCGTCCCCTACCGCCACTTCTTCCTGGAGCCGTCCGCATGACCACCGCCGTTCGCCCGCCCCGGCCCTACCAGCACTACGTCTACGCCTATCCGCACAAGACCGCCTACCGGCCGCTGCCCGACCGGCCGCTCCTCGCCGACCTGTGGGCCGGCGAGTCCCGGCGCGCCCTGTCGCTCTACGCGCACATCCCGTTCTGCGAGGTCCGCTGCGGCTTCTGCAACCTGTTCACCCGGGTCGGCGCTCCCGAGGGGCTCACCGGCCGCTACCTCGACGCGCTCGAACGGCAGGCGGTCGCGGTCCGTGCGGCACTGGGCGACGCGGAGCCAGTGCGGTTCGCCAACGCCGCGTTCGGCGGCGGCACCCCGACCTTCCTGACGGCCGCCGAGTTGGCGCGGCTGTGCGACATCGCCGAGCTGCGGATGGGCGCCGACCTGCGGGCGATCCCGCTGTCGGTGGAGGCGTCCCCGGCCACGGCGACGGCCGACCGGCTCGCCGTCCTGGCCGAGCGGGGCGCGACCCGGCTGAGCCTGGGGGTGCAGAGCTTCGTCGAGGAGGAGGCGCGGGCGGCCGTGCGGCCGCAGCGCCGCGCCGACGTGGAGGCCGCGCTCGCCCGGATCAGGGAGGCCGGCGTCCCGGTGCTCAACATCGACCTGATCTACGGCATCGACGGGCAGACGGCGGCCAGTTGGCGGCACTCGCTGGACGCGGCGCTGGCCTGGCGCCCCGAGGAGCTCTACCTCTACCCGCTCTATGTGCGCCCGCTGACGGGCCTCGGCCGGCACGCCGACCCCGAGGCGGCCGACCGCGCCTGGGACGAGGCGCGGCTCGCCCGCTACCGCGAGGGCCGCGACCACCTGCTGGCCAGCGGCTACGAGCAGCTGTCGATGCGGATGTTCCGGCGGGCCGACGCGCCCCCGCAGGGCCCGGACGACTACGCCTGCCAGACCGACGGCATGATCGGCCTCGGCTGCGGCGCCCGGTCCTACACCTCCACGCTGCACTACTCGTTCGACTACGCGGTCGGCGCGCGGGAGGTCAGGGGCATCATCGACGCCTACGTCGCCACCGAGGAGTTCGACCGGGCCGTGCACGGCCGCGCCGTCGACGAGGACGAGGCGCGGCGCCGGCACCTGCTGCAGTCCCTGCTGCGGGCCCGGGGCCTGGCGGTGGCCGAGTACCGGCTGCGGTTCGGCTCGACCCCGCACGAGGACTTCCCCGCCGAGCTGGAGACGCTGGCCGCCCACGGCTGGCTGGCGGATACGGGTCCCGAGCTGGTGCGCCTCTCGCCGGCGGGCCTCGCCCACTCCGACGCCGTGGGGCCCGAGCTCTTCTCGCCCGCCGTGCGGGCGGCCATGGCCGCCTACCAGCCGAGGTGACCGCGCCCGCCATGGACCTGACGATCCTGTACCGGGGGCCGCTCGCCTCCTGCGACTACGACTGCCCCTACTGCCCGTTCGCGAAGCGCCGGGACACCCCGGCGCAGCTCCGCGCCGACCGGGCGGCGCTCGACCGGTTCACGGACTGGGTGCGGGCCCACCGGGAGGACCGGCTCTCGCTGCTCTTCACGCCATGGGGCGAGGGTCTGGTGCGCTCCTGGTACCGCGCCGCGCTGGTCGACCTCTCGCACCAGGCCCACGTCGACCGGGTGGCGATCCAGACCAACCTCAGCTGCCGCGTCGACTGGCTGGCCGACGCCGACCTGGACACGGTGGCGCTGTGGTGCACCTACCACCCGGGGCAGACGCCCCCCGAGCGCTTGCTCGCCAAGACCCGGCGGCTGGCCGAGCTCGGGGTGCGGTTCAGCGTCGGCGTGGTCGGCCTGCCCGAGCACCTGCCGCACGCCAGGCGGCTGCGCGCCGAGCTGCCCGAGCACGTCTACCTGTGGGTCAACGCGGCCGAGGGGCACCGCTACACGGACCAGGAGGCGGCGCGGTGGACCGCGCTCGACCCGCTCTTCCCCTACAGCAGGCACCCGCACCGGTCGGCGGGCCGCCCGTGCCGCACCGGTTCGACGGTGGTCTCCGTCGACGGCGACGGCACGGTGCGGCGCTGCCACTTCGTCAGGGACGAGCTGGGCAACCTCTACGACGGCTCCTACCGCGCGGCGCTCGCCCCGCGACCGTGCCCGCTGGCGGTCTGCGACTGCCACATCGGCTACGTGCACCTGGAGACGCTGCCGCTGTACGACGTCTTCGCCGGCGGCGTCCTGGAGCGGATACCGGCGGCGCCACCGCCCATGCCCGGATCGGCCGGATCGCCCGTGGCGCTTTCCTTGCTCCCCCGGACCGATCCCGCCAACCGCTGAACGGCCAACGAACGTCCGGGGCCCGGGATCGACCGGACGCACCGCTCCCCCACCGCCGCCCTCCCGGCTGGGGCATGCTCGGCGGGACACGGCACGCGGACCGGGAGGCGGACAGTCGTGGGGTGGTACAGCGAGGAGTTCGGTACGTCGCACGAGGGCACGGTGCGGGCCGTCCTGGCGGACGGCGGCGAGCCGAAGCCGGTCTACTTCGACGTGGGCAGCGGCAGTCACGTGCCGGCGGTCAGCGACTGGTGGATCTACGACGGCACCTGCGGGGCGCCCCGCGCCGCCGGCCTGCGCGGCTCCTGCTCGTGCGGCTGGCGGGGCGCCCGGCAGCAGCCGATCGACTGGGCGGCCACGCCCGACCTCCGCGACGTGGACACCGACCCCCTCTACGAGGACTGGGCCCGCCACATCGCGGAGGTCGACGCCAGATCGGTCCCGCTGCCGCTCGGCCTCGAGGGGCTGCTCGGCCAGCTGGACGAGCAGCTGGAGCTCCTGGCCAACGACGCGCCCCTGGCCGCGCTCCGGGCGGTGGCGCTGCTGGAGGGCGTCGCCCGGCGCGTCGGGGGCGACGCGGCCGAGGCCACGCTGACCGACCAGGTGCCGTGGGAGACCGTGGGTCAGGCCCTCGGCATGACGGCGGACGAGGCCCGCGCCCACCTCCGCCGCTACCGCCCCCGCTACTGACCCCGGCCCGGCGGCTCCGCCCCGCGCCGAGTCGAGCGACTAGGATGCCGTGATCGCCGGCCGCCGGGCCGGCCGGAGGTGGAGCGGTGTGACCGAGCGGGGTTCGGCGCGTCCCCCGAGCATGGTGGACGTGGCCAGGGAAGCGGGCGTGGCGCACGTCACCGTCAGCCGGGTGCTCAACAACCACCCGTCGGTGCGCCCGGGGACCAGGGACCGGGTGGTCGCGGCCATAGAGCGCCTCGGCTACCGCAGGAACGACGTGGCGCGGTCGCTGAAGAGCGGGCGGTCGATGACCATCGGCGTGGTCATCGCGGGCTCCGAGCTCTTCGAGCTCCCGCGCATCCTGCTGGGCGTCGAGGAGGCGGCCCAGCGCGCCGGCTACTGGGTCAACATGAGCAGCTGGCAGGGCGGCGACGTCGACCGGCTCGCCGAGACGGTGGACCGGCTGGCCAGCCAGGCCGCCGAGGGCGTCGCGGTCATCGCCGACCGCCCCGTGGGGGCGGAGGCCCTGGAGGGGCTGGTCACCCGCGTGCCGATGACGGTGGTGATGTCCGGAGACCTGGCCAACCCCGCCATCGGCTCCGTCGAGCTGGACCAGGAGCTCGGCGCCCGGCTCGCCACGCGCCACCTGCTGGAGCTCGGCCACCGGGAGATCCTGCACCTGACCGGCCGGCTGACCACCTTCGACGCCCGCGCCCGGGTGGACGGCTGGCGGGCCGAGATGCTGGCGGCCGGCGTGCCGTCCCCCGAACTGCTCGAGGGCGACTTCTCGGCCGCCAGCGGCTACCGTCTCGGGCTCGACGTGGCCCGCCGCGCGCGGCGGCCGACGGCCGTGTTCGCCGGGAACGACCAGATGGCGATGGGGGTGCTCGCGGCGTTCGCCGAGCAGGGGGTCGCGGTCCCCGGCGACGTGTCGCTCGTCGGCTTCGACGACATCAAGGGCTCCGAGTACCTGGTGCCCTCCCTGACCACGGTCCGGCAGGACTTCGTGGCCCTGGGCCGCACCTGCATCGAGGTCCTGCTCGGCGTGATGGGCGGGGAGCGGCCCCGCCACCACCTCATCGCCCCGTCCCTGGTCGCCCGGCGCAGCTCGGCGGCGCCGGCCCGCCGGCCGGCTTAGGCGCCCCGGTCTAGGCGCCGGTGTAGGTCACGTCCTCGACGGTGACCCACGGCGTGGTGGCCGGCCCCTGGTGGGACACGCCGAGGAGCACGCCGACGAAGCCGCCCGCGTCCTCGGTGCTGAGCAGCCGCGCGTCGACCGTGGCGTGGGCCTCGAAGTCGCCCCGGACCACCGCGCCGAAGGCGTAGCTCCGGCCGTCGGAGCGGATCTCGAGACGCTGCCGGTCGGCGCCGGGGCGCTCGGCGAGCACCGTGCGGGCCCCGCCGTCCCACAGGACGGTCTCGACCACGACGTCGTCGGCGGAGCGCACCACCGCCTGGCTGACGAAGCGGTCCTGGTTCTGGAACGCCACCAGCGCGGCGTGCTTCTCGGGCGATCCCGGGGCCGGGACCGTCGCCGCGAACGCGAATCGGTGCCGGTCCTGGCGGCGGCCGAGGAACGCGGGGCGGCCCCGGGAGGCGAGCCCGTCGGGCGCGGGCGCCAGCGAGAGATCCCGTCCGCGCCACCGGTGTCGGACGGGGCCGCGCAGGCCGACCCAGTCGGCGGGGGCGTCGTCCGCCCCGGCCGCGTGGCCGTCCGGGCCGGTGAGCGCGCCGACGCCGGGCGCGAAGACGGGCCCCTCCGGCTCCCAGGAGACCGGCACCAGGAACACCTCGCGGCCGAGGTTGTGCGCGCCGTCCACCGGGCGGACGCCGAGCACCAGCGCCCAGGTGTCGCCGGTCGGGGTGTCGACCAGGTCGGCGTGGCCCACGTTCTGCACCGAGGCCCCCGCCCCGAGGTGACGGTGGGTCAGCAGCGGGCTGCGCGGGTCGGTCGTGTAGGGGCCGGTGGGCGCGCTCGCCGTGGCCGCCGTGACGGCGTGGTTGCGCTCGGTCCCGCCCTCGGCCGCCAGCAGGTGGTAGACGTCGCCCCGCCGGTACAGGTGGGGCGCCTCGACCCAGGTGCCGGCGACCGCGCCACTCCAGATCACCCGGGTCGGGCCGAAGAGGCTGAGCGACCGGTGGTCGAACTCGCGCAGGTAGATCTCGGCGGGTCCGGTGGCGTCGGCCGCGAGCGCGTCCCGGGTGGCGGTGAACCAGGCGCGGCCGTCGACGTCGAAGAACAGCGACGGGTCGATGCCCTCGGCGTCCAGGCGGACCGGCGGTGACCACGGGCCCGCCGGGTCGGCGGCGGTGGTGACGAAGGTGGCGCGGCCCCTGCGGTCCTCGGCGACCGTGTAGACCACGTAGAAGAGCCCGTCGTGGTGCCGGATGGTGGGCGCCCACACGCCGTCGGAGACGTCCAGCCCGTCGAGGTCGACGTGGTCCGGGTCGGCGAGCACGTGCCCCACCCGCTCCCACCGCACCAGGTCCCGGCTGCGGTGCACGGGGAGCCCCGGGAAGTACGTGAACGACGAGGTGACCAGGTAGTGGTCCTCGCCGACCCGGCAGACGGACGGGTCCGGGTGGCAGCCCGCGACGACGGGACGTATCTCGGCAGCGGGCACATCGGCTCCTTGAGTTCTGGGCAGGCCACTTGACGAATGACAACGTTGCCATGAGCATAGGGCAACCTCAAGCAGGGACAAGCGGGACGCTTTCCCTGTGCGTCAAAGGAGATGTGCATGACCACGCCACCCCGAACTCGCAGCAGCGGGGGCCGCCTTCGCCTCGCCCGCGCGCTGACGGCCCTGGCCGTCGCCGGCGTCACCACCGCCCTCGCGGGGTGCGGCGCCGAGTCGGACGAGGCGGACGGGCCCGTCACGCTGGAGTTCTGGACCTACAGCCTCAAGGCCGCCGATCCCGCCGCGCAGGCGATCATCGAGCGGTACGAGGAGGAGCACCCCGGCGTCACCATCGAGCTCTCCGAGGTCGGGGGCACGGCGGAGACCTCGTCCAAGCTGCTCGCCGCCGACCGCGCCGACGACGTGCCCGACCTCGTGCAGGTCGAGTACCGCGCGCTGCCCTCGCTCGTCGTCTCCGGGGCGGTCCGGGACATCACCGACGACGTCGCCGACGTGCGGGAGAACGTCGACGAGAACATCTGGGCCCTCAACAGCGTCGACGACCGGGTCTACGGGGTGCCGCAGGACATCGGGCCCATGATGCTCACCTACCGGGCCGACCTCTTCGAGCAGTACGGCGTCGAGGTGCCGACGACGTGGGAGGAGTACGCGGAGGCGGCCGAGACCATCCACGAGCAGGACCCCGACGTCTACATCGCCAGCTTCTCGGCCAGCCAGTTCGAGTTCTTCGCCGCGCAGGCCGCCCAGGCCGGCTCCCGCTGGTGGAACGCCGACGACGAGGGGTGGACGGTCGGCATAGCCGACGAGGCCTCGCTCCAGACCGCGGACTTCTGGCAGGACCTCGTCGAACGCGACCTGGTCTCCGTCGAGCCGCTGCTGACCCCCGAGTGGAACGCCAAGGTCAACGACGGCCGGATCCTCAGCTGGGCGGCGGCCGCCTGGGCGCCGAGCGTCCTGTACTCCGTGGCGCCCGACACGGCCGGGCAGTGGGCGGCCGCGCCGCTGCCGCAGTGGACGCCGGGCGACCCGGCCGTGCCGTTCCAGGGCGGGTCCACCTACCTGGTCCCGGAGAAGTCGGAACACGCGGAGGAGGCCGCGGAGTTCGCCGCCTGGCTCGGCGCCTCGGACGAGGGCTCGGAGCTGCTCCTCGACCTGGACCTCTACCCCGGCGGCAACGGCGGACGCGAGGCCACGCTCTCCAGCGACCCGCCGCGGCTGATGCCCGAGCAGACGGACTTCTACGCGATGGCCGACCAGGTCATCCAGGACACGACGATCCCGATGACCTGGGGTCCCAACGTCAACGTGGCGCAGAGCGCGTTCAGCGACGCGCTCAACCAGGCCGCGCTGGACGGCACCTCCTTCCGTGACGTCTACACCGCCACGCAGGAGGCCGTCATCGAGGACCTGGAAGACTCCGGCTACCCGGTGCGGCGATGACCACCGAGCAGACGACCACCCTCCCGCCGGGCGCCCGGATCGTGGGCGCCCGGCGGGCCCCCGCGCCGCCCCACCGGGCCCGCCGGGCCAGGCGGCGCCTCGTCCCCTGGCTGTTCGTCGCCCCGGCCATGGCGTTCTTCGTCGCGTTCCTGCTGGTGCCGATCGGCTACGCGCTCTACCTGAGCTTCCGCGGCCTGCGGGTCGAGGGCTCCGGGGCGTACGGCCGCCGGGTCGAGGGATTCATCGGCCTCGACAACTACTCCGCGGTGCTCGGCGACCCGGAGTTCACGGCGGGTCTCGGGCGGCTCCTCGTCTACGGCCTCATCGCCGTGCCGAGCGTGCTCGGCCTCGCGCTGCTCTTCGCCCTGCTCCTCGACACGCCGCGGGTCCGCTTCGCGGGCTTCGCCAGGACCGCGATCTTCCTGCCCTACGCGGTCCCCGGCGTGATCGCGAGCCTGCTGTGGGGCTTCCTCTACCTGCCGAGCACCAGCCCCGTGAACTACCTGGCCAGGGAGCTCGGCGGCGGGCCGCTCGACATGCTCTCCTACCCGGTCCTCTACTTCGCCCTGGCCAACATCGCGCTCTGGTCGGGCGTCGGGTTCAACATGATCGTCATCTACACGTCGCTGCGGTCGATCCCGTCGGAGGTCTACGAGGCCGCGCGGATCGACGGCGCCTCGGAGTGGACCATCGCCCTGCGCATCAAGGTGCCGCTGGTGGCCCCGGCGCTCGTCCTGACCGGTCTGTTCTCGGTCATCGGCACCATCCAGCTGTACAGCGAGCCGGCGACGCTGCGGCCGATCACCACCACCATCTCCTCGACCTGGGTGCCGCTCATGAAGATCTACCAGGAGGCGTTCATGAACGACAACCTGGGCGGGGCCGCGGCGGCCTCGGTCGTGCTGGCCGTCGGCACGCTGCTCGTCTCGCTCGTCATCCTCCGCTTCTTCCAGCGGCGCACCTTCGGGGGTGACGCGTGAGCGGCGTCGCCACCCGGACGCGGACGCGGCCCCGGATGGCCCCGGCCGCGACCCTGGTGCTCCTGGCCGGCGCCGTCTACTGCCTGGTGCCGGTGGTATGGGTGCTCGTCGCGTCCTCCAAGTCGCCGCGGGAGCTCTTCACCAGCTTCAGCTTCGCCCCCGGCACCGGCCTCTGGGACAACATCTCCTCGCTCAGCACGTACGGCGACGGGCAGTTCTGGCGCTGGGGCCTCAACAGCCTGATCTACGCCGGCGGCGGCGCCCTGGCCTCGACGCTGGTCTCGGCGATGGCCGGCTACGGCCTGGCCAAGTTCGCCTTCCGCGGCCGCGAGCTGCTGTTCGGCTTCATCCTCGCCGGCGTCCTGGTGCCGGGGATCGTGCTGGCCATCCCGCAGTACCTGCTGCTCGCGGAACTCGGCCTCGCCGGCACCTACTGGTCCGTTCTGCTGCCCACCGTCATCAACCCGTTCGGCATCTTCCTCTGCCGGGTCTTCGCCCAGGCGGCGGTCCCGACCGAGACGCTGGAGGCCGCCCGCGTGGACGGCAGCGGGGAGCTGCGGATCTTCGCCACCATCGTGCTGCCGATGATGGCCCAGGGCCTGGTCACCGTGTTCCTGCTGCAGTTCGTCGGGATCTGGAACAACTTCCTGCTCCCGTTCATCATGCTCTCGGACCAGGACAAGTACCCGATGACCCTCGGCCTGTACTCGTTCCTCGCCAAGGGGGCGGGGGACACCGACCTGTACCCGCTCATCATCGTCGGCTCGGCCATCTCCATCCTCCCCCTCATCGCCCTGCTCCTGGCGCTCCAGCGCTTCTGGCGCGCGGACCTGCTGGCCGGCGGGCTCAAGGGCTGACCCGGACCGCCCGCCGGTCGGTCACTCGCGGTGCGGCTTCTCGACGTGCGCCGTGCCGGCGATCGAGGCGGCGGGGGCCAGGGAGACGGCCGCGGGTATCGCCAGCAGCACGGTGCCGACGCCGAGGGCGATGGTGGGCAGGAGGCGGGCGCGGCCGCCGGCGAGCGGGCGGTCGATCAGGCGGCGGACGCGTTCGGCCAGGTCGGGTCCTGTCATCGGCAGCGTGCCGGCGCGCTGGCCGGGGACGACGTCGGTGACGGTGCCCAGGTCGAGGAGTGCGCTGGCCAGGTTGGTGCGGCCGTGGCGGCGGGCCGCCCGGTCGTCGGCGGCCATCTCGCTGAGGCGCCGCACCTGGGGCGCGTAGTCGCGCAGCAGGCCGGTCCAGCCGACGGCGGCGGTCACCGTGTCGGCCACCAGGATGGCGTGGTGGTGGCGCAGCCGCAGATGGGCCAGCTCGTGCTCGACGGTGGCCGCCAGTTGGCGCGGGGTGAGCAGGCGCAGGGCTCCGGTGGTGAGGACGACACGGGACCGGCCGCCGGAGCCCGGGACGCAGAAGGCGGCCGGGGTCGCGTGGTCCAGCACCCGGAGACCGCTGACCCGGCTGGGCACGGGCTCGGCCAACGCGTCGACGACCAGGCGGTGTTCGGCCCGCTGCCGGCGTGCCCTGACGAACCGGTAGGCCCCCGTGGCGGAGAGGGCGCCCGCCCCGGCGAGCAGGAGCAGCAGGGCGGCGTCGGCGATGCCGGTGAGGGGGACGGAGCCGGCGTAGGCGGCGTGCACCTTCTTCTCGTGGGCGTGGAAGAGCCAGGCGACCAGGTGTTCCCACAGATCGTGGGCGGCCAGCAGCAGCACGGCGGTCAGCGAGGCGAAGAACCCCAGGACGGCGGCGTGCCACAGCCGCAGGGCGGTCTCGGGGAAGCGGGCGACCCACGCGGCGCCGGCCAGGAGGCGGGTGGCGGGGTAGCCGAGGGCGAGGGCGTGCAGGAGGAGCGTGAGCATGACGGGCACGTCAGTCTCCTTCGCGGGTGTCGGGGTCCTTCTCGACCCGCGTGAGGGCGGCGCGCAGCGCGGCGGCCTCGGCGGGGTCGAGGCGGCCGGCGAAGCGGACCAGGGCGCCGGTGCGGTCGGCGGTGGTGTCCAGGGCCTGTTCCAGCAGGGCGGCGGTGTAGTCGTCTGCGGAGCGGGCGGCGGTGTACCGGTAGGCGCGGCCGGCCTTCTCCCTGGTCAGCCAGCCCTTGGCGCGCAGCCGGTCCACGATGGTCATGACCGTGGTGTAGGCCAGCGGGCGGCGCTCGTTGAGGGCGTCGGCGACGTTCTGCACGGTCACGGGCTCGGCACTGTGCCACACCACGTTCATGACTTCGGCTTCCAGCTCTCCCAGCGGCCGCATCGTCGTTCACCCTCGTTCTCTCGCGCTGTCCGGCGGCGGCTGTGGGGCCGCCGGGGCCCAGTCTGCCTGCCCGCCGGGGCTCCGCCGCGACCGGAGGCCGGAAACCCCCCTCCATGAATTCCTACGGACTGTAGTAGCTTGCGGGTGTGGATGCCGACCCCCGCGTCTCCGCGCGGCCCGACCATGCCCCGGCCCAGGGCCAGACGCCCCTGGGGCCCCTGATCCCGGCGATGCGGCCCCCGGGCGAACGGCGGCCGTGCCTCCTGCGCCCCATGACCCGGGCCGACCTGCCGTTCGTGGTGGCGGAACACCTCGAACACTTCCCGCACGGCTTCTTCGCCCGGCTCGGCGCCGGCTTCCTGACCTCCTACACCCGGACCTATCTCACCGGCCGGCACGCCCGCGCCTATGTGGTCGAGGCCGCGGGCCATCCGGTGGGCTTCCTGGTCGGCGTCCTCGACCCGCCGGCCCACCGGCGCCACGTGCTGCGCGCGCACGGCCCGCGGCTCGCCGCGCGCGCCGTGGCAAGCCTGGCCGTCCGCCCCCGGCTGGCCTGGCACTTCCTGCGCACCCGCCTCGGCCGGTACCTGCGCCGGCTGGTCCCCCGCCGGGAGACGGCGGGGCCCGCGCCGAGCCCGGGCACCACGGCCGTGCTCTCCCACGTGGTGGTCGCCCGCCAGGCGCGGTCGCTGGGCGTCGGGGCGGCCCTGATCGGACGGTTCGTCGCCGACGCCGCCGAGGCCGGCTGCGCCCGCGCCAGCCTGGTCACCGCCGCCGGCACCGAGGGCGCCGGGCCCTACTACGAACGACACGGCTGGCTCGCCCGCGGCGAGACCCGCACCCCCGAGGGCCGACTGCTCGCCACCTACGACCTGCCCCTGAGCCCCCGCCGCCCGGAGGGACCGGACCGGTGACCGTCCGTCGACCGCTGACGGCCCTGCTGACCGCCCTGCTCCTGGCCACCACGGCCTGCTCGGGCTCCCAGGACTCCTCCGCCGGCCCCACCGCCGAGCCCACCGAACCGGAACCGACCACCCCGGAACCCACCCCGGAACCGACGACGCCGGAACCGACGACCCCCGAGCCCACGACGCCAGAACCCACCACCCCGGAACCGGGGGGCGCCGATCCGGTCGTCCGGGAGGTGCCGGTCGAACAGTGGGAGGAGATGGTCGCGGCCGGCATGTGGCGCGAGGGCTGCCCGGCCACGCGCGAGGACCTGCGCCGGGTCGAGATCAACCACGTCGACTTCGACGGCGGGATCGCCCGCGGGGTCCTCGTGGTCAACGCCGACGTCGCCGACAGCGTCGTCCGCGTCTTCACCCGGCTGTTCGAGGAGGGCTTCCCGATCCGCCGGATGCGGCCCGTCGAGGAGTACGACGGCGACAACAACGCCAGCATGGCCGACGACAACACCGCCGCCTACAACTGCCGCCGCCCCGACCAGATCAACGCCCCCGAGGACGAGTCCCCGCACGCCAACGGCCGCGCCATCGACATCAACCCGCTGGAGAACCCCTGGATGGACCTGCGCTGCGACTGCTGGTCCCCCAGCGCCGAGTTCGCCGAGCGCACCGAGGGCCGGGGCAAGGTCCTCGAAGGCGGCCTGGTCTGGCGGACGTTCACCGACGAGGGCTGGATCTGGCAGAACATCGACGTGCCCGACTACATGCACTTCGACACCGGCTACCCCTCGGAGCCCTTCGCCCCGAGGCGCTGAGGCCGTCCCTCAGGGGAGCACCGGGAACTCGCCGGCCGGTCGCTCGGCGATGATCAGGAAGCGGTGCGCGCGCACGTCCAGGCGGCCCTCCGCGCGCATCCGCCGGTGGAGGCGGCGCAGTGCCGCGTCGTAGCGCTCGGGGCTGAAGTCGGGAACCTGCCAGGCGACCAGGCGCAGGTGGTGGACCAGGGCGCCGACGTCGTGGAACGTGAGCACCGGGTGCTCCTCCGCCGTCCGGATCGGCTCCAGGCCCGCCGCGGAGAGCGCCTCGCTCGCCGTGCGCAGGTCCCAACTGCCCGGCGGGCGCGCCGGCGGGGCGCCGAGGGCGTGGTTCAGCTCGGCGCAGTCCTCGCTGCCCACCTGCTGGGTCAGCAGGACGCCCCCGGGGCGCAGCACCCGCCGGACCTCGTGCGCGGCCAGCCGTCCGTGGCGGTTCAGCACGACGTCGATCGACCCGTCCGGCAGCGGCAGCGTCTCCCGCTCGGTGGTCGGCACGACGGTGACCCCCAGCGGTTCCAGTCGGGCACGGGCGACGGCGACGTTCGGCGGCCAGCCCTCGGTCGCCCACGTGTGCCGGGGCAGGGGCCGGAGCGAGGCCAGCAGTTCACCGCCGCCGGTGTCGACGTCCAGCAGGCGATCACCGGTGGCGAGGAGCGCGCGGGCCTCCTCCGGATAGGACCAGGACGGATCCGAGCCCCGCACCCGGCCGGCCGACCAGCCGAAGTCCCACCCCTCGACCGGCGCCGCCAGCGCGGCGGCGACCAACTCCTCGTAGTCCGCGGCGACCATGCCTGGAGCCTAGGGACGGCCGCCGGCCCGGGCAACCGGTATGCGCCGCTCGGCGGCCGGCAGGCCGAAGGCGGAGACCACCGCCCCCAGCAGCACCATGACGACCGGGACGACGAGCGCGGTGCGGTAGGCGTCCAGCACCGCGCCCGGTGAACCGTCGGAGCCGGCCACGGCGATCCCGTACCCCGCGGTCACCGCGGAGATCCCGACCGCCGAGCCGAACTGGGTGAACGTGTACAGCAGCCCGCCGGCCAGGCCCTGCTCCTCCTCGGCCACGCTGTCGGTCGCCGCGATGGTGAGCGGACCGTAGGCGAGGGCGAAGGCGACGCCCGCGGTGATCAGGCTCGGGAACATCGCCGGGTACGTCCAGTCCGCCCCGACCGGCAGGAACAGCCCGTAGGACGCGATCGCCAGCAGGAAACCGCAGAAGATCACCCGGCCGTGGCCGTAGCGGCGCACCAGGCGCGGGGTGAGGAGGGGCGCCAGCACGGCGTCGCAGCCCATGGCGACCAGCGCGATCGCGGTCTCCAGGGAGGACCAGCCGCGCAGTTCCTGGAGGTAGAGCGTGACGATGAACTGGAAGCCGAAGAACGCGCCGAGGAACAGCAGCGCGCCGACGTCGGCCCGCACCATCGCGGACCTGCGGAAGATCCCCAGCCGGACGAGCGGCGCCGCCGCGCGCCGTTCGACGGCGATGAACGCCGCCACCAGCACCAGCCCGGCGGCGAACGCGCCGAGGGTCAGCCCGAGCCCCTCGCCGCCGTGCTCGAGCCGGACGACCCCGTACGCCAGCAGGAGCATCGCGGCCGCGACGCAGGCCGCGCCGGCCAGGTCGTAGCCGCGCCGCGCCGGCTCGGGGCGGGCCTCGGCCGGCACCAGGCCGAGCGCCGCGAGCAGGATGGCGCCGGCCAGGAACACCGGGGCGAAGAACACCCAGCGCCAGCCGAGTTCGGTCAGCAGCCCGCCGATGACGAGGCCCAGCGAGAAGCCGCCGGCGCCGACCCCGGCGAAGATCAGCAGCGCCCGGTCGCGCCGCGGCCCCTCCGGGTAGGAGGTGGTGATGATCGACATGGCGGCGGGGGTCATGAAGGCCGCCGCCACGCCGGTGACGAACCGGGCCACGACCAGCGTCCAGCCGTCGGTCGCGAAGCC
Source organism: Streptomyces millisiae (assembly GCF_031845425.1). Lineage (NCBI taxonomy): Bacteria > Bacillati > Actinomycetota > Actinomycetes > Kitasatosporales > Streptomycetaceae > Streptomyces > Streptomyces millisiae. The sequence goes on from NZ_JAVREM010000026.1 coordinate 70,096, forward strand.
GCCCAGCGCGGAGAAGACCAGGAAGACGCCCAGCCAGGTCAGGAACATCCGCCGCCTGCCCAGCAGATCGGCGGCCCGGCCGCCGAGCAGGGTGAAACCGGCGTAGCCGAGCACGTAGCCGCTCATCACCCACGCCGCGGTGCCGGTGGTCAGGCCGAGGTCGGCACGGATGGTGGGGATCGCGACGGCCAACATGGCGACATCGCTGCCCTCCAGGAAGATCGTTCCGCACAGGACGAGCAGCAGGGCCCGGGCCCGCCCCCGCTCGCGTCCCGGCGTCTCCGCGACCGTCATGGCCGCGACCGTACCGAGCCGCGAGCAGCCTGGGCCACGCGATTTCGGGGGCGACGGCGTGAGGTTCCGCGCCGGCGGGGCGTTCGGTGGCCAGGCGGCGGTGTCCCGGGGCCTCGATGGGGTGAACGGCGCGCCCGGGCGCCCGGGGCCACGGCGCCGCCGCGGCCATCCTGGGGGCCGGCACGCACAAGGAGTTCCCATGGCCATCGCCGCACTGATCACCTGGCTGATCACCGCCCTCGGCGGCATCTACATGTTCGGCACCTGGCTGGCGCGAGGAGGCACCAGAAGCGGCCGCAGCCGGCTGCCGGCCCCGGTGATCCTCGGGCACGTCGCGCTGGCCGTGACCGGACTCGTCCTCTGGATCATCTACCTGATCGCCGACACGAGGGCGCTCGCCTGGGTCGCCTTCGTGGTGCTCCTGCCCGTCGCGCTGCTCGGCTTCACGATGCTGGCCCGCTGGCTGCCCGTCCACCGGGAGCACGCCGCGGCCCACGACGAGCTCGCCGAACGGCACTTCCCGGTCCCGGTGGTCCGGGTCCACGGCCTGTTCGCCGTGGCCACCGTCGTGCTGGTGTTCCTCACCGCCATCGGCCTCGGCTGAGGCCGCGCCCTCCTCGGCCCGCTCCGCGCACCGTGCGGAAACGGTCCACGCACATCCCTTGACGGACGCCCCGCCCCTGATCCATAGTCCCTGGAAACGATTCCATGGAATCGTTTCCACAAGACGTGGCGACGAGCTGAAGGGAAGGGTTGGGCGTGGACGGCACGGTGACTATCAGGGACGTGGCGGCGCTCGCCGGCGTGTCCGTGGGCACCGCGTCCCGCGTGCTCTCCGGCAACTCCGCCACCTCGCCCGCCGCGCGCGAGCGGGTGCGGGTGGCGGCCGAGAAGCTCGGCTACCGTCCGGACGCCCGGGCGCGGGCCCTGCGGTCGACCCGGAGCCACGCCGTGGGCCTGCTGGTGTCGGACGTACGCAACCCGTTCTTCGCCGACATCGCGCACGGCGCGGAACAGGCCGCGCTCGCCTCCTCGTACGTGACCCTGCTGGCCAACGCGAACGAGGACACCGCCCAACAGGACACCTACCTGGAGGCCTTCCTCACGCAGCGCGTCGACGGGATCATCGTCGCGCCGCAGGGCGAGGGCGGCGGCAACCTCCGCGCGGTCGAACGGGCCCGCACCCCGCTGGTGTTCGTGGACCGGACCGTCGACGGCTTCGACGTGCCCAGCGTGACGGCCGACAACGCCCAGGGGATCGAGCTCGCCGTGGCCCATCTGGCGGCCCTGGGGCACACCCGCGTCGGGTACATCGGCGGGCCGTCCTCCGTGTCCACCGGGCGCGCCAGGCACGAGGCGTATCTCGCCGCCGTGGCCCGGCACGGCCTGGACGACGACGCCGAGCTCGTCACGGTCGGCGACTTCCGCAGCGCCAGCGGGGCCGCGGCGACCGCGAAGCTGCTCGCCGGCCGCCGACCGCCGACCGCGCTGCTGGCCGCGGACAGCCTGATGGCGGTCGGCGCGCTGGGCGAGGTGCGCAGGCAGGGCCGGCGCATCGGCGCGGACGTCGCGCTGGTCGCCCTGGACGACATCGAGTTGTTCCGCGAGCTCGACCCACCCCTGACGGTGGTGGCCCACGACGCCCGGGCCCTCGGCGAGCGGGCGATGCGACTGCTGCTCGACGTGATCGACGGCAGACCCGCCGCCTCCCAGGTGCTGCCGATGCGCCTCGTCGTCCGCGAGTCCTCCACCGGCCGGTCCGGTCGCTGACCCGAGGCGCGCGCTCCCCCGGCCGCACCCGAACCTCCCCGAACCTCCCCGAACCGCCAACTCCCCGAAAAGCAGGACACTCCCCCATGCCCTCAGTGCACGTCGTAGGAAGCCTCAACGCCGACCAGCTGCTGGAGCTGACGACGTTCCCGGAACGCGGCGAGACCGTGCTCAGCGCCGGGATGCGCGTCACCGCCGGCGGCAAGGGCGGCAACCAGGCGGTGGCGGCCGCCCGCGCCGGGGCCCGCACCGGCATGGTCAGTGCCACCGGCGCCGACGCGCACGGCGACCTGGTGCGGCGGGCGCTGGCCGAGGCGGGCGTGGCGACCGCCGCGGTGCGCACCGACCCCGAGGCACCCACCGGGCTCGCCGTGGTGCTGCTCGAACCCGGGGGCGGCAACCGCATCATCGTGGAGCCGGGGGCCAACGCCACCCTCACCGGGCGGGACGTCGAGGCCGGCCTGGCCGCCGTCGCCCCCGGCGACGTCGTGCTGCTGCAACTGGAGATCCCGCCCGCCGTGGTGTCGGCCGCCGGCCGGCTGGCCCGGGCCCGGGGGGCCACCGTGGTGCTCAACGCCGCCCCCGCCCCCACCGACGCGCGCCACCTCGACCCCGACGACCTCGACGTGCTGGTCGTCAACGCCCACGAGGCGCGCGCCGTGGCCGACCTCTTCGGCGTCGCCGAGCGGGCGCCGGAGGAGCAGGTCGCCGCCCTGGCGCGGGCGTTGAACCTGCTGGTGGTGTGCACGGTGGGCGCGCGCGGCGCGTACGCGGCGGCGCCCGGCGGCCGGGAACCCGTCCTGCACGTCCCCGCCGTCCCCGTGACGGCCGTCGACACCACCGCCGCCGGCGACACCTTCACCGGATACCTGGCGGCCGCGCTGGCCGACGGCGCCGACGACCTGCCGGCGGCACTGCGCCGGGCCGCCGCGGCCGCCGCGCTCACCGTCACCCGGCACGGCGCCATGACATCGATCCCCAGCCTGAGCGAGGTCCCAGGGACCCGCCCCACCTCCCAACTCACCGGCAAGGAGTGACCATGCGCATAGCACTTGGCAACGACCACGCGGGCCTGCTGCTCAAAGAGCACGTCCGCGAGACCCTGGTCCGCCTCGGACACGAGGTGCTCGACCGGGGCGTGAACAGCGACGAGCCCGTCGACTTCCCCGACATCACCTTCGCCACCTGTGACGAGGTGCGCGGGGGCGGGGCCGACCGCGCGGTGCTCGTGTGCGGCACCGGCGCCGGCGCCCTGATGGCCGCCAACAAGATCGCCGGCATCCGGTGCGGCCTCGGCCACGACGTGTACTCCGCGCACCAGGCCGTGGAACACGACGACGCCAACGCCATCGCCATCGGGGCCTGGCTGGTCGGACCCGCGACGGCGACCGAGGTGCTGGAGGCGTTCCTGGCCGCGCGGTTCGACAACGACGAGGACACCGTGCGCCGCGTGGCCAAGCTCCACGACCTCGAACTCCGCTCGGCCCGCGAACTCGCCGACCGGATCTGACGCCCGTTCCCCGCCGGGCCCACCCGACTCCCCCGAACCCACCCCCGTCCCCACGGTCCCCACCCCCTCCCCCGCGCACAGAGTGATCAAAGGAGACCCAGCATGAGCGCGCCCGACTCCCCTTCCGCTCCCCCCGCCCCATCCGCTCCGGGCGGCCGTCTCAAGACGGCGCTCGCCTCCGCCGCCGGCACCTGCGTCGAGAACTACGACTTCGTCGCCTACGGCACCGCGTCCGCCCTGTACTTCGGCGACGCCTTCTTCCCCGAGTCCGACCCACTCGTCGGCACCCTGCTCGCCTTCGCCACGCTCGGCGTCGGCTTCCTGATGCGCCCCGTCGGCGGGGCGCTCGGCGGGTACCTCGGCGACCGGCACGGCCGCAAGCCGGTGCTGGTGGGTGCCCTGCTGGTGATGGGCGTGGCCACCGTCCTCATCGGTCTGCTGCCGACCTACGCGCAGATCGGGGCCGCGGCCCCGGTGCTGCTGGTGATCATCCGCTGCGTGCAGGGCCTGGCCTTCGGCGCCGAGTGGGGCGGCGCCGTGATGATGACGTTCGAGCACGCGCCGCGCCGGCGCCGCGGCCTGTACGCGGCGATACCCCAGGCCGGGAACCCGCTCGGCATCGCCCTGGCCAACATCGCCTTCCTGCTCTCCGCCTCGATCGACGGCGACCTCGCCTGGCGGCTGCCGTTCCTGGCCAGCTCGCTGCTGATCGTCGTCGGCCTGGTGGTGCGGATGAAGCTCAGCGAGTCCCCGGAGTTCGAGGCGGCCAAGGCCGAGGGCGACACGGTGCACAACCCGCTGCTGACCGTGTTGCGGGACGACTGGCGCAACATCCTGCGGATCATCGCCCTGCGGGTCGTGGAGTCCTGCGCCTACTACCTGACGGCCACCTACCTGTTGTCGTACATCACCGACCGCAACGAGGACGACCGCGGCGTCGCGCTGGCCGGCGTCGTCATCGCCAGCCTGCTGGCCGTGGGCACCACCGTGCTGTCCGGCGCGCTGACGGACCGGGTCGGGCGGCGCACGGTCTACCTGGCCGGCTGCCTGCTCGCCGTGGCGTTCGGCATCCCGATGTACGTCATGGCCAACACGGGCGCGGCGATCCCGATCGTGCTGACCTTCCTGATCGCCATCGGCGTCATCCACGCCGCGCTGACGGGCACCCAGGCGGCCTGGTTCGCGGAGTTGTTCCGCACCGGGACGCGGACGTCGGGCGCGTCGCTCGGCTACCAGACCGCCGCCTCGGTCGCGGGCTTCGCGCCCTTCGTGGCCGTGCTGCTGGCCGACTCCTTCGACTGGTGGGGCCCGGCGGGCCTCTACGTGGCCGTGTCGGCCGTGGGCCTGGTCGGGGTGCTGACCACCCGCGAGACCTGGGGGCCGGCCGAACGCGCCGCGACGCCGGCGGAGCCGGCGACCCCCGGGGCCGCGGCCTCGCCGCAGCGCGGCGAGGCGGTGCCGTCCTCCTCGGGCGACCGCCGGTAGCCGTCCGCGTAGCTGCCGCCCGGATAGCGCACCATCCCGACCCCGGCGTCCCGGAACAGGCCCGGGATGGGCGGGTGGTTCATGTTCTCGTCGTAGACGGCGACGTTCATGCCGACGCCGGTGTCCGGGATCGTCGCCAGCCGGGCGCCGGCGTCGACCGAGACCGAGACGGTGAACGCGGCGGACGAGGGCGGCGCGGCCGCCGTGACCGAGCCCGCGGCGGCCGGTGCCAGGGCCACGGCCAGGCCGACCAGGCGGGACGAGGACGAACGAACTGGCCTCCGCATGAGCACCTCCAGGGACGACCACGGGGTCGCTTCGGGGTGGGTGGCGCCGCGGCGGCGCGCCGGCGGCGCAGGGCAACTGTCAGCGGATCGGAGCGAAAACTTTCGCCGGCAGTTACCGATACTTTCTCAGGGAAGGTAGCGACGGCCCGGGCAGGGGGCAATGGTCGCGCCCGTCGCTCCGCGCGGCCGGCGGGGTCAGCTCTTGGGCGGGGCCGTGCTCTGCCGGACCGTCAGGGTGGTGGCGATCTCCAGGCCGACCTGGGGGGCCCGCTCGCCACGGCCGAGGGCGAGCGCCAACTCGGTCGCCGCCGCGGCCATCTCGGTGAGCGGCTGGTGAACGGTGGTCAGCGGCGGGTCCACCCAGGCGACCACCGGCAGGTCGTCGAAGCCCACCACGCTCAGGTCGTCGGGGATCCGCAGGCCCGCCTCGCGCGCGGCCTGGTAGACGCCGAGCGCCTGCAGGTCGTTCGCCGCGAAGACCGCCGTCGGCCGGTCGGCCCCGGCCAGCAGGCGACGCGCCGCGGCGGCGCCGCCCTCGGGGGTGAGCGGGGCGTGCACGACGAGGTCCGGATCGACCTGGAGGCCGGCGCCCCGCATCGCGGAGCGGTAGCCGTCGAGCCGGGCGGTGCAGCACAGCACGTCCTCCGGGCCGCCGACCATGGCGACGCGGCGGTGCCCGAGCCCGGTGAGGTGCCGGGTCGCGGCCCGGCCGCCCGACCAGTTGGTGGCGCCGACGAACGGGACGTCGTCCGGCAGCTCGGTGGTCGGGTCGAAGACGACGAACGGGATGCCCTTGGCGCGGAGTTGCTCGCGCTCGGCCGGGGAGAGCTGGGCCACGGACAGCACGCAGTTCGGCCGCCGGGAGACCGTGTCGTCCCAGGTCGCGGGCGCGGAGTCGTGCAGGCCGAACTCGGACACCAGCACGCCGACGCGGTGTTCACGGGCGACCTGCTCCACGCCCCGGATGATCTCCACCGCCCACATGCTGCGCAGCTCGCGGAAGACGAGCTCCACCACGTTGCTGCGGCCGGCGCCCGCCGGCTTGCGGTATCCGTACCGGTTGACCATCTCCTCGACCCGGGCCCGGGTGTCGGCCGACACCCCCGACTTGCCGTTGATCACCTTCGACACGGTCGGCACCGAGACCCCCGCCGACTCGGCGATGTACGCGATGGTGACCGGCCTGGACGCGCCGGGGCCCTCGGGCTCCCGGCCGGCCGGCTCCCCGGATCCGTTGTCAGCCATGGTCGCCCTCCCGATGACCTGCCACAGCCCGCGCTGGTGAGGACCACATTGTGACACCCCGGAAGACGGGCCCCCGGTACGGCCGTTCGACGCCCGTCCGCCGCGATCACCGAAACTCTCCACAACTCCTTCCGGAAACCGGTAACGCGAGCGTTGACGCGGCCATGCCGCGCTTGGGACATTCTTGGGAGCGTTTGGGAGCGCTCCCAAGACCCGTCCGCCTCTCGGAGAGGAAGCCGGCATGTCGCTCACCCCCCGTCCGCCCGGCAGGTCGAGGAGCATCCGTGGCCTGACCGCCGCCGTGGCCGCCGTCGCCGCCGTGGCGGCGGTCGCCGTCCAGTCGCCGGCCGCCGCGGACCCGACCACCGACCCGACCGTGGACCCGGCCGTGGCGGTCTCGGTCAACGCCACCCTGGGGCTCGGGACCATCGACGAGGCGGCCTTCGGCGTCAACACCGCGATCTGGGACGCGCACATGAACGACCCCGAGGTCGTGACGCTGATGGGCGACGCCGGGATCGGGGCGATGCGCTACCCGGGCGGCTCCTACGGCGACATCTACCACTGGGAGGACCACACCGCGCCCGGCGGCTACGTCGCGCCCAACACCGAGTTCGACAGGTTCATGGGCACGGTGCGGGCCACCGGCGGCCAGCCGGTCATCATCGCGAACTACGGCACCGGCTCCCCCGAGGAGGCCGCGGAGTGGGTGCGCTACGCGAACATCACCCGCGGCTACGGCGCCAGGTACTGGGAGATCGGCAACGAGGTCTACGGCAACGGCCACTACGGCGCCCCGTGGGAGGAGGACGACCACCCGGACAAGAGCCCGAACGAGTACGCGCGCAACGTCCTCGCCTACGCCGAGGCGATGAAGGCGGTCGACCCGACCATCGAGATCGGCGCCGTGCTGACCACCCCGGGCGACTGGCCGGACGGCATCGTCGGCCCCGGCGACTCGGCCGACTGGAACCACACCGTGCTGGAGGCGGTCGCGGACACCATCGACTTCGTCATCGTGCACTCCTACCCGGGCGGCGCCACCGCCGACGAGGCCCTGGACCGGGTCGGCCGGCTCCCCGGCCAACTGCGCGAGGTGCGCCGGCAGATCGACCGCTACGCCGGCGAGCGCTCGGCCGAGATCGGCATCGCGCTGACCGAGGTCAACTCCAACGTCCAGCAGAACAGCCGGCCCAACGGCCTGTTCGCCGCCGACGCCTACATGACGGCCCTGGAGAACGGGGTCTTCAACGTCGACTGGTGGAACACCCACAACGGTCCCACCGAGGCCAACTGGGTCGACGGCGAACTCGACTTCAACGACGCCGGCCTCCTCTCCAGCGGCGGCTGCGTCGGGGACGTCTGCCAACCGCCGCTCCACACGCCGTTCCACCCCTACTACGGCATCAAGTCCCTCACCACGCTCGGCGGCCCGGGCGACACCATGGTGGCCGCGACCTCCAGCAGCGACCAGGTCTCGGTCCACGCCGTGCACCAGGCCGACGGCGACCTCAGCGTCATGCTGATCAACAAGGACCCCGAGCGGTCCTATCCGGTGGACCTCTCCTACGCCGGCTACGCCCCGAACTCCCAGGCGCCCGTCGTCCACCGCTACGCGCGCGGCGACACCGACGTCACACGGATCCCCGCCCCCGAGGACGGCTCGCACGTCCTGCCGCCCTACTCGATCACCACCGTGACCGTCTCCCCCACCCCGGGCGGCGCGTCCGTCGGCGCCCCCGGCACGCCGCGGGTCACCGCCGTGGACAGCACCACCGCCACGGTGAGCTGGCCCGCCAGCGCCCAGGGCAGCCCGGTGCGCTACGAGGTGTACGAGCGGCTCGGCGCCAACGCCCAACTGCTCGCGACCTCCACCTCCACCTCGGCGACCCTCCGCAACCTGCCGCCGGGCTCGGAACACACCGTCAACGTCCTCGCCAGGGACGCCGACGGCCGGCTCTCCCGCCCCTCCGAGCCGCTCACCCTCACCACCACCTCGCCGAGGGACAGCAGCTGCCTGGTGACCTACCGGGTGGACGGCAACTGGAGCAGCGGCTTCGTCGCCTCGGTCACCGTCTCCAACCTCGGCGACACCGCGATCAACGGATGGAGCCTGGACTTCTCCTGGCCCTCCGCGGGGCAGTCCGTCCAGAGCGCCTGGAACGCGCGGGTCAGCAGCGACGGGCGGCGGGTGCACGTCACCGACGACGGCGGGAACGCGGTCCTGGCCCCCGGCGGCGGCTCATCGGCCACCTTCGGCTTCGTCGGGGCCAACGAGGGGGCCAACCCGACGCCCACGGCCTTCACCCTCAACGGCACGGTCTGCCGCACCTCCTGAGGCGACAACCAGCCCTGGGACGTGACGTCTGACGTCCTGTCGGTGGCCCGCCGCCCGGGCGGCGGGCCACGTCGGCGCCGCGGGTCAGCCGTCCTCGCCGGGCGGGGTGCCGCAGCTCAGGCCGCCCGGGCCGCCGATCCCCACCGAGCTGAAGAAGTCCCGGTAGGTGGGGAAGAAGTTACCCTTCCCGGTCGGGCCGGCGGAGGTGACGGCCGTGCAGCCGGTGTAGTTCGCGTCCGACCAGAGGTAGATGGTCGAACCGGTCCGGTTCCAGTCGGACTTGGCCCGGTCATCCATGCCGAGCGCCGCGAGGTCGGGGGTGCTCGCCGTCAGCGCGATCATGTCGCCGGTGCCGTCGAGGCCCGAGAACATGCAGTAGTGGCCGTCAGGACATCGGTCGTACCCCTCGGCCGCCTGCGCCGCGGAGGCCGGCAGCACGACGGCGGCGAGCGCCGCCGCCACCATGAGCAGGGCACGCATCGTCTTCCTCATCCGCATCACTCCTTGACCCGAGTACCTGCGCCCGAACGTTAGCGGGAGTCGGGCGGGCCGGGGAGACCCCGCGCGGCGGTCCTCAGGGCGCCTCTTCGAGCCGCCTTCCCCTGGTCTCGTCGACCACCTTCGCGACGAAGAGCGCGGACAGCAGCGCGAAGCCGGCGTAGAGCGCGTAGGTGGCCGAGAGGTTCCAGTCGGCGAGGCGCGGAAAGCTCTCCGTGACGGCCCAGTTGGCGATCCAGTTGGAGGCTGTCGCGACGGACATGGCGGCCGCGCGGATGCGGAAGGGGAACATCTCGCCGACCATGACCCACAGGATCACGCCCCACGAGACGGCGAAGAAGAAGACGAAGGTGTGGGCGGCCACCAGGGCCACGGCGCCCTGCGTGTCGGGGATCGAGATGTCGTCCCCGGTACCGCGCTTGTAGGAGAAGGCCCACGAGGCCAGCGCCAGGGACACGGCCATGCCGAACGAGCCGACCAGGGCCAGCGGCCTGCGGCCCACCCGGTCGATGAAGAGCATCGCCACGACCGTGCCGACGATGTTGACGATGGAGGTGGAGAGGCTGATCAGCAGCGAGTTGGCCTGGTCGATGCCGACGGACTGCCACAGGATCGACGAGTAGTAGAAGATCACGTTGATGCCGACGAGTTGCTGGAACACGGCCAGCCCGATGCCCGCCCAGACGATCGGCAGCAGGCCCAGGGAGCCGCCGAACAGGTCGCGCAGGCGCGGCCGGTGGGCGTGGCGCAGCCCGTGCTCGATCTCGGCGAGCCGGCCGTCGGCGTCGACCTCGGGGCCGTGGGCCCGGATCACCGCCCGGCGCGCGTCCGCGGTCCGCCCCTTGGCCACCAGGTAGTGCGGGGACTCGGGGATGCGCGCGGTGAGGACCAGGTAGAGCAGCGCGGGGACGAGCGCGGCCGCCAGCATCCACTGCCAGGCGTCGAGCGGGCCGAGCGGGCTCTCGCTGCGACCTCCGGCGCCCTTGGCGATCACCCAGTTGACGAGCTGTGAGGCGGTGATGCCGAGGACGATCGCGAACTGCTGGAACGAGGCGAGCCGGCCCCGGTAGGCCGCGGGGGCGATCTCCGCGATGTAGGTGGGGCCGATGACCGAGGCCAGGCCGATCGCGACACCGCCCAGGGCGCGCCAGGCTCCCAGGTCCCAGACGGACAGCGCCAGCGCGGAGCCGACGGCGCTGACGGCGAAGAAGGCCGCGGCCGTGTGCATCACCCGCAGCCGCCCCACCCGGTCGGCCAGTCGCCCGGCGACGGCGGCCCCCGCCGCCGAGCCGAGCAGGGCGACGGCGACGACCGTCCCGGTCTGCGCGGAGGTGACGTCGAAGTGGTGCTGGATGCCGACGACCGCGCCGTTGATGACGGCGCTGTCGTATCCGAAGAGGAAACCACCGAGCGCCGCGACGCCCGCGATGAGGACGCCGCGTCGCAGTTCCCCGGGCGCGGGGACGGCGGCTCCGTCCGTCGGGTGCCGACCTGCGGTCGTGCTCATGCGCGGCTCCTCGCCTCGGTTGGGTGTCCCGGTCGCGGGTGGTGGCGCGGCCGGGCCGCCGACGTCGCGGGGCACACCACCGACTGTCCGGTTCATTGAGTTTCGCGGAGGAAATCCCCCTTTCTTCCACCCTAGATCGCCTGGCGCCGTGGCGCCCGACGCGGTGTCCTCCGCGTCGGGCACCACGGCGCCGACGGTGGGCTACCCCGCGTACCTGATGTTCGGCCTCGGTGGCTGGGCCATGCCGCTGCCGAGGTAGTAGTCGGGGTGGTGGGACTGCATGTAGCCCTTGAAGGTCATGGCGTTGCGGTAGGCGGGGTTGTGCGCCAGCGTGTACAGCCTGGTGTTCGACGGCTGGTTGGTCGTGAAGATGATCAGCTCGTCGTAGGCCGCGTTGGTGTACACCGCCTCCTCCCGCCAGTCCCCGAGGAGGTCGCCGACGAGGGTGGGGCCGCCCTGGGCGGCGGTGACCGCGCCGAAGTTCCAGGTGGAGACCAGCCGGGGCAGGCTGCCGGTCGGCGTCGGGTTGGCCGGGTCCCACTGCTCGATCTTGCCGTCGTTGAGCAGCTCCATCGAGAGGTCGCCGTCCCACCACAGGCCGAGCTGTGGCCAGGGCCGCAGCGAGGTGTTCGGCTCGGTGAGCCGGTTGGTGGGGGCGTTGTAGAGGCCGGAGAAGGACCAGACCTCCATGCCGGGGAAGCGCGGGTCGACGTCGCCCGCCATGCCGCGGCCCACGTCGGCCGGGCTCCCGAAGTGCTCCCAGATCATGGAGCCGTTCGAGGCGTCGTAGTAGTACTCGAGCAGGCCGCTCGGGTTGCTCTGCTGGACGCCGTAGCCCTCCAGGCCGGGCCGGCTCGGGTCCATGTCGGCGATGTGGAAGCGGTCGCCGTGGACGACGCCCTCGCCCGCCATCGAGTACCTCAACGTGCCGTCGCCGTCGAGCACGAACCCGATCTCGGCGATCTCGTCCGCCCCGTCGCCGTCGACGTCGAGGGCGCGGGTGTTGTGCCCGTCGGGGGCGTTCTGGTTGCCGCGCAGCCACTTCCACTGCAGGCTCAGGTTCTGGCCGCTCCACCGCCAGGCGGTCATCATCAGGTTGAAGGCCCCGTCGTCCCGACGGTTCTTCATATAGGCGACGAGGCTGGGCGTGGCGCCGTCGAGGTACGCCACCCCGAGGCGCGCCGCCATCGGGCCGTCGGCGAGGTAGTCGGTCGGCACCGCCGCCCAGTTGAGCAGCGCCCCGGTCCGCCCGTCGAGGATGGCCATGAACTGGCGGTTGTCGTCGGCGTGGGTCCAGGTCGTGCCGTCGCCGAAGGTGACGCCGTCGGCGATCCGCAACGCGACCTCGGCACGGCCGTCGCTGTTGAAGTCGTAGACGGTGACGCCGTCGTTGTGGCCGACGTCGATGGTGGAGGAACCCGGCTCGATGTTGTCCTGGTTCGTGCTGTTCGGCCCCAGGTCGACCTCCCAGAGGAACCGCCCGTCGGAGGTGTAGGCCTCCAGCGTCTGGGGTGAGGTCTGGCGGTCCACCACGTAGTCGTACTCGCCGTCGCCGTCGAGGTCGCCGGCCCAGACGAACTTCACCGGACCGCCGTCGCGCAACGGCACCCGGACCACCGGCTCCTGGGCGTGGTTGGCCGTCAGGGTGAAGGCGTCGCTCGGGGCCTGCTCCACCCCGTCGACGACCGGGCGCACGTGGTAGCTGTTGGACCGCGTCAGGTCGGCGGTGGTGTCGACGTAGTTGGTGCCGCCGGTCAGGACGGCGGAGTTGATCCTGGTGTAGGCGCCCCCGGCGGTCGACCGGTACACGTTGAAACCGATGCCCTGCGGGTCGAGGCCGAGCAGCCGCCAGGAGACCAGGACCTGGCTGGCACCGCTGCGCACGGCGACGACCCCGCGGCCGAGGTTCTCCATCGGCCGGGGGGCCAGCGCCGCCTCCGCCGCGTTCGGGAGCGTCGCCGGCGGCGGGCCGGACGACGCGGGGCTCGGGGTGCCGGTGAGCAGCGTCGCGCAGAGCGCGAGGAACACCGTGGTGATGGCGGCCGCCCCGCGACGGGGCCCCCACCGTTGTTTGCCGTTCACGCAGACCTCCTCGGCTGCCGGAACGAATGAGTTAAACCGTTTACACAACCCGAGAGAAAAGCAAAGGGTCACGTACACGTCAAGATTCCGCGCACCGCCGGATCCCCCGACCTCAGCGGCTTGACGCGCCGTACGGCCTGCTCCACGATCAAGGTTCAACCGGTTACCCGCGGAGGGACGCAGGGAGGACGGATGCCTCGCCGAGCCACGCCCGAGGACGGTCGCCCCCGCCCCCCGACGATCCGGGACGTGGCCGCCCGCGCCGGCGTCTCGGTCGCCACCGTCTCGCGCATCCTGTCCGGCTCGTATCCCAACGCGCCCGCCACCCGCGGCAGGGTGATGCGCGCCGTGCGCGATCTCGACTACGTGGCCAACCCGCACGCCCGGGGGCTCGCGGGGGCGCGGCCCAGGAGCGTGGCCATCGTGGTCAACTCCGTCACCTCGCCGCACTACGCCCATGTCGCGCAGGGGGTGCAGGAGCAGGCCGCGCGCGCGGGCCGGCTGTGCATCGTCGGCACCACCGGCGGGGACCCCGAGCGGGAGCTGGACATGGTCCACCTGATGCGCGAGGAGCACGTCGAGGCCCTGGTCCTGGTGGGCAACGTGGTCGCGGACGACGCCTACCGGGCACGCATGACGGACTACGCCCGCGCGCTGGCCCTGGTGGGCTCGCGTCTTGTGCTCTGCGGCCGGCCGCCGATGGGCCCCGGGATCCCGGCCATCGTGGTCGAGTACGACAACACCGCCGGCGCCCACGCCGCCACCAGCCACCTGCTCTCGGCCGGCCACCGCCGGGTCCTCTTCCTGGGACGCCGGCCGGGGCACACCACCCAGGACAGCCGGCTCGCCGGCTACCGCGCGGCGCTCGCGGCGCACCGCCTGCCGCACGATCCGGCGCTCGAGGTCGACGGCACCATGGAGCGGCACGAGGGCCACCGCATGATGCGGGAGCGACTCGACCGGGGGCCCAGGGACTTCACCGCGGTCTTCGCCGTCAACGACCTGATCGCCGCCGGCGCGCGCGAGGCCCTGCGGGCCCGGGGGCTGCGCGTCCCGGAGGACGTCTCCATGGTCGGCTTCGACGACCTGCCGCCGGCCGCCGACATCGACCTCACCACCGTGCACGTCCCGCACCGCGAACTGGGGCACACCGCGGTACGACTGGCTCTGGACGACGAGACGGCCGACGCCACCCGGCACGTGGTGCTGGGCACCCATGTCGTCGTCCGCGACTCCGTGCGCCCCGTGCCGCCCGGCTGACCACGAACCGCCTGGTGCGGGCTCGGTTCCTGGTGGGGGCGAGGGACCGATGATTACGTGAACATGGCAAGCCGGATGCCCTCAGTATGCGGCGCGTGACCGTCGGGTCAATGGCCCGCGCGCGACGAACCGCCGCCCGGGGTCTGGACATTCGCGGCCGCCGCCCGCACCGTGTTACGGGGCGAGGGACCCTGCGCGAAGGGGACCTCCGTGAGACGCAGAACGCTGCTGGCCGCCGCCGGCGCCACCGTGCTCGGCGGCCAACTCGCCACCGGCACCGCCCGGGCGGACGCCACCGTGGTGATCGACCCCGCCGCCGACCAGGGCGCCTGGGAGGGCTGGGGAACGTCCCTGGCCTGGTGGGCGAACGTCTTCGGCGAGCGTGACGACTTCGCCGACGCCTTCTTCACCCTGGGCTCGGTGCCCTACGCGGGCCGCACCCTGCCGGGCCTCGGCCTGAACATCGCCCGCTACAACCTGGGCGGGTGCGGCTGGAACACCGTCGACGGCGAGGCCATGGTCGCCTCGCCCAACATCCCGCGCTTCAAGCAGATCGAGGGGTACTGGCGGGACTGGCACAGCGAGGACCCGGTCTCCGCGTCCTGGAACTGGAACGCCGACCGCGTGCAGCGCGCCGCCCTGACCCGGGCGGTCCAACGGGGGGCGCGGGCCGAGCTCTTCTCCAACTCGCCCATGTGGTGGATGTGCCTGAACCACAACCCCTCGGGCGCGGCGGACGGCGGCAACAACCTCCAGCCCTGGAACCAGCGCCAGTTCGCCACCTACCTGGCCACCACGGCGCGCCGCGCCAGGGACGCCTGGGGCGTGTCCTTCGTCTCCGTCGAGCCCTTCAACGAGCCGTCCTCGAACTGGTGGCGCGCGGACGGCACCCAGGAGGGCTGCTTCATCGACGCCGGCGTCCAGGCCACCGTGTTGGGCCACCTGCGCGCCGAACTCGACCGGCTCGGCCTCGGCTCCACCACCATCGCCGCCTCGGACGAGACCAGCTACGACCTGGCGCGCACCACGTGGAACTCCTTCTCCTCGACCACCCGCGCCCTCGTCGGCCGGGTCAACGTGCACGGCTACCAGGGCGCCGGGGGCCGCCGGGACCTGCTGCAGCGGGACGTGGCCGCCGCCGGCAAGGCGCTGTGGAACTCCGAGACCGGCGACGGCGACGCCTCGGGCCTCTCCCTGGCCACCAACCTGCTCCTCGACTTCCGCTGGCTGCGCCCCTCCGCCTGGGTCTACTGGCAGGTGATGGACCCCACCCCGGCCTGGGCGCTCATCGCGTACGACCCGGCCACGCTGGCGGCCGGCGCCGTGGGGACCAAGTACTACGTGCTGGCGCAGTTCACCCGGCACATCCGGCCCGGGATGCGGATCATCAACACCGGCACGGACCTCAGCGTCGCCGCCTACGACCCGGCCGCCCGCCGGCTGGTGATCGTGGCCGCCAACCCCGGCGCCGCCCAGACCCTGACCTTCGACCTCTCCTCCTTCGGACAGGTCACCGGCGGCACCGGCGGGGTCGTGCCCCGCTGGTCCACCCGCACCGGCGGCGGGGGCGACCTGTACGTCCGCCGCGACGACCTGCGACTCGCCGGCCGCACCGTGGCCGTCCCCTTCACCACCGGGCAGGTGCAGACGCTCCAGATCGACGGGGTGACGGCGTGACGGAGTGACGGAGTGACGCGACAGCGGCCTCGGCGGCGCCGGGCACCCCACCCGGTGCCGCCGAGGCCGATCGGGCGGTGCGCGGATTGACATGCAGCCTTTTGGCTGCCTATCGTTTTCAGGCAGCCGACCGGCTGCCTGTCCGCGGAGGGCGGAGATGGACGAGGTCTTCAAGGCGCTGGCCGACGCCGGCCGCCGGCGGCTGCTGGACAGCCTGAACACCCGCAACGGGCAGAGCCTGCGCGAGCTGTGCGCCGAGCTGGACATGGCCCGGCAGTCGGTCAGCAAGCACCTGGCCATCCTGGAGTCGGCCAACCTGATCACCACCGTCCGCCGGGGCCGGGAGAAGCTCCACTACCTCAACGCCGAGCCGATCAACGCCATCGCCGAACGCTGGATCAGCCGCTACGACCGCGAGCGGGTGCGCGCGCTCGCCGACCTCAAGCACGCACTGGAGAACACCGCCATGGACAGCACCGCGTTCGTCTACACCACCTACATCAGGACCACGCCGGAGAAGCTCTGGCAGGCCCTGACCGACCCGGCCTTCACCCGCCGCTACTGGGGCCCGGAGTTCGTCAGCGACTGGCGGACCGGATCGACCATGACCTGGCAGGAGCACGGCGCACGGACCGTCGACCCCGAACAGGTCGTCCTGGAGTCCGACCCCTACCGGCGGCTCTCCTACACCTGGCACACCTTCACGCCCGCGTGGGCCAGGGCCGCGGGCGTGGACGACGAGACCCTCGCCAGGATCGCCGCCGAGCCGCGCTCCAAGGTCACCTTCGACATCGAACCCCTCGGCGAGACGGTCAGGCTGACCGTCGTCCACGACGGCTTCGAGCCCGGCAGCACCGTCCGCGAGATGATCCAGCACGGCTGGCCCGCCCTGCTCTCCAGTCTCAAGACCCTGCTGGAGACGGGCGACGCCCTCCCGGAACCCGAGCCCACCGACGGGAACGACCCGCACCCCGCGTAAATCGATTGCCCGCGGCCTGCCGCGCGGACACGATCGCCGCATGGCTTCCCCTCCCCCCGCCGACGGCCGCGCGGGCATCGACGCGGCCCTGGTACGGCGCCTGGTCGCCGCGCAGTTCCCGCGGTGGAGCGACCTGGCGGTGACGCCGGTGGCGGTCGACGGCTGGGACAACCGCACCTACCGGCTCGGCACGGACCTGACCGCGCGCCTGCCCACGGCCGCCGGCTACGCCCCCGCCGTCGCCAAGGAGAACCGCTGGCTGCCCGAGCTCGCGCCGCTGCTGCCCCTGCCCGTGCCCCCGATCGTGGCCCGGGGGGCGCCCGGCGAGGGCTACCCGTTCGACTGGTCGATCCGCCGGTGGCTGGACGGCGCGGTCGCCCGCCCCGAACGCGTCGACGACATGCGGGAGTTCGCCACCTCGCTGGCCGAGTTCCTGCTCGCGCTGCAACGGATCGACGCCACCGGGGGACCAGCGGCGGGAGCCCACAGCTTCTACCGCGGCGCGCCGCTCACCCACTACGACGACGAGACCCGCCGCGCCCTGGCGCGGCTGGCGGGCCGCGTCGACACCGAGCGGGCCGCCGCCGTGTGGACCGCGGCGCTGAAGGCGGACTGGCACGGGTGGCCCGTGTGGTTCCACGGCGACATCGCGGCCAACAACCTCCTGGTCAGGGACGGCCGGCTCGCCGCCGTCATCGACTTCGGCACCTCGGGCGTCGGCGACCCCGCCTGCGACCTGGTGATCTCCTGGACGATGCTGTCCGGCGCCGGCCGGGAGGCCTTCCGCCGCACCATGGACCAGGACGAGCCGATGTGGGCCCGGGCCCGCGGCTGGGCCCTGTGGAAGGCCCTCATCAGCCTGGCCCAGCACATCGACACCGACCCGGAGCAGGCCGCCGAACACCGCCGCGTCCTCGACGAGGTCCTGGCCGACCACGACCGGCTCGGCTGACCCGCCGGGCGTTCCGGACGGCGCCGCCCACCGGACCCCGTCGGGGCCCGGTGGGCGGCGGACGTCCCACCGGCCGGGGTTCCCCGGCCGGTCGGCTCAGGTGAAGTTGACGTCGCTGCAGATGAAGTACGTCTGGTCCAGGTGCGACGCCTGCCAGACGGTGTAGACGATGTGGTGGCCGGTGCGGCCCGGGGCGCTGACGTCGAAGGTGATGTCCTGTGCCGGCGGGTAGCTGCCGGTCTCCGCGACGAGTTCGAGGTCGTCCCAGCCCAGGGCCTGGGTGGTGGGGTCGAAGCCCTGCCTGGTGACGTACACCTCGAAGAAGTCGGCGCCGTGCCTGGCCGTGTCGTACAGGTGGACGCTGAAGTCGTTGTCGACGTCCGTCGTGGTCCAGGCGCCCGGCCGGTCGAGCGAGGTGGCCAGGCCGCCCTGGGCGTCACCGGCGCTGCACAGCTTCCCGTCGGGGATCGCGCTCCAGTCGCCCGCCAGGTTCTCCCGGAACAGGCTCATCCAGTTCCACATGGTGTTCGGGTTGGCCTGGAACGCCTGCCAACACATGGGGTCTTCCTGCGCCATGTCCGGGTTGAGGTGGTCGCTGCCCCAGCGCTCCCAGCAGCCGTAGGAGCGGGAGGCGGGGTCCACGATCGAGCCGTGGGCGCTGGCCGAGTCGCTCCACGGGCTCATGAACAGGGCGAGCAGGCCGACGACGCCGGCCAAGGTCGAGGCCATCAGCCGCGTCGTCCAGCGGCGTGTGGGGGTGTCTGCGTTCATCGTGCGGTCTCCGTCTTCCGGAAGGATGTGGGGGATTCAGCTGTTTTCCGGGGCATGGGAGCGCTCCCAAAATCACGGTGACTCCCTACCCGACGACACACCGCCGAAACAGTTCCCCGGAAGGCGCGGGCCCGGCCCGGGGCCTAGATGAGTAAGTCCTAACGGCTGGTGGGGTGCATGAACGAGGTGAGGGTGTTCAAGATCCGGTTGTGTCGACCGACCTGAACACCCTCATCACGGCACTGTACGTGAAGATCGATGACGATC
>NZ_JAVREM010000027.1:0-88269 GCF_031845425.1 Streptomyces millisiae
TTGATGGGGTAAGGCTCCCTGTAGACGACGGGGTTGATAGGCCGGAGATGGAAGCCTTGTGAGAGGTGGAGTTGACCGGTACTAATAGGCCGAGGGCTTGTCCATAGATGCTCGCGTCCACTGTGAAATCTCGACCGACCGGTCGGTGCCTTCAAAGGGTTCCGGTGGTCATGGCGGTGGGGAAACGCCCGGTTACATTCCGAACCCGGAAGCTAAGCCTGCCAGCGCCGATGGTACTGCATGGGGGACCGTGTGGGAGAGTAGGTCGCCGCCGGACATATCGCCCCAATAGCTCAGTCGGCAGAGCGTCTCCATGGTAAGGAGAAGGTCAACGGTTCGATTCCGTTTTGGGGCTCCGCAGTACTGAACCATCAGAAGGCCCCCGCCGTTTCGGCGGGGGCCTTTCTGCTATTCCGGGATCCGCAGGGTCAGGATGGCCATGTCGTCCGAGGGCGGGTTGGGGGCGAAGCGCTCGACGGCGCGCAGCACCCGCGCGGCCACCGCGCCGGCGGTGAGTCCGGTGCAGGGGGCGAGCACGTCCGCGAGGCCGTCGTCGCCCAACATCCGCGTGCCCTCCCGGCGTTCGGTGACGCCGTCCGTGACGCACAGCAGCACGTCACCCGGGTCGAGGGTGATGCTCTGCTCGAACAACTCCAGGTCGTCCATGACCCCCAGCAGCGGCTGCGGGCTGGCCGCCGGCTCCACCCGGCCGTCCGGGGTGAGCCGCAGCGGCAGCGGATGGCCGGCGCAGACCATCTTGAGGAGCGCGCCGCCCTCGGGCTTGGGCCACAGTTCGCCGTAGAGCAGCGTCAGAAAGCGGCCGCGCGGCCCCTCTTCGAGGATGGCGGCGTTGAGCCGCTCCAGGACGGCGGGACCGCCGAGCCCTTCGCGGGCCAGCAGCCGCAGCGCGTGCCGGGCGAGGCCGGTGACCGACGCGGCGAGCGGCCCCGTGCCGCAGACGTCCCCGATGGCGAAGCCGTACGCGCCCTCGCGGATGGGGAAGACGTCGTAGAAGTCGCCGCCCACCTCGTTGCCCTCGCCGGCGGCGCGGTAGATGACCTCCACGTCGACGCCGTCGATCTTCGGCAACTCCGGCGGCAGCAGGCTGCGTTGCAGGGACTGGCTGATGGCGGTGCGCTCGCTGTAGAGCCGGGCGTTGTCCAGCGCGAGGGCCGCCCGCCGCGACAGGTCCTCGGCGAGCTCCAGGATGTCCTGGCGGAACCGCTCGTCGGTGGGCTTGCCGAGGGCCAACAGGCCGATGACCCGGTTGCGGGCGATCAGCGGCAGCAGGATCGTCTCGCCGCCCACGGCCGCCGCCGTGCTCAGGCTGATGCCGGGCGGCTCGGACTCCGAGGGGAGCCGCCCCAGGCCGAGGCTGCGCAGCGAGGTGCGCAGCGCGGTGCTGCGCGCCGCCTCGGAGGGCGCCTGCCACAGGCGCACGCCGAGCGAGATGTCCGGGTCGGGCGGCTCGACCCGCTCCAGGAGCGCCTTGATGCCGTCGATGCGGTCCTCGTCCTCGTGCAGCACGTACGAGAGCACGGGCTCCGAGCCGGGCTCGGGGACGGTGTAGACGGCGCACCAGGTGGCCAGCGTGGGCACGGTCATCTGGGCCATCAGGGCCAGGGTCTGGTTGCGGTCGAGGGTGCCGGCGAGGAGTTCCGAGGCCTCGACGAGGAAGGCGAGCGAGCCGCGGCGCAGCCGTTCGAGCTCGGTCAGGCGGGCGGACTCGACGGCCAGCGCGATCCGGTCGGCGGCGAACTGGAGGCGCAGCGCCTCCTCGTTGCTGTAGCGGCCGGGCGTCTCGGAGGCGACGCCGAGCGAACCGGTCAGCCGGCCCTCCACCTTGAGGGGGACGGTGACCACGGCGTGCATGCCGGTGCCGGTGAGGAGCGGGACGGCGCCGGGGGCGCCGGCCAGGTCGTCGTGGACGGAGGGCATCCGGGCGGATCCGTAGCGGCCGCTGCCGGTCTCGACGGGGACGCGGGCGAAGCGCTGCCGGGCGGACGGGAGGCCCGTGGTGGCGCGCACCTCGAGCTCGGTCTCGTCGTCGGTGGCGAGCAGCAGGAAGGCGGCGTCGCCGTCGAGCATGTCCCTGGCACGCTCGACGGTGCGCTGGAGCAGGCTGTCGAGGTCGTCGGGGGGCGGGGAGCCGATGAGCGCGTCGAGCGGGTCGCCGTGGCCGCGGTCGAGGCCCTCGCCGCCGGACTGCAGGGGCAGCCGGATGGGGCTCTGCAGGATGGCGCGTTCCTGGTCGCGGACGATCAGACAGACGGTCGACGGGTCGCCCTTGGCGTCGCGGACGCGCAGGTGGCAGGCGTAGACGGGGACGGTGCGGCCCTCGGAGTCGCGCAGCCCGTAGCTGCCCTCCCAGCGGGAGAGCGCCAGCGCCTCGGCGATGCCGGTGCCGGTGCCCGGCGTCTGGGGCCAGGCGGCGAGGTCGGCGAGCGGCTTGCCGACGACCTGGTCGGCCCGGTAGCCGAAGAGCTCGGCGGCGTCCTCGTTCCAGACGGTGATGGTGTCGGTGCGGTCGACCTGGACGACGCCGACCCGGACTCTCGTCTCGCTGACGGGCAGGGCCTCGTCGGGGAGCACGGGGCCGGCCGAGCGGGTGCCGACGGGCAGCACCTGCTGGTCGAGACGGAACCACACGCACTTCTCGGACGGCGTGTAGTCGACGCCCCAGCGGGCGGCGAGCGCGGCGCACAGCAGCAGGCCGCGGCCGCCCTCGCTGTTGAGGTCGAGCTGGCCCCGGGAGACCTCGGCCATCGGCAGCTCGCGCTCGGGGTGGCGGTCGACGACCTCGATGCGGACGCCCTCCTTGTCGCGCAGACAGCGGACCTCGGCCGTCGTGCCGGCGTGCACCACGGCGTTGGTGACCAACTCGCTGGTGAGCACCACGGCGTCCTCGATGAGGTCGGCCAGGCCCCACCCCTGCAGGGTGTCCCGGACGAAGCCCCGCGCGGTCGCGACCGAGCGTCCAACCGGCTCGAAGGTGGCCGCAGCTCGCGCGGTGATCACGTCACTCCCCCAAAGAAGCTTGCTCGTTTCCTGACCTGGCGCCGCATGGCCGGCCGGAAGCCAGGTTACTGACGTCGGCGGCCACCATGGACGGCGCATCCGATGATTTCCCCCGGACCGGGAAAACAGTGCTATGCGATGCTGCCGAACTGTTATCGCCCGGTCGGTGGAGAGTGAAACACTGGGATGGCCCGACGCGAAAGCCCGGGTGGAACGGTCGATCCTGCGGGAGGGACACAGTGGTGTCTGAGGGAGCAGCGGCGCGCGCCGGCACGCGTGCGCGAACGAGGAGGTCGCGGGGCAGCGGAACGGTCGAAGTCGACGCCGTGGCCCTGAACCGGCTGCTCTCGGCCTTGGAGGCCATGCGAGACGGCAATCTGCGCAAGCGGTTGACGGTCACGGGCGACGGGCCGATGGCCGAGATCGCCGCGGTGTACAACGAGGTCGCGGACCGGGGGCTGCACGTCACGGGACAGCTGGCCGGGGTGCGCCGGCTGGTCGGCCGGGAGGGCCGGCTGACCGAGCGGCTGGAGACGGGCGTCTGCGAGGGCGCCTGGGGCAAGGCCATCGACGATGTGAACGGCCTGGTGGAGGACGTCACGGGGCCGCTGTCCGAGGTGGGCCGGGTGCTCTCGGCCGTGGAGGACGGCGACCTCGGGCAGCGCATGGAGCTGCGGGTGCCGGGGGACCGGCAGGGCACGTGGCGGCCGTTGCGCGGCGAGTTCCTGAAGACGAGCCGCACGGTGAACGGGCTGGTCGACCAGCTTTCGGCGTTCCACGACGAGGTCACGCGGATCGCGCGCGAGGTCGGCACCGAGGGCAAGCTGGGCGGTCAGGCCGAGGACCGCGGGATGTTCGGGCCGTGGCGGGAGCTGACGGACTCGGTCAACACGATGGCGCTGCGGCTGACGGCGCAGCTGCGTGACATCACCCAGGTGACCAAGGCGGTGGCCAACGGCGACCTGTCGCGCAAGGTGACGGTGCACGTCGCCGGCGAGATGCAGGAGCTGAAGGACACCGTGAACGGCATGGTGGACCAGCTCTCCTCGTTCCAGGAGGAGGTGACCCGGGTCGCCCGCGAGGTGGGCACCGAGGGCGTGTTCGGCGGGCAGGCGCGGGTGGACGGGGTGGACGGGGTCTGGAAGGACCTCACCGACTCCGTGAACTCGATGGCCGCGAACCTGACCGCGCAGGTGCGCGAGATCGCGCATGTGACGACGGCGGTGGCCAACGGCGACCTGACGCAGCGGATCACGGTGCGGGCGCGCGGCGAGTTCGCCCAGCTCGCGGACACCATCAACGGCATGACCGAGACGCTGCGCGCGTTCGCGGACGAGGTGACGCGCACGGCGACGGAGATCGGCACCGAGGGCGCCCTGGGCGGCCAGGCGCGGGTGCAGGGCGTCGCCGGCACGTGGAAGGACCTGACGGACTCGGTCAACACGGCGTTCCGCAACCTCACGGCGCAGGTTCGGGACATCGCGCAGGTCACCTCGGCGGTGGCCAACGGCGACCTGTCGCGCAAGGTGACCGTCGACGTCCGTGGCGAGATGCTGGAGTTGAAGAACACCGTCAACCGGACGGTGGACCAGCTGTCGTCGTTCCAGTCCGAGGTCACCCGGGTGGCGCGGGAGATCGGCGACGAGGGCGTGCTGGGCGGACAGGCGTCGGTGCTGGGGGTGGCCGGGGCCTGGAAGGACCTGACGGACTCGGTGAACACCGCGTTCCGTAACCTGACGGAGCAGGTCCGCAACATCGCGCAGGTCACGACGGCGGTGGCCAACGGCGACCTGTCGCAGAAGGTCACCGTGGACGTGTCCGGCGAGATGCTGGAGCTGAAGAGCACGGTCAACCGGATGGTCCAGCAGCTGTCGTCGTTCGCTGACCAGGTGACGCGGGTGGCCACCGAGGTGGGCATCGAGGGCCGGCTCGGCGGTCAGGCGCAGGTCGAGGGCGTCTCCGGCACCTGGAAGGCGCTGACCGACTCGGTGAACGAGATGGCGTCGAACCTGACGCGGCAGGTGCGGAACATCGCGCAGGTGACGACGGCGGTGGCGCGGGGTGATCTCTCGCAGAAGATCGACGTCGACGCGCGGGGCGAGATCCTCGAGCTCAAGAACACCGTGAACACGATGGTGGACCAGCTGTCCTCGTTCGCCGAGCAGGTGACGCGGGTGGCCCGCGAGGTGGGAACCGACGGGCGGCTCGGTGGCCAGGCACAGGTGTCCGGGGTGGCGGGCACGTGGCGTGCGTTGACGGACTCGGTGAACGGCATGGCCTCCAACCTGACCGACCAGGTGCGGGCGATCGCCCAGGTCGCGACGGCGGTGGCGCGCGGTGACCTCTCGCAGAAGATCACGGTGGACGCCAAGGGCGAGATCCTGGAGCTGAAGGACACCCTCAACACGATGGTGGACCAGCTGTCGTCCTTCGCCGAGGAGGTGACCCGGGTCGCCCGCGAGGTGGGCACGGAGGGTCGGCTGGGGGGCCAGGCGAAGGTGGACGGCGTGGCCGGCACCTGGAAGGACCTCACCCAGTCCGTCAACGGCATGGCCAACAACCTGACGCTGCAGGTGCGTCAGATCGCGGACGTCACGACCGCGGTGGCCGAGGGCGACCTGACCAGGAAGATCACGGTCGACGCCCAGGGCGAGATCCTGGTGCTGGTCAACACGGTGAACACGATGGTCGACCAGCTGTCCTCGTTCGCGGACCAGGTGACGCGGGTGGCGCGCGAGGTGGGCACCGAGGGCCGGCTCGGCGGCCAGGCCCAGGTGCGGGGCGTCTCGGGCACGTGGAAGGACCTGACCGACAACGTCAACCTGATGGCGGCCAACCTGACCAGTCAGGTGCGGAACATCTCCGAGGTCGCCATGGCCGTGGCCGACGGCGAGCTGACCAAGAAGGTCACCGTGGAGGCCAGCGGCGAGGTGGCACAGCTCGCGGACACCGTCAACCGGATGGTGGACCAGCTCTCGTCGTTCGCGGCCGAGGTGACGCGGGTGGCGCGCGAGGTGGGCACCGAGGGCCAGCTCGGCGGCCAGGCCGAGGTGCCCGGGGTGTCCGGCACCTGGCGGGACCTGACCGACTCCGTGAACGAGATGGCGTCCAACCTCACGGGACAGGTCCGCAACATCACGATGGTCACCATGGCCATCGCGCAGGGCGATCTGACGAAGAAGATCGACATCGACGCGCGCGGGGAGATCCTGGAGCTCAAGGAGACCCTGAACACGATGGTCGACCAGCTGTCGCTCTTCGCCGACCAGGTCACCAAGGTGGCCCGTGAGGTGGGCATCGAGGGGCAGTTGGGCGGTCAGGCGCTGGTGCCGGGCGTGGCGGGGACCTGGAAGGACCTCACGGACTCGGTGAACGAGATGGCGGGGAACCTGACCCGTCAGGTGCGGGGCATCGCCCGGGTGGCGAACTTCGTGACCAGGGGCGACCACAGCGTGCGGATCGACACGGACGCGGCCGGCGAGATCCTGGTGGTGCAGGAGAACATCAACCGGATGGTGACCGACCTGCGCGACACCACGCTGAAGACCAAGGAACAGGACTGGCTCAAGAGCAACCTGGCCCGGATCTCGGCGCTGATGCAGGGGCGGCGCGACCTGAAGGACGTGGCCAGCCTGATCATGAGCGAGCTGGTGCCGACGGTCACGGCGCAGCACGGCGCGTTCTTCCTCTCGGTGCCGGCCGACGGCGACCTGGACGTGGTGGCGGGGCCGGTCGAGGACGGCAGCTACGAGCTGCGGATGATCGGTTCCTACGGCTACGCGGCCGGCGCGCACGGGATGTCGTTCCGGCCGGGCGAGTCGCTGGTGGGCACGGCGGCCGAGGAGCGGCGGATGATCCTGTTCGGGCCGACGCCCGAGGGCTATCTGAAGATCTCCTCGGGGCTGGGCGAGGCGCCGCCGGTGCACGGGGTGGTGCTGCCGGTGCAGTTCACCGACCGGGTGCTCGGGGTGCTCGAACTCGCGTCGTTCAAGCCGTTCACGCAGATCGAGCGCGACTTCCTCGAGCAGATGGCCGAGATGATCGCGACCAGCGTCAACACCATCAGCGTGAACACCCGGACGGAGATGCTGCTGAAGCAGTCGCAGGAGTTGGCCGAGCGGCTCCAGGAGCAGACCGGCGAGCTGGAGGCGCAGCGCAAGGAGCTCCAGGACCGGAACGCGGAGCTGCGCGAGAAGGCGGACCTGCTGGCGGAGACCAACCGGCGCATCGAGGTGAAGAACTCGGAGATCGAGGAGGCCAGGCGCGGACTGCAGGAGCGCGCCGAGCAGTTGGCCGTCTCGATGCGGTACAAGTCCGAGTTCCTGGCGAACATGTCGCACGAGCTGCGGACGCCGTTGAACTCGCTGCTGATCCTGGCGAAGCTGCTGGCGGACAACGCGGAGTCGAACCTGTCGCCGAAGCAGGTGGAGTTCGCGGAGACGATCCACGGGGCGGGCTCCGACCTGTTGCAGCTGATCAACGACATCCTGGACCTGTCGAAGGTCGAGGCGGGGAAGATGGACGTGAGTCCGACCCGGATCGCCCTGGTGCAGCTGGTGGACTACATCGAGGCGTCGTTCCGGCCGTTGACGGCGGAGAAGAACCTGGAGTTCTCGGTGCGGGTGTCGCCGGAGCTGCCGGCGACGCTGCACACGGACGAGCAGCGGCTGTTGCAGGTGTTGCGGAACCTGCTGTCGAACGCGGTGAAGTTCACCGACACCGGCTCGGTGGAGCTGGTGATCCGGCCGGCGGGCGGCGAGGTGCCGGACGAGATCCGGCAGCAGATGCTGGAGAACGGCTCGGTGTTGACGGCGGACGCGCCGCTGGTGGCGTTCGCGGTCTCGGACACCGGGATCGGCATCGCGGCCAGCAAGATGCGGGTGATCTTCGAGGCGTTCAAGCAGGCGGACGGCACGACCAGCCGGAAGTACGGGGGCACGGGGCTCGGCCTGTCGATCTCCCGGGAGTTCGCGCGGCTGCTGGGCGGGGAGATCCACGCGGCGAGCGAGCCGGGGCGTGGTTCGACGTTCACGCTGTTCCTGCCGTTGCAGCCGACGGAGCTGCCGCCGCCCGGCTACGGGCAGTTGACGCCGGGGACGCTGGCGGCCGCGGAGCCGCGGGTCGAGTCGTCCGAGGAGGACGCGGCGGCCGAGGCGGCGCCCGAGGCCGGCGGCGCCGAGGGGCCGCGGGCGTTGCCGCCCGGTCCCTCCGCCGGGGGCGGCGCCGTGTTCGGCACGGCGGCCGACCGGGAGCGGGAGAGCCGCAAGGCGTCGATCGCGGCGGAGCGGGCGGCGGAGTCGCTGACCCGGCGGCACCGCGAGCGGTTCGCGGAGAACGGCGCGCAGGCCGGTGACCGGCGGGAGCGGCAGGAGGCGGTGGCCGAGGTGGATGACCAGGAGCAGGCGCGGCGCCGCGCCTTCCGGGACTTCCGTGGCCGGAAGGTGCTGATCGTCGACGACGACGTGCGCAACGTGTTCGCGCTGACCAGCGTGTTGGAGCAGAACGGACTGCGGGTGCTGTACGCCGAGAACGGGCGGGAGGGCATCGAGGTCCTGGAGTCCAACGAGGACATCGCGCTGGTGCTGATGGACATCATGATGCCGGAGATGGACGGTTACGCGACGACGGCGGCGATCCGGCGGATGCCGCAGTTCTCGGGGCTGCCGATCATCGCGCTGACGGCGAAGGCGATGAAGGGCGACGAGGAGAAGAGCATGGAGGCCGGCGCGTCCGCGCACGTCACCAAGCCCGTCGACACCGACCACCTGTTGGGCGTCATGAGCGAGTGGATGGAGGGACCGGCCTGATCCGCGCCCCGCGCGGGCCGGCGGGAACTCCCCGGCTCGCGCGGGCGTTTCGGGTATGGGCGCGGCGGATCACAGGGGTGGCCTGTCGCGGCCGGACGGGTTCGCCGGTCTCGGGTGTGCGTGGTATCGTGACGCAGCGCAATGCGCTGATCACTGGGCGCCTTGCGTTTCTGGCCGCTGGACGAGTGGCCAGAGGGTTTCCTGGTGAAGCGGGGGTTGGGCCGGAGGGTTTTCGGCTTCTCGCAACGACGCGAGGGCCCCCGGAATCCACCGCGTGCATTGCGCGGCGGGCCGGGCTCGCTGGCATCGATGCCGGCGTGGATGCCAACATGTCCGGCATAGGACCGGGCGGCTGAGGGTGCCGTCCACAACGGCGACGCTCGGCGGCGTCGCAGGGGCGAGGAGGACGGGCCATGGTGCAGAAGGCCAAGATCCTCCTGGTCGATGACCGGCCCGAGAATCTGCTGGCGCTCGAGGCGATTCTCTCGGCGCTCGATCAGACGCTGGTCCGGGCATCGTCAGGGGAGGAAGCGCTCAAGGCGCTGCTCACAGAGGACTTCGCGGTGATCCTGCTTGACGTCCAGATGCCTGGCATGGACGGCTTCGAGACCGCGGCACACATCAAGCGGCGTGAGCGCACCCGCGACATCCCCATCATCTTTCTCACGGCCATCAACCACGGCCCGCACCACACCTTCCGCGGCTACGCGGCGGGCGCGGTGGACTACATCTCCAAGCCGTTCGACCCGTGGGTGCTGCGGGCCAAGGTGTCGGTCTTCGTCGACCTGCACATGAAGAACGTGCAGCTGCGCGAGCAGGCGGCACTGCTGCGCCTCGAGTTGGACGGCGGGCAGGCGCAGTCCGACACCGAGCGGGGTTCTGGCGGCCTCCTCCCGGAGCTGTCGGCGCGGCTGGCCGCGGTGGAGGAGCAGGCCGAGGTGCTGTCCAAGGAGCTGGCCGAGTCCGGTGGCGGGGCCGCGGTGTCGACCGCCGCCCACCTGGAGCGGAAGCTGGCCGGTCTGCGGAGCGCGCTCGACGCGCTGCAGCCGGGAGCGGGTGGGTCGGCGCCGGGCGACCCTTCGGCGTAGGGTCGGCGGCGGGTCTGACGGCGTCTCAGGGGCGCGTGGGGTCCGTGCCCCGGCGGTGAGAGCCGGGTAACCTCACCCTCATGGCCTCACGTACGTCCGGCAAGGGTCCCCAGAACGCGCGCGCCGGGCAGAGCGGCGGGGGAGCGGCCAGGAAATCGGCGCCGGCCAAGCGGGCGCCCGCGAAGAAGGCCGCGGCCAAGCCACCCGCGCCGACGCCCAACATCGTGATGCGTGTGCTGCGCGGCGTGTGGCTGGGCATCGCGCACCCGGTCGGCGCGCTGCTGCGTGGCATAGGGCGGGGCGCCAAGGGGCTCGACCCCGCCCACCGCAAGGACGGCCTCGCGCTGCTGCTGCTCGGCCTCACGCTGGTGATCGCGGCCGGCACCTGGTCGAACCTGCGGGGCCCGGTCGGCGAGCTGGTCACGATGTTGGTCACCGGTGCGCTCGGTCGCCTCGACCTGGTCTTCCCGCTGGTGCTCGGATACATCGCCGTGCGGCTGATCAGGCATCCGGAGAAGGAGGAGGCCAACGGGCGGATCGTGATCGGGCTCAGCGCGCTGCTGCTCGGCGTGCTCGGCCTGGTGCACGTCGCCGCCGGCGCCCCGGGCGCCAGCGAGGGCGAGCAGGCGGTGCGGAACGCCGGCGGTCAGCTCGGTCTGGTCGCCTCCCGGCCGCTGATCCTGGCCATGGGGGAGCCGCTGGCCGTGGCCCTGCTGGGGCTGCTGACGGTGTTCGGGCTGCTCGTGGTCACCGCGACGCCGGTCAACGCGATCCCCAGGAGGCTGCGCGAGGGCGCCATCCGGCTCGGCCTGCTGACGGACGACCGGCCGCGGCACGAGCGCGGCGACGACGGCTTCACCCCCGAGCGTTACTGGGACGACGACGAGCGGCCGGCCGCCCGAGGCGTCCCCGGTCCCGAGGAGGACGGCCAGGAGCGGGCCGAGCGGGCCGCGCTCGAGTCCCGGCGGCGCTCGCGGCGGTCCGCCGGCCGCTCGTCCGAGGGGGCCGACCCGGTCGACGTGGCGGCCGCTGCAGCCGCCTCGCTGGACGGCGCGGTGCTGCACGGGGTGCAGCCCTCGCCGCTGGTCGCCGACCTCAGCAGCCGTGTCTCGGGCGGCACGCGCCGCTCCCGGGCGAAGGGCGAGGAGCGCGACGACCACGCCGACGGCGAGCCGGCGGACGAGGCGTCGGAGGCGGTCGTGGAACCGGTGGCGCCCCGGAAGGCCGGCCGGGCCGCGCCGGCCGGGGGGAGCACCGTCCCCGACCTGACCAAGAGCGCGCCGGCGCCGGCCGAGCCGCTGCCGCCGCGCGCCGAACAGCTCCAGCTCTCCGGCGACATCACCTACGCGCTGCCCTCGCTCGAACTGCTGCGGCGCGGTGGCCCGGGCCGCAGCCGCAGCGCCGCGAACGACGCCGTGGTGGAGTCGTTGACCACCGTCTTCACCGAGTTCAAGGTGGACGCCCGGGTCACCGGTTTCACCCGGGGGCCGACGGTCACCCGCTACGAGGTGGAGCTCGGCCCCGCGGTGAAGGTCGAGAAGATCACGGCGCTGGCCAGGAACATCGCCTACGCGGTGGCCAGCCCCGACGTCCGCATCATCAGCCCGATCCCCGGCAAGTCGGCCGTGGGCATCGAGATCCCCAACAGCGACCGCGAGATGGTCAACCTGGGGGACGTGCTGCGCACCGCGGACGCGGTCGGCGAGGACCACCCGCTGGTGGTCGGGCTCGGCAAGGACGTCGAGGGCGGCTATGTGACGGCCAATCTGGCCAAGACGCCGCACATGCTGGTGGCCGGCGCCACCGGCTCCGGCAAGTCGTCCTGCGTCAACTGCCTGATCACCTCGGTGATGATGCGGGCCACCCCGGAGGACGTGCGCCTGGTGCTGGTCGACCCCAAGCGGGTGGAGCTGACGGCGTACGAGGGCATCCCGCACCTGATCACCCCGATCATCACCAACCCCAAGCGGGCCGCCGAGGCGTTGCAGTGGGTGGTGCGCGAGATGGACCTGCGCTACGACGACCTGGCCGCCTTCGGCTACCGGCACATCGACGACTTCAACGCGGCGGTGCGCGCCGGCAAGGTCACGGCGCCGCCCGGCAGCGAGCGCGAGCTGGCGCCCTACCCGTACCTGCTGGTCATCGTGGACGAGCTGGCCGACCTGATGATGGTGGCCCCGCGCGACGTGGAGGACGCGATCGTCCGGATCACCCAGCTCGCCCGGGCCGCCGGGATCCACCTGGTGCTGGCCACCCAGCGGCCGAGCGTGGACGTGGTCACCGGCCTGATCAAGGCCAACGTGCCGTCGCGGCTGGCGTTCGCCACCTCCTCGCTGGCCGACAGCCGCGTCATCCTCGACCAGGCGGGTGCCGAGAAGCTGATCGGCAAGGGCGACGGCCTCTTCCTGCCGATGGGCGCGAGCAAGGCCATCCGGATGCAGGGCGCGTTCGTCACCGAGGAGGAGGTGGCGGCGGTCGTCGCGCACTGCAAGGAGCAGATGGCGCCGGTCTTCCGGGACGACGTCACGGTCTCCTCGGGCAGGAAGCGGGAGATCGACGAGGAGATCGGGGACGACCTCGACCTGCTGTGCCAGGCGGCGGAGCTGGTGGTCTCCACGCAGTTCGGCTCGACCTCGATGCTGCAGCGGAAGCTGCGGGTGGGCTTCGCCAAGGCGGGGCGGCTGATGGACCTGATGGAGTCGCGTGGGGTGGTGGGCCCGAGCGAGGGATCGAAGGCCAGGGACGTGCTGGTCAAGCCGGACGAGCTGGATGGCGTGCTCGCGCTGATCCGGGGGGAGACTCCCGGCTAGGTGGCGGCAAGAGGACCATCCTGTTGGCCCACAATTCAGGTCGGCCCGGTTGCTCGTTCCCTTCGCGCCGCCCCTAGACTTATAAGCACAGCACGCGGCTCCACGCTCGAAAGGCGCCCCCGTGTCCAATGGCAACCCCTCAGCCAAGGACCGGCCTTCCGTCGGTCGTACCCTCCAACAGGCGCGTGTCGACGCGAAACTGACCGTGGACGAGGTCAGCGCGGCCACGCGTGTGCGTATCCCCATCGTGCAGGCCATCGAACGGGACGACTTCTCCCGATGTGGTGGCGACGTCTACGCACGCGGGCACATTCGCACATTTGCGCGAGCGGTGGGTCTCGATCCGGCTGAGGTGATCGCGCTCTACAACGAGCAGCAGGGCGAGCAGCCGCCGCCCACGCTGTCGTCCGGGCCGCTGTTCGAGGCCGAGCGGATCCGTCCCGAGCCGCGCCGGCCCAACTGGACGGCCGCCATGGTGGCCGCGATCGTCGCGGTCATCGGCTTCGTGGGCTTCACCTTCTTCAGCGGGAGCGACCAGGCGGACCCCGGCGCGGTGGCGGAGGGCGCCTCGACGCCCGGCGCCTCGCCCGAGGAGGAGCCCGAGCCCGGCGGCGAGCCGCAGGAGGAGGTCACGGAGGAGGAGCCCGATCCGTCGGAGAGCGCGGTGGCCGCCGCGCCGGACGACAAGGTGACGGTCCAGGCCACCGTCGAGGGCGGCTCCAGCTGGGTTTCGGCCAAGAACGGAAACGGTGAACTGATCTTCGAGGGCGTCCTCCAGGACGGGGACTCGCAGATCTTCACCGACGACGAGCAGATCGACGTGGTGCTCGGCAACGCCGGGGTCGTCTCGCTGCGCGTCAACGGCAAGGACATCGACAGCGACTTCGAGACGGGCCAGGTCCAGCGCCTGACCTACACCCCGGGCGACCCCGAGGAGGGGTGAGCCTCCCGCCCGGCGCGGCCGGCCCGGGCCCGGGGCCGGGAAGCCCGGCCCCGGCGGGCGGCGTGGCCGGGACAAAGTAGGCTGACCCCATGCCCGATCGCCGTACCGTCGCCCTGGTCACCCTTGGTTGCGCCCGTAATGAGGTGGACTCGGAAGAGCTTGCGGGGCGTCTGGCCGCGGACGGCTGGGAGCTGGTGGACGACGCCGCCGACGCCGAGGTCGCCGTCGTCAACACCTGCGGCTTCGTGGAGGCCGCCAAGAAGGACTCCGTCGACGCCCTGCTCGAGGCCAGCGAGCTCAAGTCGGCGCCCGGCGAGGGCGCCGGGCGCACCCGGGCGGTGGTGGCCGTCGGCTGCATGGCGGAACGGTACGGCAAGGAGCTGGCCGACGCGCTGCCCGAGGCCGACGCGGTGCTGGGCTTCGACGACTACGCCGACATCTCCGAGCGCCTGCGCACCATCCTCTCCGGCGGCGTGCACGCCCCGCACGTCCCGCGCGACCGGCGCAAGCTGCTGCCCATCAGCCCCGCCGAGCGGCAGAACGCGGACGTCGCCCTGCCCGGCCACGGCGCGGCCGCCATCGCCGACCTGCCGGTCGGGCTCGCCCCGGCGTCCGGGCCGCGGGCCCCGCTGCGGCGGCGCCTGGGCGGCGGGCCCGTGGCGTCCGTGAAGCTCGCCTCCGGGTGCGACCGGCGGTGCACCTTCTGCGCCATCCCGTCCTTCCGCGGCTCCTTCATCTCACGGCGGCCCTCCGACGTGCTGGGCGAGGTGCGTTGGCTGGCCGAGCAGGGCGTCAGAGAGATCATGCTGGTCTCCGAGAACAACACCTCCTACGGCAAGGACCTCGGCGACATCCGCCTGCTGGAGACGCTGCTGCCCGAACTGGCCGCCGTCGACGGCGTCGAGCGGATCCGGGTGAGCTACCTGCAGCCGGCCGAGATGCGGCCCGGGCTGATCGACGTGCTCACCGGCACCGAGAAGGTCGCCCCGTACTTCGACCTGTCCTTCCAGCACTCGGCGCCCGGCGTGCTGCGCGCCATGCGGCGCTTCGGCGACACCGAGCGCTTCCTCGACCTGCTGGACACCATCCGGGCCAAGGCGCCGCTGGCCGGCGTCCGCTCCAACTTCATCGTCGGCTTCCCCGGCGAGACCGAGGACGACCTCGCGGAGCTCGAACGCTTCCTCACCGCGGCCAGACTCGACGCCATCGGCGTCTTCGGCTACTCGGACGAGGAGGGCACAGAGGCGGCCGGCTACGCCGAGAAGAACCCGCCCGAGGTGGTGGCCGAGCGGCTGGCCCACGTCACCCAGCTGGCCGAGGAGCTGATCGGGCAGCGCGCCGAGGAGCGGGTGGGCGAGCGGTCCCGCGTGCTGATTGAGTCCGTGGAGCCGGAGGACGGCGTCGAGGGGGACGTGGTCGCGGTGGGACGCGGCGAGCACCAGGCGCCCGAGACGGACGGCCAGATCCTGGTCACCGCGCCGGAGGCGGGCGCGGTCACGCCCAGGGTCGGGGACTTCGTGGACACCGAGATCGTCTCCGCGCAGGGCGTGGATCTCGTCGCCGTGGCGCTGCCGGCCGTGGTCGGCACCGCCGCGGAGGGCGGAAGATGACGGACACGCCGACCTCGGCCGCCGGCAAGGGCCGCGCGGTCGACCCCCGCCAGGGCCCGTCGGCGCCCGGCGGTCGCCCGGGGCAGCCGGCGGCGAGCCTGTGGAACATCGCCAACGTGCTCACCATGGTGCGGCTGCTGCTGGTGCCCGGCTTCGTGCTGCTGATGCTGGCCGACGGCGGGCACGACCCGGCCTGGCGGTCGCTGGCCTGGGCCGCCTTCACCGTGGCCATGATCACCGATCTCTTCGACGGGGAGCTCGCCAGGCGGTACAACCTGGTCACCGACTTCGGCAAGATCGCCGACCCGATAGCGGACAAGGCGATCATGGGCGCGGCGCTGATCTGCCTGTCGGTGCTGTCCGACCTGCCCTGGTGGGTGACGGTGGTGATCCTGGTGCGCGAGCTGGGGATCACGGTGCTGCGGTTCTGGGTGATCAGGCACGGGGTGATCCCGGCCAGCCGGGGCGGCAAGCTCAAGACCCTGGCCCAGGGGGTGGCGGTCGGGATGTACATCCTCGCGCTGACCGGGCCGCTGGCCACCCTGCGGTGGTGGGCGATGGCGGCGGCCGTCGCGCTGACCGTGGTCACCGGCCTCGACTATGTGCGACAGGCGGTCGTGCTGCGCCGGGCCGGGCTCGCCAGGGAGCGCTCCGGTGGGCGGTGACCTCTCGGCCGCGGAGCCGGCCGTCGCCGAGCAGGTGCTCGAGCTGCTGAACCGCCGCGGGGAGACGGTCGCGGCCGCCGAGTCGCTGACCGGCGGTCTCGTCGCGGCGGCGCTGACCGCGGCGCCCGGCGCCTCGCGGTCCTTCGTCGGCTCCGTGACGGCCTACGCCACGGCCGTCAAACGCGAGGTGCTCGGGGTGGCCGGCGACCTGCTCGCCGAGCGCGGCGCCGTGGACGCCGAGGTGGCCAGGCAGCTGGCCAGCGGGGTGCGGGGGCTGATCGGCGCCGACTGGGGCGTCGCGACCACGGGGGTGGCCGGCCCCGAGCCGCAGGACGGCCAGCCCGTGGGGACCGTCTATGTGGCGGTTTCGGCGCCGGGAACCGGGGGAGTCGTGGCCCAACGGCTCAACCTGCGTGGGGACAGGGCGACGATCCGTGCGGAGAGCGTGCGGGCGGCCCTCGTCCTGCTGCGGAACGAGCTGGTTCAGCACGGGCACCGGGGCCCGCGAGCGGCACAGGATACGGAACAGAACGGAGACGATGGATGTTTGCAGCCCTGAGTGAACAAGACATCGCTCCCCGCGCGGTTGGAGTCCGAGGCGGTACGGTGGGGCATGAAGCAAGCGAGGCCAACGGTCCGAGGAGGGAGCCACCGATGATCCTGCTCCGTCGCCTGTTGGGTGACGTGCTGCGTCGGCAGCGCCAACATCAGGGCCGCACCCTGCGCGAAGTGTCCTCCTCAGCCCGGGTCTCCCTCGGATACCTCTCCGAGGTGGAGCGTGGCCAGAAGGAGGCTTCATCCGAGCTGCTGGCCGCCATCTGCGACGCGTTGGACCTGCGGATGTCGGAGCTGATGCGGGAGGTCAGCGACGAGCTGGCACTCGCGGAGCTGGCCCAGTCCGCCGCGAGCGACACGGTGCCGTCCCTCGGGGTGCCCTCCGGCCGGAGTCTGGCGGAGCGCCCCATGCTCAACCCGGTGCGGGTCACCTCCGTGGCCCACCGTCCCGACGACCGCGTCACGATCAAGGCCCCGGCCGAGGCCGTGGACGTCGTCGCCGCCTGACCCATCACCCGGCCCGTCGCCCGCACCGGCGGGCCGGTCGAGTGTTTCCCTATGCCCGCAGACGCAGCCCCTTGGGCGTCGCGTGGAAGCCGGCGCTCTCGAGCAGCCGGACCCAGAGCGGCTCGGAGAGCGCGGGGGAGCCGTTGACCCGCTCCACCGTCAGCGTGCCGAGCGCGCCCTCGCGGGCCGCCGCGGCCAGCACCTCGGCGGCCGGCCGCAGCGCCTCCTCGACGACCTCCGCCGGGCCCTCCGGCGCCCAGGCGAGCATCGACCGCCCGCCGCGCTCCAGGTAGAGCGCGAGCTCG
Source organism: Streptomyces millisiae (assembly GCF_031845425.1). Classification (NCBI taxonomy): domain Bacteria; kingdom Bacillati; phylum Actinomycetota; class Actinomycetes; order Kitasatosporales; family Streptomycetaceae; genus Streptomyces; species Streptomyces millisiae. The sequence continues at coordinate 17,309 of NZ_JAVREM010000027.1, forward strand.
CCCGCCACCAGCACGACGAGCGCGCCCGCCTTGCGGCCCGGCTTGTGCCCGGCGCCCCGGGGTGGCTCGGGCCAGGGCAGCGCGGCTCCGTAGGCGTTCGCCGGGTCGGCGGCGGCCAGCAGCACCGCGCGCCGGCCGCCGGCGCTGGGGGCGGCGGACTCGGCTGCCGAGCCGATCGCCCGCAGCCGGTCCACCGCGCCGTCCATCGCGAACTGGGCCGCGCCGAGCCCCTCGACCACGTAGCCGCGCCTGGCCTGGCCGCTCTCCTCGAAGGCGGCGAGCACCCGGTAGGCGGCCGCGAAGCCGCCAGGAACGCCCTCGGCCGCCACGGCGCCGCGCGTCACCACCCCGTGCCGGTCGAGCAGGGTGCGGGCCAGCGCGTGGGCGCGCAGCGTCGGGTCCGCCTCGCGCGGCGGCAGCAGCGACCAGCGGCCCGAGACGGTCGGCGGCCCGCTCCTGGAGGCCGTGGGGCGCCGTGTGTGGCCGGTGCCGAGAGCAAGGGCGCCGTAGCGGCCGCGGGGGGTGGCCCGGCGGGCGCGGTGCGCGGTGGCGCCGGCGGTGCGGCCCGAGCCGAGCAGCGCGCGCAGCGGGCCTATGGTGTCGTTGGTCAGCCGGCCCGACCAGGCCAGGTCCCAGACGGCCTCGGCCAGGGCGGCGTCCGACGCCTCCTCGCCGGCCGCCCGGACCTGCTCGGCGATCTGCCGGAAGAACAGCCCGTAGCCGCCGGCCAGCGCGTCGAGGACGGCGCGGTGCAGGGGGCCGAGCTCCAGCGGCAGCGGGGGCGGCAGCAGCAGGGGGGCGGCGTCCGCCGTGTAGAGCGAGACCCAGCCGTCCTTGCCGGGCAGCGCCCCGGCACCGGCCCACACCACCTCGCCGGAGGCCGTCAGCTCGTCGAGCAGCGGCGCGGCGAACCCCCTCACCCGGAAGGGCAGCACCAGGCGCTCGAGCGCCGACGCCGGCACCGGGGCGCCCTGCAGCTGCTCGACCGCCCGCACCAGGCCGTCGATGCCGCGCAACTCGCCGGCTCCGCCCGGCCCGGCGAGGTGCTGCCAACGCGGCAGGAAGGCCGCCAGAGCGGCCGGCGGGACCGGCTCGACCTCCTGCCGCAGGGCGGCCAGGGAACGGCGCCGCAGGCGCCGCAGCACGCCGGGCTCGCACCATTCCTGGCCGGCCTCGCCCGGCCTGAACTCGCCCTGCACCAGACGGCCCGCCGCGGCCAGCCGGTGCAGCGCGCCGTCCGCCACGGCCGTGCCGAGCCCGAAGCGGGCGGCGGCCTGGGCTGAGGTGAAGGGGCCGTGGGTGCGGGCGTAGCGGGACAGCAGGTCGCCCAGCGGATCGGCCACCGGCTCGGTGAAGGCCTCCGGCACCCCCACCGGCAGCGCGGCGCCCAGCGCGTCCCGCAGGCGGCCGGCGTCCTCGATGGCGCACCAGTGCTCCTCGCCGGCGATCCGCACCCGCAGCGCGCGCCGGGCGGCGGCGAGCTCCGCCGCCCACTCGGGGCGGGCGCCCCGGACGGTCAGCTCGGCGTCCGTCAGCGGGCCGAGCACCCGCAGCAGGTCGGCGACGCCCTCCACGCCGGAGATCCGGCGCTCCTCGGTCAGCCAGCCCAGCTCCCGCTCCAGCTCCGCGAGCACCTCGGGGTCGAGCAGCTCGCGCAGCTCGGCCCGCCCCAACAGCTCGGCCAGCAGCCGCGAGTCCAGGGAGAGCGCCGCGGCGCGCCGCTCGGCCAGCGGCGAGTCCCCCTCGTAGAGGTACTGGGCGACATAGCCGAACAGCAGGGAGCGGGCGAAAGGCGAGGGCTCGCGGGTGGTGACCTCGACGAGCCGCACCCGGCGGGCCTGGATGTCCCCCATCAGCTGGGCGAGGCCCGGCACGTCGAACACGTCCTGCAGGCACTCGCGGACCGCCTCGAGCACGATCGGGAAGGACCCGAACTCGGAGGCCACGGAGAGCAGCTGGGCCGCCCGCTGGCGCTGCTGCCACAGCGGGGTGCGCCGCCCGGGGTCGCGCCTGGGGAGCAGCAGCGCCCGGGCCGCGCACTCGCGGAACCGCGAGGCGAACAGGGCGGAGCCGCCCACCTGGTCGGTGACGAGGTCGTCGACCTCGCTCCGGTCGAACAGCACGTCCCCCGCGCCGACCGGGGCCTGGCCGTCGTCGAACGCCGCGTCCCCGGCCCCCGTGACCGGGCCCTCCGGGTCGAGGCCGGCCTCGGTGGCCAGCAGGTCGGCGTCGGGCAGCCGCAGCACGATCCCGTCGTCCGCGTGCAGCACCTGGGCGTCCATGCCGAAGCGCTCACCGAGCCGCGCGCCGAGCGCCAGGGCCCAGGGGGCGTGCACCTGGGCGCCGAAGGGGGAGTGCACCACGACGCGCCAGTCGCCCAGCTCGTCCCTGAACCGCTCGACGACGATGGTGCGGTCGTCCGGAACGTGGCCGCAGGCCTGGCGCTGCTCGCCGAGATAGCCCAGCACGTTGTCCACGGCCCAGTCGTCGAGACCGGCGGCGGCCAGCCGCTCCCTGGCGGCCTCCGGGGACAGGGCGCTGAGCTCGCGCACGAACGCGCCGATCGCGCGGCCGAGCTCCAGCGGACGGCCCAGCTGGTCGCCCTTCCAGAACGGCAGCCGGCCAGGCACCCCGGGAGCCGGCGTGACCAGCACCCGGTCCCGGGTGATGTCCTCGATGCGCCAGGAGGTGGTGCCGAGGGTGAAGACGTCCCCCACCCGGGACTCGTAGACCATCTCCTCGTCGAGCTCGCCGACCCGGCCGCCGCCCCGGCGCGGGTCGGCGCCGGCCAGGAACACCCCGAACAGGCCGCGGTCGGGGATGGTGCCGCCCGAGGTGACGGCCAGCCGCTGGGCCCCCGGGCGGCCGGCGACGGTGTGGGCCACCCGGTCCCAGACGAGCCTGGGCCGCAGCTCGGCGAAGGCGTCCGACGGGTAGCGGCCGGCCAACATGTCGAGCACCGCGTGGTAGGCGGACTCCGGCAGCGCCGCGAACGGCGCCGCGCGCCGCACCAGGGCCAGCAGCTCGTCCACGTCCCAGGTGTCCATCGCGGTGATCGCGACCAGCTGCTGGGCCAGCACGTCCAGCGGGTTGGCCGGGATCCGCAGCGCCTCGATGGCGCCGGCCCGCATCCGCTCGGTGACCACGGCCGACTGCACGAGATCGCCCCGGTACTTGGGGAAGACCACGCCGGCCGAGACGGCGCCCACCTGGTGGCCCGCGCGGCCGACCCGCTGGAGCCCGGAGGCCACCGAGGGCGGGGACTCGACCTGGATCACCAGGTCCACCGAGCCCATGTCGATGCCGAGCTCCAGGCTCGAGGTGGCGACCACGGCCGGCAGCCGGCCCGCCTTCAGGTCCTCCTCGATCAGGGCGCGCTGCTCCTTGGAGACCGAGCCGTGGTGCGCCCTGGCCAGGACCGCGGGGGCGCCCCTGGCGGCCCCCGAGCCGCCCATGAGAGCGGCGGGGGAGTGCTCCTCGGGCAGCGGCTCGCCGGTGGCGCGCTCGTGCGCGATCTCGTTCATCCGGTTGCACAGGCGCTCGGCGAGGCGCCGGGAGTTGGCGAAGACGATGGTGGAGCGGTGGGCGAGCACCAGGTCGACGATGCGCTCCTCGACGGAGGGCCAGATGGACGGCGGCCCGCCTGGGCCGCCCCCGGGGCCCGGGGCGTCGGGCACGGGGGAGCCGCCGAGCTCGCCCATGTCGGCGACGGGCACGACCACCGAGAGCTGGAACTCCTTGCCGGACGGCGGCTGGACGATCCTCGCCTTGCGCTGCGGCGAGAGGAACCTGGCCACCTCGTCCACCGGCCGGACCGTGGCGGAGAGCCCGATCCGCCGGGCCGGCCTGGGCAGCAGCGCGTCGAGTCGCTCGAGGGAGAGGGCCAGATGCGCCCCGCGCTTGGTGCCGGCGACGGCGTGCACCTCGTCCAGGATCACGGTCTCGACGCCGGCCAGCGCCTCGCGGCTGGCCGAGGTGAGCATGAGGAACAGCGACTCCGGGGTGGTGATCAGGATGTCGGGCGGCCGGCGGGCCAGGGCGCGGCGGTCGGCCGCCGGGGTGTCGCCGGTGCGGATGCCGACCCGGATCTCCGGCTCGGGGAGGCCGAGGCGGACCGACTCCTGCCGGATGCCGGTGAGCGGGCTGCGGAGATTCCGCTCCACGTCGACGGCGAGCGCCTTGAGCGGGGAGACGTACAGCACCCGGCAACGCTTCAGCGGCTCGGCGGGCGGCGGGGTGGCTGCCAGCCGGTCGAGCGAGGCGAGGAAGGCGGCCAGGGTCTTGCCCGAGCCGGTCGGCGCGACCACCAGGGCGTCCGACTCCTCGGCGATCGCCTGCCAGGCTCCCACCTGCGCCGCCGTGGGCGCGTGGAAGGCCCGGCCGAACCACGCCCTGGTGGCCGGCGAGAACCCGTCGAGCGCCGCCTCCGCGCCCGATGCCGCATGTCCGTCCATGTCTCTCATCGTGACACCCGGCACCGACAGTCGGTCTCGGGGACCTTCGGGCACCCGCGGCGCCGGCGGGATACTGGGGGTATGCGGTTGACGGACTTCTGGCAGCGGATGGCGGAGCAGTTCGGTCCTGCCTACGCGGACTCCTTCGCTCGGGACCACGTGATGGCCGAGCTCGGGGGAAAGACGGTGAACGAGGCGCTGGCCGCCGGCTGGAGCGCCAAGGAGGTCTGGCGGGGGGTCTGCGTGGCCATGGACGTGCCCTCGCACCTGCGGTGATGGCGCTGAGCAGGCATTTTCCCGGTTATCCACAGACCGGTCCGGTCGCTTGACACAAAAATCGAACAGCCATTCTTATGGGGGTGCGGAACGGCGTCCCGGTCCTCGATTGTCAGTGGCGGGCGCTAGCGTCCGTGGATGTGAAGCGATCGAATCAGACGGACCGGGTGGCACCCATGGCAGGTACGGACCGCGAGAAGGCGTTGGACGCCGCTCTCGCACAGATTGAGCGGCAGTTCGGAAAAGGCGCCGTGATGCGCCTGGGCGAGCGGCCGGACGAACCGATCGAGGTGATCCCCACCGGTTCCACCGCCCTCGACGTGGCCCTCGGCGTGGGCGGGCTGCCGCGCGGCCGGGTGGTCGAGGTGTTCGGCCCGGAGTCCTCGGGAAAGACGACCCTGACCCTGCACGCGGTGGCGAACGCGCAGCGGGCCGGCGGCACGGTCGCCTTCGTGGACGCCGAGCACGCGCTCGACCCGGAGTACGCCAAGAAGCTGGGCGTGGACGTGGACCAGCTGATCCTCTCCCAGCCGGACAACGGCGAGCAGGCGCTCGAGATCACCGACATGCTGATCCGCTCCGGCGCCCTCGACCTGATCGTCATCGACTCGGTGGCGGCCCTGGTGCCGCGCGCCGAGATCGAGGGCGAGATGGGCGACTCACACGTCGGCCTCCAGGCCCGACTGATGAGCCAGGCCCTGCGGAAGATCACCGGTGCGCTCAACCAGTCGAAGACCACGGCGGTCTTCATCAACCAGCTCCGTGAGAAGGTCGGCGTGATGTTCGGCTCGCCGGAGACGACCACGGGCGGCCGGGCGCTGAAGTTCTACGCCTCGGTGCGGCTCGACATCCGTCGCATCGAGACCCTGAAGGACGGCACCGATGCGGTGGGCAACCGCACCCGGGTCAAGGTCGTCAAGAACAAGGTGGCCCCGCCCTTCAAGCAGGCCGAGTTCGACATCCTCTACGGCATCGGCATCAGCCGTGAGGGCGGCCTGATCGACATGGGCGTCGAGCACGGCTTCATCCGCAAGTCCGGCGCCTGGTACACCTACGAGGGCGACCAGCTGGGGCAGGGCAAGGAGAACGCGCGGAACTTCCTGCGTGACAACCCCGACCTGGCCAACGAGATCGAGAAGAAGATCAAGGAGAAGCTGGGCATCGGGCCCAGGACCGAGGCGCCCGAAGGCGAGCCCGGCAAGGACGCGGCGGGCACCGCGGCCGCTCCGGCCACCGCCCCGGCCGCCGTCGCCGCGCCCACGCCCGCCAAGGGCGGGAAGGCCAAGCCCGCGGCCGCCGCGGCCAAGAGCTGACGGTGACCCGGCGCACCGACTGGCCGGAGGGCGCGCGAGAAGAAGACGGCGGTGGCCCTGCCGCGTCGAGGGCCGCGGCTGGGCCACCGCACCCCCCGAGGAGCCCGGAGGAGCGGGCGCGGGCGATCTGCCTGCGGCTGCTCACCGGGACTCCGCGGACACGGCGGGAGCTGGCCGACGCGCTCCGCGCCCGGGAGGTGCCCGAGGAGGTGTCGGCGGCGGTCCTCGACCGGTTCGAGGAGGTGGGGCTGATCGACGACGCCGCCTTCGCGGCGGCCTGGGTGGAGTCAAGGCACCACGGGCGGGGGCTCGCCCGGCGGGCGCTGGCGCGTGAGCTGCGCACCAAGGGGGTTGCCGCCCCTTCCATCGACGAGGCGATCGGTCGTCTCGACGCCGAGCGCGAGGAGGAGACGGCCCGGGCGCTGGTGGAGCGCCGGCTGCGGGCTACCCGGGGCCTCGACCGCGACCGGCGGCTGCGGCGCCTCGTCGGGATGCTGGCCCGCAAGGGCTACCCGGAGGGCATGGCCCTGCGGGTGGTCAGGGAGGCCCTGGCCGCCGAGGGGGAGGACCCGGGCGAGGAGGCCGAGCTGCTGGAGGGCGGCCTCTGAACCTCTGAACCCGGCGGGGCGCCCGGAGGGCCTCAGGCCCCGGTGGCGCCGCGCAGCGCCCGTCCACACTCGGCGAGACCGGCCAGGTCCGTGCCCGGCAGCGCGGCGGCCAGGTGCCCGTCGGGGCGGACGACCAGCAGGGTGTGGGCACTGACCCCCGGATACTCCTCGGTGACCATCAGCTCCGCCGGCAGCGGCAGGGTGCCGACCGCCGCCGCCAGCCGGGGCATGAGGCCGGCCGTCAGCCAGTGCCGCGCGTCCCACACGCGGGATCCCGGGGCCGTCAGCACCAGCAGCAGTGGGCCGCCGAGCCGCTCCCTGAGCGAGCCCTGGACGCCGTTCAGGGTGGTCACCAGAACGTCGTCGACCAGGGTGCCCGGCGGGTCGGTCGGGGTGGCCCGGGGCGCGGTGCTGGCCAGCGGGGACGCCGGATAGCCGGCGGGCGCGCCCAGTGCGCCACGGCCCAGGTGGGCATCGGCGAGCAGGGTGAGCCGCCCTCGGCCGCGCCCGGTGAGGCGTCCGGCGAGCCCACCGCCGCGCACCAGCGGCAGCGCCTGGTCCACCGCCCGCAGCCGGTCGGCGACGGCGGTGCGGCGCTCGGCCTCGTAGCTGTCGAGCAGGGCCTCGGCGTCGCCCTCCCGGCAGGCGATGGCCAGCTTCCACGCCAGGTTGTCCACGTCCCGCAGCCCCTCGGCGACCTGCTGGGTGCCGAGGGAGCCCAACAGATGCGCCGCGTCCCCCGCGAGGAAGGCGCGCCCGGCGCGCCAGCGGCGGGCCAGCCGCTGGTGGCAGACGTGCACGCCCGCGTCCAGCAGCTCGTAGGGCGGGAGTTCGCCGTCGTGCCAGGTGGTGAGTGTGGCGTGCACCCGCTCCAGCATGGCGTCCGGGGTGACCAGGGCGCCGTCGGGCGGCAGCGGCCAGTCGAGCCGCCACTGGTCGCCGGCCAGCGGCCTGGCGGTGACCTCGGCCTGCGGCACCCCGCGGTGCAGCCCGGCCTCGCCCGGCCAGGGCAGCTCGGCGCGCAGCGCCGCCACCGCGTAGCGCTCGACGCCGGTGCGGCCGGGGAAGGCGATGCCCAGCAGCTTGCGGGCGGTGGAGCGAGCCCCGTCGCAGCCGACGAGATAGCTGCCGCGGAAGGTCCTCGCCTGGCCGCGCTGGCCCTCGGGGGCCCGGCGCACGGTGTGGGCCAGGATCTCGCGGTCGTGCTGCTCCAGGTCCGTCAGCCGGTGCCCGGCCGCGATCCTGATCAGCTCCTCGTGCCCCGCGGCCTCCCGCAGGGCGCCCTCGAGGACGTGCTGGGGCAGATGCCGTGGCGCCCCGCCGCCGGGGAACTCGTGGCGGAAGACGGCGCGCCCCCGGACGGTGGTGCGCCACGCCGCCCACACCCCGGTGTCCCGGGCGAGACCCGGCAGCGCCGCCCACCTGGACAGGTCGGGCGGCAGCACGCAGCTGCGGGCGAGGCGTCTGGGGGCCGGTCCCTCTCCGCCGTCGAGTATCACGGAGGGGACGCCCTGCCCGGCAAGGGCAAGCGCCAGCGCGAGCCCGATCGGGCCCGCGCCGGCAATGATCACGGGCAGCACAGCACGTATGCAACCCAGCGGCTGATCGGGCGTCAAGTCCGCCCGGTCCCCGGTGATCGGCTAGGGGGTGGGGTCGGTCCCGGGCTTGCCCGGGGCGGCGACCCCGGCCGGTGCCGCGAGCTGAGGCTCGGACACCTGCGGGGTGGGGATGGCGGAGGCCATCGAGGTGCTGTCCGCCGGGTCGGTCGGGTCGTTCTTCACCACGACGCCGGTGCCCCGCTTGCCGCGCCGCAGCCGGTTCTCCAGCCAGGAGGCCAGGCTGGTGAGCAGGAAGTTCAGCGCGATGAAGAGGATCGCGGCCACCGTGTAGGCGGCGATGGTGTTGGCGTAGTTGGTGGACACCAGTCGCGCGTTGGACAGCAGCTCGCTGTAGCCCAGCATGGCGCCGCCGAGCGTGGTGTCCTTCACGATGACCACCAGTTGGCTGACGATCGCCGGCAGCATCGCGGTCACCGCCTGGGGCAGCAGCACGTGGACCATGGTCTGGCCCTTGCGCAGACCGATCGCCCGGGCCGCCTCGCCCTGGCCGCGCGGCAGCGTCAGCACGCCGGCCCGCACGATCTCGGCGAGCACCGAGGCGTTGTACAGGACCAGGCCGGTCACCACCGCGTACAGCGGGCGGACGTCGCGGTCCACGTCGGACCACAGCGCGTACGCCTGGTTGGCGAAGATCATCATCAGCAGCACCGGAACGGCGCGGAAGAACTCGACGATGACGTCGCAGGGCCGGCGGATCCACCAGTGGTCGGAGAGCCGGCCGATGCCGAACACGACACCGAGCGGCAGCGCGATGACCAGCGAGAGGCCCGCCGCGATCAGCGTGTCCTGCAGGCCGGGCCAGAGGAAGGTGGTCCAGATCCGGGAGTCGGTGACGAAGACGTCCCACTTCTCCGCGTCGAGCTGGTTCTTGTCGTTCATCGCCCGGACGACCCACCAGAAGAAGGCGCCGAGCACGGCAACAAACAGCACGGCGTAGAGCGCGTTCCGCCGCTTGGCGCGCGGCCCCGGGGCGTCATACAGAACGGAGAGGTTGGTCATCGCTTCACCGCCACGCGCTTGGCCAGCCAGCCGAGGAACAGCCCGGTCGGCAGGGTCAAAATGATGAAACCGAGGGCGAACAACAGGGCGATCGGAATGAGGTTGGCCTCGTTCTCGATCATGGTCCGCATCAGGAAGGCCGCTTCGGTCACGCCGATGGCGGCCGCCACCGTGGTGTTCTTGGTGAGGGCGATCAGCACGTTGGCCAGCGGGGCCACCACCGCGCGGAAGGCCTGCGGCAGGACCACGATGCGCAGCACCTGGCCGAAGCCGAGGCCGATGGCGCGGGCCGCCTCGGCCTGGCCCACCGGCACGGTGTTGATGCCGGAGCGCAGCGCCTCACAGACGAAGGTCGAGGTGTACGCGATGAAGCCGAGGACGGCCAGCCGGAAGCCGGTCGTGTCGATCTCGTCGGAGAACATGGTGAACTGCAGCGTCTGGCCCAGGCCCAGCGAGCAGAAGACGATGATCAGGGTCAGCGGGGTGTTGCGGAAGATGTGGACGTAGGCGGTGCCGAAGGCGCGCATGATCGGGACCGGGCTGACCCGCATGCCCGCCAGGATCGTGCCCCAGATCAGGGAGCCGATCGCGGAGTAGACGGTGAGCTGCACCGTCGTCCAGAACGCGCCGAACAGGTCGTACTGTTCGAGGTCTAGGAAGTCGAACACGGAGTCTCTCAGTCTCGACTAGAGGGTGCGGAATGGGTGCGGCGCGCCGCCGGTCGAGGCGGCGCGCCGCGGGGACCCGGTGGGTCAGCTGGCGGCCTCGATCTCGGGCGCCGGCTCGTTCTCGTAACCGGCCGGGCCGAGGTTGGCGTCGACCGCCTCCTGCCAGGCGCCGGAGTCGACCATGCTCTGGATCGCGTCGTTGATCTGCTGCTGGAGCTCGGTGTCGTCCTTGGGGATGCCGACGCCGTAGTACTCGTCGCTCAGCTCCAGACCGGCGAGCTCGAACTTGCCCTGGTTGACCTCCTGCGAGGCGTAGCCGGCGAGGATCGAGTCGTCCGTGGTCAGGGCGTCGACCGCGCCGTTCTCCAGGCCGGTCAGGCACTCCGAGTAGGTGCCCATCTCCTGGAGCTGGGCGTCCGGCGCGAAGTCGTTCTGCACGTTCTGCGCCGAGGTGGAGCCGGCGACCGAACAGAGCGTCAGCTCGTTGATCTCGTCCGGCGAGGAGACCGTCTCGCCCGCCCGCACCAGCAGATCCTGGTGCGCGAGGAAGTACGGGCCCGCGAAGCTGACCTGCTGCTCGCGCTCCTCGGTGATCGAGTAGGTGGCCACGATGAAGTCCACGTCGCCGCGCTGGAGCATGCTCTCGCGGTCGCCACTCGGCGACTCGACGAACTCGATCTGGTCGGGCTCGTAGCCGAGCTCGCCCGCGATGTAGGTGGCGACGTCCACGTCGAAGCCGGCGTAGTCGCCGTCCGGGGTCTGCAGGCCGAGACCCGGCTGGTCGAACTTGATGCCGATGGTGATGCTGTCGCCGCCGCCGCTTCCGCCCTCGCTGCCGCCCTCGTCGTCACCGGAGCCGCACGCCGTGGCGGCGAGCGAGAGAGCGAGAACGGAGGCGGCCAGCGCGCTTGCCTTGCGGAGTCTCATTGCATGATCCCTTGTTGTCGTAAAAGTGGTGCGGGTCCGTGGGCGACCGAGCCGGTCGCGGTCGTGAGTCGCGAGCGTCAGTGCTTGAGGATCTTCGAGAGGAAGTCCTTGGCCCGGTCGCTGCGGGGGTTGTCGAAGAACTGGTGCGGGGCCGCCTCTTCGACGATCCGGCCGTCCGCCATGAACACCACGCGATCGGCGGCGGAACGGGCGAAGCCCATCTCGTGGGTGACGACGACCATCGTCATGCCCTCCCTGGCCAGCTGCTGCATGACCTCGAGGACCTCGTTGATCATCTCCGGGTCGAGCGCCGAGGTGGGCTCGTCGAAGAGCATCACCTTGGGCTGCATGGCCAGCGCGCGGGCGATCGCCACCCGCTGCTGCTGACCACCCGAGAGCTGGGCCGGGTACTTGTCGGCCTGGGTGCCGACGCCGACCCGGTCGAGCAGCTCACGCGCCCGGGTCTCGACCTCATCCTTGTTCTGACGCCTGACCTTGATCGGACCCAGCATCACGTTCTCGAGCACGGTCTTGTGCGCGAAGAGGTTGAAGGACTGGAAGACCATGCCCACGTCGGCGCGCAGCCGGGCCAGACCCCGGCCCTCGTCGGGCAGGGGATCACCGTCGATGGTGATCGATCCCGCGTCGATGGTCTCCAGGCGGTTGATGGTCCGGCACAGGGTCGACTTGCCGGAACCCGAGGGACCGATCACGACGACCACTTCGCCGCGCTTGATCGTCAGGTTGATGTCCTGGAGCACGTGCAGCGCACCGAAGTGCTTGTTCACGCTGTCCAGGACGACAAGGTCTTCCGCCAGGGGCGCGGCCTCCTCAGCGGCATCCTTGGTCAGCGGCACATTGCTCATCGTGGCTTTGCTCCGTCCTCGTCGGTTGACGGGACCTTAGCCAGCGCTTACAAGCACCGTCAGCAGATCTGAGCGGAAATTGAGGGTCACGATGTGATCGCGGTCTCGTTGCGCTCGGTGCCGTGACCACCGCGTTCGGTGAGAACCGGGTAACGGAACCGTTCAGCCTCACCGGACCCCCTTGACGCCGGCCGCGTCCATCGGCATGGATGCGGGGATACGCTTCAACTGCCGTGGGAGGAATGCGCGGGTGAGACTGCTCCTGGTCGAGGACGACGAGCATGTCGCCGCCGCCCTGGTCGCCGTGCTGACCAGGCACGGCTTCGACGTGGCCCGCGCCCGCGGCGGCGAGGAGGCCGTCACGCTGGTCCGCGACCGCACCTTCAACGTCGTGCTCCTCGACCTCGGGCTGCCCGACGTGGACGGCTTCGAGGTCTGCGGTCGGATCCGGCGCGTGGCCTCGGTGCCGATCATCATGGTGACCGCGCGCAGCGACGTCCGCTCCCGCATCCATGGCCTCAATCTGGGCGCCGACGACTACGTCGTCAAGCCCTACGACACCGGCGAGCTGCTGGCCCGGATACACGCGGTCAGCCGCCGAAAGGCCCACGAGGAGGAGCCGGCGAGCCCGGAGCCCGACCCCACCGGGGTGCTCAGCCTCGGCCCCATCACCGTGGAGCTCGCCACCCGCCAGGTCTCGGTGGACGGCCGGCAGATCTCCCTGACCCGCAAGGAGTTCGACCTGCTCGCCCTGCTGGCCCAGCGCCCCGGCGTCGTCTACCGCCGGGAGCAGATCATCAGCGACGTCTGGCAGACCAGCTGGGAGGGGACGGGCCGCACGCTCGAGGTGCACGTCGCCTCGCTCCGGGCCAAGCTGCGCCGGCCCGGGCTCGTCGAAACCGTCCGCGGCGTCGGCTACCGGCTGGCGCTCCCCACCGTCTGACCCCACCCCCACTCCCTCATGCGCTCACGTCTGCTCCCGCTGCTCATCGTGCTGCTGGCCGGTGTGCTGCTCGCCCTCGGCGTCCCGCTCGCCGCCAGCCAGGCGCGCAGCGAGCAGCAGCGCGTCGTCGTCGACCGGATCGACGACACCGCGCGCTTCGCCTCGCTCGCCCAGTTCGCCGCCGGTGACGCCGGCGGCGACCAGCTCGTCGCCCTCCAGCAGGAGCTCGACACCTACTTCGAGGTCTACGGCATCAGCGCCGGCGTCTTCCAGCGCGGCGGCGAGTCGATGGCCGCGTCGCCGGAGGGCTGGCAGGTGCCGGGCGGCAAGTACGCGCAGGAGTTCGCCGAGGCGCTGGCCGGCCGGCGCAGCGAGGGCCCGAGCCAGGTCTGGCCGTGGAACACCGACCGGACCCTGGTGGTGGCCTCGCCGGTGATCAGGGACGGCGACGTGATCGCCGTGGTGGTCACCGAGTCGCCCACCGGCCCGCTGCGCGCCCGCATCCTCAGCGGCTGGATGCCCATCGTGGCCGGCCTGGCCGCCGCCACCCTGCTCGCCGTCGCCGCCGCGATCCAGCTCACCAGCTGGGTGCTGCGGCCGGTCCGGGTGCTCGACCGGGCCACCCACGAGATAGCCACCGGGCGGCTCACCGCCCGCGTCGCCCCCTCGGGCGGACCGCCCGAGCTGCGCCGGCTCGCGCACTCCTTCAACGAGATGGCCGACAACGTCGAGCAGGTGCTCGAACAGCAGCGCGCGTTCGTCGCCGACGCCTCGCACCAGCTGCGCAACCCGCTGGCCGCGCTGCTGCTGCGGATCGACCTGCTCGGTCTCGAGCTGCCGGAGGACAACGCGGAGATCGCCTCCGTCCGGGCCGAGGGCAAGCGTCTCGCCACCGTTCTCGACGGCCTGCTCGACCTGGCCCTCGCCGAGCACAGCCCGGCCGACCTGGCGACCACCGACGTCGCCGCGCTGGTCACCGAGCGCCTCGCCGCCTGGCAGCCCGTCGCCGAGCGGCGCGGCGTCGACCTCCGCTTCACCGGGCCCGCGGCCGTCACCGGCTGGGCCGACCCGGTCGGCCTCTCCAGCGCGCTGGACGCGATCGTCGACAACGCGCTCAAGTTCACCCCGAGCGGCGGCGAGGTCTCGCTCACCGTCGCGGCGAGCGGCGAGCAGGTCAGCATCGTCACCGCCGACACCGGTCCCGGCCTCGACGACACCGAGATGGAGCGGATCGGCGACCGCTTCTGGCGCAGCGGCCGCCACCAGAACATCAACGGCTCCGGGCTCGGCCTGTCCATCGTCGGCGCCCTGCTCAACGCGGCCGGCGCCGCCGTCGCCTACGACCACAACCGGCCGCACGGCCTGCGGGTGACGATCACCCTGCCGCGGTACGGCCCCGAGCAGCCGGGCGAGGACCTGCCGATCAGCCTGCCGAGGCAGGCGTCAGCCGCAGAGTGACGACCTGGAACGGGCGCAGCGTCAGCGGCACGCCGCCCGCCGCGTCGATCGCGCACTCCGGGGCCAGCGGGCCCGCGGCCAGGGGGCGCTCCAGCAGGTCGGTCGTGGTCACCGAGGCCAGCGGGAAGCCGGTCACCAGGCGCCCGCTCGACCGGCCGCCCGTCGCCTCGTAGAGCCGGACCACCACGTCGCCGCCGCGGTCGTCGGCCAGCTTCACGGCCGCCACCACCAGGCCCTCGCCCGCGACCGTCACCAGCGGCTCGACGGCCGCCGAGCCCGGCACCTCGCGCTCCGGCAGGTTGATCCGGTGGCCCTCGGTGACCGCGTCGACCAACGAGGCGCCCGGCACCAGCGCGTACCGCAGCAGGTGCTCGCCCTGGTCGGTCTCCGGGTCCGGGTAGCGCGGGGCGCGCAGCAGCGAGAGGCGCACCGTCGTGGTCTGCCCGCCGTCCGGACGCACCTCGCGCGTCACGTCGTGGCCGTACGTCGAGTCGTTCACGACGGCCGCGCCCCAGCCGGGCTCGGCCACCCGCAGCCAGCGGTGCACGCAGATCTCGAACTTGGCCGCGTCCCACGAGGTGTTGGTGTGGGTGGGCCGGTGGACGTGCCCGAACTGGGTCTCGGCCGCCGACTGGTCCGCCTTCACGTCCAGCGGGAAAGCGGCCTTGAGGATCTTCTCCCGCTCGTGCCAGTCGATGTCGGCCGCCGCGTCCAGCACCCGGGCGCCGGCCCGCAGCGTCAGCCGCTGCGTCACCCGCGAGCCCGCCCCGAACGAGCGGGTGACCGCCACCGTCGCCGCCTCGGCCGATGCGGCCTCCAACGTCAGCTCGTCCACCCCGACCAGGTCGGTGACCCGGTGCCGGTAGAAGGAGTCGACGTCCCAGGCGTCCCACAGGTTGGGCAGGTCGGGGTGGAGCTGCAGCAGGTTGCCCGCGCCGCCCGGCGCGATCGCCTCCCGGCCGGAGGCCAGCTCGACGACCGAGACCACCAGACCACGCCCGTCGACCACCACCCGCAGCAGCCCGTTGGCCAGCGTGAAGCCACCGTCCTCAGCCCGCTCCACGGTGACCGGCTCGGCCGCCGGCGCCAGGTCGGCGCGCGGCCGGGCCCCGCCGGCCGGCACCCCGCCCCGCCCGTGCGGCGCCGCGTTGAACACCACCGTGCCAGGCCCGCCGCCGGCCAGCGCCCGTTGCGCCTCGTCCACCAGCGCCAGCAGCTCGTCCCGGAGCCGCGCGTAGGTGGCGCGCGCCTCCCGGTGCACCCAGGCGATCGACGAGCCGGGCAGGATGTCGTGGAACTGGTGGAGCAGGACGGTCTTCCAGATCGCGTCGAGGCGCTCGTACGGGTACGCGTACCCGGGCACCCGCACCGCCGCCGTCGCCGCCCACAGCTCGGCCTCCCGCAGCAGCGACTCGCTGCGCCGGTTGCCCTGCTTGGTCTTGGCCTGGGAGGTGTAGGTGCCGCGGTGCAGCTCCAGGTACAGCTCGCCCACCCACACCGGCGCGTCCCGGTACTCGGCCGCCGCCTTGGCGAAGAACGCCGCGGGCCGCTCGATCTCCACCCGCGGCGAGCCCTCCAGGTCCCGCAGCCGCCGGGCGCGCGCCAGCATCTCGCGGGTGGGGCCGCCGCCGCCGTCACCGAAGCCGAACGGCACGAGCGAACGCGAGCCCCGCCCCTTCTCCCGGTAGTTGGCGGCCGCGTGGGCCAGCTGCTCGCCGCCGAGGTCGGAGTTGTAGGTGTCGACCGGCGGGAAGTGCGTGAAGACCCGGGTGCCGTCGATCCCCTCCCACCAGAACGTGTGGTGCGGGAAGGCGTTGGTCTGGCTCCAGGAGATCTTCTGCGTCAGGAACCACTTCGAGCCGGAGAGCCGCACCAGCTGCGGCAGGGCCGCGGTGTAGCCGAACGAGTCCGGCAGCCACACCTCCTCGGTCTCGATCCCGAACTCCTCCAGGAAGAACCGCTTGCCGTGCACGAACTGCCTGGCCATGGCCTCGCCGCCGACCATGTTGGTGTCCGACTCCACCCACATGCCGCCCACCGGCACGAACGAGCCGTCCGCCACCCGCTGCTTGACCCGCGCGTACACCTCGGGACGGTGTTCCTTCAGCCAGGCCAGCTGCTGCGCCTGCGACATCGCGAAGACGAACTCCGGGTGGTCGTCCATCAGGGCGACCACGTTCGCCGAGGTGCGCGCCACCTTGCGCACCGTCTCGCGCAGCGGCCACAGCCAGGCCGAGTCGATGTGCGCGTGGCCCACCGCGCTGACCCGGTGCGCCGAGGCGTGCGCCGGAGCGGCCAGCACCCCGGCCAGCGCGGCCCGCGCGGCGGGCGCGCTGCCGACGACGTCGTCCAGGTCCAGCGCGTCGAGCGCGCCCTCCACGGCCCGCAGGATGGTCCACCGCCTGGCGTCCTCGACGGCCAGCCGCGTCATCAGACCGCCCAGCACCTCGAGGTCCTGCACCAGCTCCCACACCTGGGGCTCGAAGACCGCCAGGTCCATCCGCGTCACCCGGTACAGCGGCTCGTCGCCCGCGGTCAGCCGATCGCCGAGCGGGCCGGGCCCCTGCTCGTTGAGGATGGGGTTGGCGGCCGCCTCCACCAGCAGTTCGACGCGCTCCCCGCCGGCCGCCGCGTCGGCGATCCGCACCCAGTCGTTGCTCGGGTGCAGCCCCTTCACGGCCTCGCCGTCCGGCCGGTAGACCAGGCCCTCGCACTGGAACCCCGGCATCCGCCGGTCGAAGCCCAGGTCGAGCACCGCCTCCACGGTGCGGCCCGCCCACGCGGCGGGCACCAGACCCGTCACCCGGAACCAGGTCGTGCCCCAGGCCGGCCCCCAGGCGTCGCCCACCGCGGCCGGGCGGTAGGTGGCGGCGAGCCCCTCGGCCACCGGCACCGGCTCGCCCGGGGCGTCCCAGCGCTCCAGGGCCAGCTCCACGGCGGGACCGTGGACGGCGGGCCTGATCCGCTCGGTCAGCACCCGGTGCAGTCGCTGTTCGACGAGGTTGCGGTCATCGTGCATGCTCGGCTGACTCCCTTGTCGTGGCGCGATGGACGATGGTGGGACGTGACGACGGCGGGACCGGGGTTTCGCGGCTAGGGCCTGTCTTCCGGATCTTCGCGGGCTCGCGACGACTGGCATCCCGCCTGGCTGCGTTGCCGAATCGCGCGAGTACGGGCAAGTACGAGCTGCGATCCGGCGCCTTGCCAGCCGGGCGCCATCCGCCGCTCGCTGATCCACGAAGATCCAAAAGACAGGCCCTAGGGCTTGACGGAGCGGTAGTAGTCGCGGGCGCCCGGGTGCAGTTCGAGCGGCTGGGTGTAGATGGCCGTGCGCCGGTCCACGCGCTGCGCGGCGTGCACCGCCTGCCCGATGCGGTCCCGACCGTTGATCACGGACCTGGTCACCTGCTCGGTCAGCGCCTCGTCCACGCTCTCGGTGGTCAGCAGCAGGTTGGCCACCGCCAGGGTGTCCACCACCTGCGAGCCGGGGATGGCCGGGTAGGCGTCGGGCGGCAGCCCGGCCGCCCGGTAGTAGGCGTTCTGCGGGCCGAGCGCCGTCATCGCGGGCAGCAGGTCGCCGAGCGGCACCAGGCGGATGTCGGTGTTGGCCGCCAGCCGCTGCACCGCCGAGGTGGGCAGCCCGCCGGACCAGAAGAAGGCGTCGAGGCGGCCCGCCTCCAGCATCGTGGGCATCGCGTCGATCCCGGAGCGGATCGGGACGATGTCCTCCTCCATGTCGAGGCCGGCCGCCTCGAGCAGCTGTCTGGCCGCCGGCTGCACCCCCGACTGGTCCTGACCGACGCCCACCCGCAGGCCGACCAGGTCCGCGGCGTCCCGCACCGGGGAGTCGGCCGGCACCACCAGCTGGATGTAGTCGTCGTAGAGCCGCGCGCACGCCCGCAGCAGGTCGGCGCCCTCGGGGTCCGCCGCCCGGTAGGCGGCTATCGCGTCGGCGGTGGCGATGGCGAAGTCGGCCTCCCCGGCCACCAGCCGCTGGATGTTCTGCACCGAGCCCTCGCTCGGCTCCAGCGTTATCTCCAGATCCGGGGCGTCCCGCGCGAGCTGGCCGCGGAGCAGCTCACCGTAGCGGGAGTAGACCCCGCTGGCGACGCCGGTGCTCATGGTCACCGAGCCGGTCGGCCGCGGGTCGGAGCCGAAGAGCGGCCGCCACAACAGGCCGGCCAGCACGACGAGCGCGACCGCCACACCGAGCAGCACGGGCACCGGCCGGCGGCGCAGCGTACGCATGGAGAGCAGGCGGCGGTCCTGCGCGCTGGGAGCCACCCGAGCAAGCTACCAGCGGAACGTAGACTTGGGGACTGCCTCTAGCTGGTCCCGGATCGATTTGGATTGAGTTCTCGCATGCCGGAAGTCGCGCGCACATACCAAGTCAGGACGTTTGGCTGCCAGATGAACGTCCACGACTCGGAGCGAATGGCCGGGCTGCTCGAGGCCGCCGGCTACGTCGCCGCCGAGCCGGGCGCCGACGCGGCCGACATCGTGGTCTTCAACACGTGCGCCGTCCGGGAGAACGCGGACAACCGGCTCTACGGCAACCTGGGCCAGCTCGCGCCGAAGAAGAGCGCCCGCCCCGGGATGCAGATCGCCGTCGGCGGCTGCCTCGCCCAGAAGGACCGGGACACCATCGTGCGCCGCGCCCCCTGGGTCGACGTCGTCTTCGGCACGCACAACGTGGGCAGCCTGCCCGTGCTGCTCGAGCGCGCCAGGATCCAGCGCGAGGCCCAGGTCGAGATCGCCGAGTCGCTGGAGGCCTTCCCCTCCACCCTGCCGACCCGCCGCGAGAGCGCCTACGCCGCCTGGGTCGCCATCTCCGTCGGCTGCAACAACACCTGCACCTTCTGCATCGTGCCCGCGCTGCGCGGCAAGGAGAAGGACCGCAGGCCGGGCGACATCCTCGCCGAGATCGAGACGCTGGTCGCCGAGGGCGTCAGCGAGATCACCCTGCTCGGCCAGAACGTCAACGCCTACGGCTCGGACATCGGCGACCGGCAGGCGTTCTCCAAGCTGCTGCGCGCCTGCGGCGGTATCGAGGGCCTGGAGCGGGTCCGGTTCACCTCCCCGCATCCGCGTGACTTCACCGACGACGTCATCGAGGCCATGGCCGAGACGCCCAACGTGATGCCGCAGCTGCACATGCCCCTGCAGTCCGGCTCCTCCCGGGTGCTGCGCGCCATGCGCCGCTCCTACCGCCAGGAGCGGTACCTGTCCATCATCGAGAAGGTCAGGGCGGCCATCCCGGACGCGGCCATCACCACCGACATCATCGTGGGCTTCCCCGGCGAGACCGAGGAGGACTTCGAGGAGACCCTGCACGTGGTGCGCGAGGCCCGCTTCGCGCAGGCCTTCACCTTCCAGTACTCCAAGCGGCCCGGCACCCCGGCGGCCGAGATGCCGGGGCAGATCCCCAAGGAGGTCGTCCAGGCGCGGTACGAGCGTCTCGTCGCCCTCCAGGAGGAGATCTCCTGGGCGGAGAACAAGAAGCAGGTCGGCCGCACCGTGGAGGTGCTGGTCGCCGAGGGCGAGGGCCGCAAGGACGACACCACCCGCCGGCTCTCGGGCCGGGCCCCCGACAACCGCCTGGTCCACTTCACCCGCCCCACCGAGCCGGTCAGGCCGGGCGACCTGGCCACCGTCGAGATCACCTACGCCGCCCCGCACCACCTGCTGGCCGAGGGCGAGGTCAGGGCCGTCCGCCGCACCCGCTCGGGGGACGCCTGGGAGCGGCGCGCCGCGGCCCCGGCCGGTGACGCCAAGCCGGCGGGCGTGATGCTCGGCCTGCCGGGCGTCGGCGTCCCCGCCCCGCTGCCGGAACCGGCCGGCGGCTGCGCGGTGTCCTGACCGGCCCGCCGCTACCCGGGGTTAGGCTCCCGACATGCTCGTCGCCGCCGCCGTCTGTCCCTGCCCGCCGCTGCTGGTCCCCGAGGTCGCCGGGGGCGCCGCCCACGAACTCGACGCGGCGCGCGCCGCGTGTTACGACGCGCTGGCGGTGCTCTCCGCGGCCCGGCCCGAGCGCCTCGTGGTCGCGGGCCCCGCGGCCGGCGACGGCCTCGCACGCCTGGCGGCCGGCGCCCGGGGCTCGCTGCGCGGCTTCGGGGTCGGCGTCGAGACCGTGCTCGGCGCCCCGGTCCGGGGGGCCGCGGGCGACTCGGGGGAGCCCGAGCTGCCGCCCTCGCTGACCGTGGGATCGTGGCTGCTCCAGCGCGTCGGCTGGCGCTCGGCCCCCGTGGCGGCGCTGGCCGTGGGCGAGGAGCTCGACCCCGAGCGGTGCGCGGCCGCCGGCCGCGAGCTCGCCGGCGGCGCGGAGCGGCTCGCGCTGTTGGTCATGGGCGACGGCAGCACCTGCCGCTCGCCCAAGGCACCCGGCTACTTCGACGAGCGCGCGGCGGACTTCGACGCGGCCGCCGCGCGCGCCCTCGGCGCGGCCGACCTGGCCGCCCTGCGCCGTGTCGACCCCGAGCTCGCGGCCGAGCTCGGGGCCGCCGGCCGATCCGGCTGGCAGCTGCTCGCCGCCGCGGCGGAGGGCGCCGGCCTCGCCGGCCGGCTGCTCTACGACGACGCGCCCTACGGGGTCGGCTACTTCGTCGCCTCCTGGTCCTGAACCCCCCGGGCCTGAGGGAGGGCGAGCGGCTACGCTCGGGCGCCCTCCCCGGCCTCGCTGGCCTCCTCGGTCTCCCTGGCCTCGTTGTCCGCCGCCTCGGCCGCCGCCGTCTGCTTCGGGATGCCGACCGACTCCGCCGCGGCGCCGGCGCCCGCCGCCGCCTCCGGACCCCTGCCGGCGGGCGGCTCCTCCTCGGCGGCACGGCGACGCAACCAGCTGAACACACCCATGGACCTCTCCTGACCTGACGACTCAGGGGCGATGAACGGCCGGAAGGCCGGCGATTCGCCCTCGGAACCCCAAACGACCCCAAAGCCCCCGCGTCACGTCGCTCGTTCGAGGACCGGCCGGCCGGTCTGCGAGACTTCCCGGGTGAACACCCCAGCCCCAGCCCCGCAGGTCATCGCCGTCGTCGGGGCGACCGCGGCCGGCAAGTCCGACCTCGGCGTCGCGCTGGCCGAGCGCCTCGGCGGCGAGGTGGTCAACGCCGACTCGATGCAGCTGTACCGCGGCATGGACATCGGCACCGCCAAGCTCACCGAGGAGGAGCGCCGGGGCGTGCCGCACCACCTGCTCGACGTCTGGGACGTCACCGTGACCGCGAGCGTCGCCGAGTACCAGCGGCTGGCCCGGGCCACCATCGACCGACTGCTCGCGGCCGGCCGCACGCCCGTGCTGGTCGGCGGCTCCGGCCTCTACGTGCGCGGCGCCGTCGACGCCCTGGAGTTCCCCGGCACCGAGCCCGCCGTCCGCGCCCGGCTCGAGGAGGAGCTCGCCACCGTCGGCAGCGGCGCCCTGCACGCCCGGCTGGCCGCCGCCGACCCCAGGGCCGCCGAGGCCATCCTGCCGAGCAACGGCCGCCGGATCGTCCGCGCCCTGGAGGTCATCGAGATCACGGGCCGCCCCTTCACCGCCCAGCTGCCGGGCCCGGGCATCGACCCCACGGTCTACCCGACGCTGCAGCTGGGCGTGGCCGTGGACCGCCCCGAGCTGGACGCCAGGATCGCCGACCGGGTGGACCGGATGTGGCGTGCCGGGCTCGTCGACGAGGTGCGCGCCCTGGAGCGGGTCGGGCTGCGCTCCGGGCGCACCGCCTCGCGTGCCCTCGGCTACCACCAGGTGCTCGCCGCCCTGGCCGGCGAGTGTGGGGAGGACGAGGCGCGGGAGGAGACGGTTCGCGCCACCCGGCGGTTCGCCCGCAGGCAGGAGAGCTGGTTCCGCCGCGACGCCCGAGTGCA
The DNA here is from genome assembly GCF_031845425.1 of Streptomyces millisiae. Classification (NCBI taxonomy): domain Bacteria; kingdom Bacillati; phylum Actinomycetota; class Actinomycetes; order Kitasatosporales; family Streptomycetaceae; genus Streptomyces; species Streptomyces millisiae. Next base: position 39,297 of record NZ_JAVREM010000027.1, read on the forward strand.
CTGGCTCGACGGGTCGCGGGAGGGGCGCGAGGGACTCGTGGAACGGGCGTGGAACCTGCTCGAACGGACGGTCACATCCTGATCACGTGATGGCATCGGGACGCTCCAAGCGGGCGGGAGCGGCCATCGCGCGTGCCATCATCGAGCAATGTCGCAATGGCCGTGAACCGTTGGAACCAGGTAGGGAGGGCGCGTGGCGATGGAGGCCAGCCCTCGCGAAAGCAACGGCACGGCGGAGGACGTTCCCGCGCCCCCGTCCCGCCTCGACCCCGGTACCGAGGCCGAGCTCGACGTCGACGCCGATCCTGTCGCGGGAGACGACTACGCGGAGACCACGGCGGTGCCCGACCCCGCGGCCGGCGGCGAGTTCTACGAGGAGCTGCGCCCGCCGCGGCGGCTGAAGCTCGTCCTCTTCGCCCCCATCGTCGTGCTGAGCCTGCTCGGCGCCCTGATGTTCGCCTTCCCGCTGGCCTTCGCCTTCGACGGCGCGGGCGCCGTGGTGGCCATGCTCGGTCTGTTGATCGGCTGCAGCGCCGCCGGCTGGGGCATGATGGCCGCCGGCCGGGCCGGCTTCACCTGGCCCGGGCTGCCGCCGCGCGGCTCGGGGCGCCGCCCCGACTGGCGGGTGCTCGCGCTCTACGGCCTCGGCCTCGTCCTCTTCGCCCTGCTCGCCGTCTGGCGCGTCGCCGGCCTGCGCTGACCCCGACTACGATCGGACGGGTGAGCACCACCACGCAGCCCGTGCCGTTCCTCAAGGGTCACGGCACCGAGAACGACTTCGTCATCATCCCCGACCCCGAGGGCCGGCTCGACCTCACGCCCGCCGCCGTCGCCCGGATCTGCGACCGGCGCGCCGGCGTGGGCGGGGACGGCGTGCTGCGTGTGGTGCGCTCCGCCGCGGAGCCGGCGGCCCGCGCCCTGGCGGGCGAGGCCGAGTGGTTCATGGACTACCGCAACGCGGACGGCAGCGTGGCCGAGATGTGCGGCAACGGCGTCCGGGTCTTCGCGCACTACCTGCGCCACGCCGGCCTCGTCAAGGACGGCACCGCCGCCGGCGGGGCGGGGGAGTGGCTGCCCGTCGCCACCCGGGCCGGCGTGCGCCGCGTCCGCTTCGCGGAGGGCGGGGACGTCGTCGTCGACATGGGGGCCGCCCGGCTGCCCGCGGGACCGGAACCGGCCGTCACCGTCGCCGTGGGGGAGCGCAGCTGGCCCGCGCTCCAGGTCGACATGGGCAACCCGCACGCCGTGGCCTTCGTCGGCGACCTGGGCGACGCCGGGCGGCTGTTCGACCCGCCGGCCGTCGCGCCGGCCACCGCCTTTCCCGCTGGGGTCAACGTCGAGTTCGTCGTGGATCGCGGCCCCCGCCACGTGGCCCTCCGGGTCCACGAGCGCGGCTCGGGCGAGACCCGCTCCTGCGGCACCGGTGCCTGCGCCGTGGCGGTCGCCGCCGCCCGTCGCGGCGGTCTCGACCCCGCCAGGGACGGCGAGCCAGCGGTCCACACCGTGGACGTGCCAGGTGGCCGACTCGTCGTCACCGAGTTCCCCAACGGCACCATCACCCTCACCGGCCCCGCCGTCCTGGTGGCCGAGGGCACCCTCGAACCGGCCCTGCTCGGCTGACCCGCCCGCTCCACGCCCGCCCCCACGTGCGCTGACGTGCGCTGATGTGCGCCCGTCGTGCGCCGGACGGTTCCTGGCCTGAGGAGCCATCGCTTTCAGCCACCTTTCCCCGGACATAAGTCACTCGCCTGGGTGATCCACCACGTTAGGGGCGGCCGGTGGTCGGGGCGGCGTGCTGGGCTCGGTAGCATCAAGCACCGGCGCCGCTGCGGGATCACAGGTCACGGGGATCACTGGGATGAGCCGCGGTCCGGTCCAAAGACCGCGGGAGGTGCCACCCCATGAGCGCAGAGGCGACAGCACCGAGGGGCCGGCGGGGGCACCGCCGGGACGTGCTGAGGCTGCGTCAGCTCGGCCGCGCTGCCATCTTCGGAGCGGCCGTCAACAACCGGCTGCCCGACGCCATCGAGCACGTCGCCCAGGTCCACCGCCGTCACCACCCGGGCGCCGACCTGGACACGCTGCGCCGCGCCTACCTGCTGGCCGAGTCCGCGCACCGCGGCCAGACCCGCAAGAGCGGCGAGCCGTACATCACCCACCCGCTGGCCGTGACCCTGATCCTCGCCGAACTCGGCGCCGAGACCACCACGTTGACCGCCTCGCTGCTCCACGACACCGTCGAGGACACCGAGGTGACGCTCGACCAGGTGGGCGCCGCCTTCGGCGACGAGGTACGCCACCTCGTGGACGGCGTCACCAAGCTGGAGAAGGTGGACTACGGCGCGGCGGCCGAGCCCGAGACCTTCCGCAAGATGCTGGTCGCCACCGGCAGCGATGTCCGGGTCATGTCCATCAAGCTCGCCGACCGGCTGCACAACATGCGCACCCTGGGCGTGATGCGCCCCGAGAAGCAGGCGCGCATCGCGCGGGTCACCCGCGACGTGCTGATCCCGCTGGCCGAGCGCCTGGGCGTGCAGACCCTCAAGACCGAGCTGGAGGACCTGGTCTTCGCCGTCCTGCACCCGGAGGAGCACGCGCAGGCCAGGGCGTTGATCCGCGAGCACGCCCGGCGCCCCGACCCGCTCGCCGCCGTCGCCGAGTCCGTGCGCGAGGTGCTGCGCGCGGCCGGCGTCGCCGCCGAGGTACACATCAGGCCGCGGCACGTGCTCTCCGTGCACCGGGCCCGCCGCAAGCGCGGCGAGCTCGGCCCCTGCGACTACGGCCGGCTGCTGATCCTGGTCGCCGAGGACGCCGACTGCTACGCGGTCCTCGGCGAGCTGCACACCTGCTTCACCCCCGTCGTCTCGGAGTTCAAGGACTTCATCGCGGCGCCCAAGTTCAACCTCTACCAGTCGCTGCACACCGCCTTCCTCGACGACGGGGGCCGGCTCGCCGAGGTGCTGGTGCGCACCCACCGGATGCACAGCGTCGCCGAGACCGGCGTCGTCGCCCTGGGCGACCCGCACCGGTCGGCCGACGGCGAGGCCGCGGGGGACGACGGCGAGCGCGTCGACCCGACCCGCCCCGGCTGGCTCTCCCGGCTGCTCGAATGGCAGCGGCAGGAGCCGGACCCGGACACCTTCTGGAGCTCGCTGCGCGACGAGCTCGCCAGCGACCGCGAGATCACCGTGTTCGCCGAGCGGGCCGACGAGGGCCCCCTCCAGCTGCCGGCCGGCGCCACCTGTGTGGACGCCGCGTACGCCCGGCACGGCAAGGCCGCGCACGCCTGTCTCGGCGCCCGGGTCAACGGCCGGCTCGCCAGCCTGCGCACCGTGCTGCGCGACGGGGACACGGTGAGCCTGCTGCTCGCCCCGGACGGCGGCTCGGGACCGTCCCCCGAGTGGCTCGACTACGCCGTCACCCCGGCCGCCAGGATCGCGATCCGCCGCTGGCTCGACGCGCGGACCCCCGAGGCGGAGGGCGAGCCGGAGCGTCCCGCCCCGGCCGCGGGGCCACGCGCCCGGGTGCCGGCCCCGGCCGCCGAGCCCGGCGCGGGGCCCGAGACCGCGGCCGAGGCGCAGGGCGCCGTGGTGACCGACGCGCCCGGCGCGCCGGTCAGGCTCGCCCGCTGCTGTACCCCGGTGCCACCGGACCGCGCCCTCGGCTTCACGGTGCGTGGTGGCGCCGTCACCGTGCACCGGGAGAGCTGTCCCTCCGCGGTCCGCATGGTCGGCGCCGGGCGACAGCCGCTGGCCGTCGGCTGGCGCTCGGGGGCCGTCGAGGGCCGCGTCACGCTGCGCGCCGAGGCCCTGGGCCGCGCCGAACTCCTCGCCGACCTCACCGAGGCCATCGCGGCCCAGGGCGCCGCCGTGGTGCACGCCGAGGTCGAGCCGCCGCGCGAGCAGCGCGTGCGGCACACCTACACGCTGCGACTTCCCGACGCCTCGCGGCTACCGGGTCTGATGCGGGCGATGCGCCGGGTCCCCGGCGTCTACGACGTGAGCCGAGCCGTGCGCACCGGGTCCTGACGCGGGTCCCACGACGTCCGACACCACCGCCAAACCCGGATGACGGGGCGGTGTCCGCGTGCCACCATGGTGCGGGCGCCGGGAATTCTCCGGTTCGCCCGGGCGTTCCCCGAACAGTCATCGCAGTCGACCCTAAGGATCGAATTGACCTTCTCCTCTCTTCCTCACAATCCTCAGGACCACCAGCGCCGCGACGCCGGTCGCCGGGCCGACGCCCTGATGGACGAGGACGTCGCCTGGAGCGGTATCGACGAGGAGCGGGACGGTGAGCAGTTCGACCGCGAAGACCGCGCCGCGCTCCGCCGGATCGTCGGCCTCTCCACCGAGCTCGAGGACGTCACCGAGGTCGAGTACCGGCAGCTGCGCCTGGAGCGCGTCGTGCTGGTCGGCGTCTGGACCTCGGGCACGGCCAGGGACGCGGAGAACTCGCTGGCCGAGCTGGCCGCCCTCGCGGAGACCGCGGGCGCGCTCGTGCTCGACGGCGTGATCCAGCGCCGTGACAAGCCGGATCCGGCCACCTACATCGGCTCGGGCAAGGCCCAGGAGCTGCGCGACCTGGTGCTGGAGACCGGCGCCGACACCGTGGTGTGCGACGGTGAGCTGAGCCCGGGCCAGCTGATCCACCTGGAGGACGTCGTCAAGGTCAAGGTGGTCGACCGCACCGCCCTGATCCTGGACATCTTCGCCCAGCACGCCAAGTCCCGCGAGGGCAAGGCCCAGGTCTCGCTGGCCCAGATGCAGTACATGCTGCCGAGGCTGCGCGGCTGGGGCCAGTCGCTCTCCCGGCAGATGGGCGGCGGCGGTTCCAGCGGTGGCGGCGGCATGGCCACCCGCGGTCCGGGTGAGACCAAGATCGAGACCGACCGGCGGCGGATCCGCGAGAAGATGGCGAAGATGCGCCGGGAGATCGCGGAGATGAAGACCGGCCGCGAGGTCAAGCGCCAGGAGCGCCGCCGCAACAAGGTGCCCTCGGTCGCCATCGCCGGCTACACCAACGCCGGCAAGTCCTCGCTGCTCAACCGGCTCACGGGCGCCGGCGTCCTGGTGGAGAACGCGCTGTTCGCCACCCTCGACCCGACGGTGCGCCGCGCCGAGACCCCGAGCGGGCGGGCGTACACGCTGGCCGACACCGTCGGCTTCGTGCGGCACCTCCCGCACGACCTGGTCGAGGCGTTCCGCTCCACCATGGAGGAGGTCGGCGAGGCCGACCTGATCCTGCACGTGGTGGACGGCTCGCACCCCGTCCCCGAGGAGCAGTTGGCCGCCGTGCGCGAGGTGATCGGCGAGGTCGGGGCCCGCGACATCCCGGAGATTGTGGTCGTCAACAAGGCGGACGTGGCTGACGAGTTGGTCCTGCAGCGGCTGCTGCGCACCGAGCGCCGGGCGATCGCCGTGTCGGCGCAGACCGGCCAGGGCATGGCCGAGCTGCTGGCCACCATCGACGCCGAGCTGCCGCGGCCGGCCGTCGAGCTCGAGGCGCTGGTGCCCTACACCGAGGGCGCGTTGGTCTCCCGGGTGCACGCGGAGGGCGAGGTGCTCGCCGAGGAGCACACCGGCGACGGCACGCTGCTCAAGGCCCAGGTCCACGAGGAGCTCGCGGCGCTGCTCGCGCCGTACGTGCCGGCGGCCAGGGGCTGACCGGACCGGGAGGGACGCGCGGCCGCCCGCGTATGCTGGTGGCGGCGCGTATCCCTCCCGGGAGCGCGACCCCTCTGACCAGGGAGAACGTGCATCGTGTTGCGCACCATGTTCAAGTCGAAGATCCACCGTGCCACCGTCACCGAGGCGGACCTGCACTATGTCGGGTCGGTCACCGTCGACGCCGATCTGATGGACGCGGCCGACCTGTTGCCCGGCGAGCTCGTCCACATCGTCGACATCGACAACGGAAACCGCCTCGAGACCTATGTGATCGAGGGCGCCAGGGGCAGCGGCGTCATCGGCATCAACGGCGCGGCGGCCCACCTCGTCCAGCCGGGCGACCTCGTCATCCTCATCAGTTACGCGCAGGTGGACGACGCCGAGGCCCGTGAGCTGCGGCCCACGGTCGTCCACGTGGACGGCGCCAACCGCGTCGTCCGGCTCGGCAACGACCCGTCGGAGCCGGTGCCCGGCAGCCGCACCGAGCGGAGCCCGAGCGCCGTCGCCGCCGGCGGCTGACCAAAACACGGAAGGGGCCGGTGTCCGCTCGCGGACACCGGCCCCTCGTCGTCGCCGGGTGCCGGATCAGCCGGCCTGCTGGCTCACGTACTCGAGGACGTCACGCGCCTCCACGTCCAGCCGCGGTCCGGCGAGCCAGGTGCTCTCGAACGGACCGATGGAGTTGACCGAGATCAGCTCGGCGTTGCCGTCGTCACCCGTCCGCAGCCAGGGGCCGCCGGACGAACCGCCGGTCATGGTGCAGCCGACCCAGTAGAGCACCGGCATGGTGGCGTCGATGGACAGCCGGCCCGGGTCGCCGTCGCAGTTGTACATCAGGGCGCCGTCGTAGGGCTCGGCCGCCGGGAAGCCGTAGAGCGAGACGGTGCCGAGACCGGAGACCGCCGGGGCGTCGAAGTTGACGGGGACGGACGCGCCGACCGTCTCCTCGAGGGAGAGCCCGCTGCCGTCCTCCGGCTCCACGGACAGCACCGCGAAGTCGCCGTGGGCGCCGTCGCCGCCCGTGGTGGTGCCGTTGTCGATCCAGTACTGGGTGGTCGACACGTAGTTGGCCCAGAAGACGCCGTAGGGCGCGACCTCCTCGGCGTTGGCCGGGTCGTTGGCCTCGGCCGCGCTCAGACCGTTGTTGTTGTACGCCGGCACGAAGCTGATGTTGCGGTACCAGCCGCCGCCGACCCCCGCGTGCACGCAGTGGCCCGCGGTGGCCACCAGGTTCGAACGGCCCGGGTTGTTCGGGTCGCTGACCACGGTGCCGGAGCAGACCATCGGTCCCTCCGGGCTGTCGAAGAACACCTTGCCGATCGGCGCGCCGTTCTCCGTGTACGGGGTCTGCACCGGGACGGCCTCGACGGGCAGCGGCTCGGGGTCGGTGATGCCCCGGTCCGCCATCGGGTCGTCGGCCTCGGGCGCGTTCGGGTCCTCCTGGATCTGGTCGTCGTCGATCGACTGGTCGGGGTCCTCGGCCTGGCCCATGCGGTCCGGGTCCCACAGGCCCTCGATGATCGGGTTGACGAAGTCGCCGACCTCGCGGAGCCAGGTGTCCTGGTCCCAGTTCTCCCAACCGCCGTCGAGCCAGGCGTCGACGTCGAAGTCGAACGGCAGGTTGTCGATGATGTCCTGGAGTTCACGGCCTCCCTCGGTGCCTTCCGAGGAGCTGTCGGTCGGCGCCTGGGCGTCGTCGCTCGACTCGTCGTCGCCGTTGCAGGCGGTGGCGGTGAGCGCGAGACAGGCGGCCATCGCCGTGGCTGCGAGCGCGGCGCGGCGACGTGAAGATCGCCTGCGTATCGATGACATGGGTGAACTCCCCCTGGGTGGTCTCACTGGTATTGCTCGGTGGTGCTCGGAGCGTCTGCCCGGCACACCGCCGGCGCGGAGGGCGACCCCCACTATGCCGGTGACCAACTGGACGGCAGCAGCCGGGTCCCCGGTTCCACCGGGGCGCGAAGGGACGGCCCACGGCGCGCGCTTCGCGGATCGCCCAAAGGATCTTGCCACAGGCCGTGTTCCCGCCCGCGCGCGATCGTTACTACGGATGGAGCAGCGAAGCACCAGCACAGACAGGTGAGAGATGAACGGACGCCCTCGTCCCGACCGCAGCCCGGGCCGCGAGCGCCAGCCCGTCCGTCGCCGGTCGGCCCGGCTCATGGAGCCGGCCATCCCGCGGCAGCCGAGGGGCGAGCGGTCCCAGCCGGCCGAGCAGGAGGGCGCGCCGGCGGCGGACGCCGCCGATCCGCTGGAGCATCCGCTCGCCGAGGTGGCGGCCGACGCGGCCACCGTGGAGAGCCTGTTGCGCTGTTGGATCAGGGAGACCGGCGCGGCGAGGCCGACCGGGCGCACCCTGCTCGTCCCGCTCGCCGCCTCGGGCGTCGTGCTCCGCGTCGGCCTCCGGTACTGGTCGGCCACCGGCTGGCACCGTTTCGGCGCGGTGCGCATCGAGGGCGCGCCTCCGGCCGCCGCTCCCGTGGACGCGGTCACGTTGGCCGCCCTGCTCGGCCGGGAGGCGGCGCACCGGGGCGGCGCCGGCCGGGGCGGCGCCGAGGCCACCGCGATGGTGGGCCGGGTCGCCGACTCGGTGCGGCGGACCGCCGGCTTCCTGGCGGAGCGGCGCCGCGCCCCGGGGCCCTCCGCGCACGGCCACGCCTTCCTCGACGCCGAGCAGTCCCTCCTCCTCGGCCACCCGCTGCACCCCACTCCCAAGAGCCGCGAGGGCCTGGCGGGCCACGAGTCCCGGCGCTCATCACCCGAGTTGCGCGGCTCGTTCCCGCTGCACTGGATGGCCGTCGACCGCTCGGTGCTCGCCGCCGACTCCGCGTGGACGGAGCGCGGCGAGACGGTGCCGGCCGAGGTGCTCGCCGCCCGTCTCGCCGGCCCCGGGCTCGCCCTCCCGCCCGGCACGGTGCCGCTGCCGCTGCACCCCTGGCAGGCCCGCGACGTGGTCCACCGCCCGTCCGTGGCCGCGCTGTTGGGCGCCGGGCTGCTGCACGACCTCGGCGAGCACGGCGAACCGTGGTACCCCACATCCTCGGTCCGCACGGTGCACCGGCCGGGCGCGCCCGCCATGCTCAAGCTCTCGCTCGCCCTGCGCATCACCAACTCCCGCCGGGAGAACCTGCGCAAGGAGCTGCACCGGGGCGTCGAGGTGCACCGGCTGCTCTCCAGCGGGCTCGGCGCGCAGTGGCGCGCCGCCTTCCCCACAGGACCGGGGTTCGACATCGTGCGCGACCCGGCCTGGCTCGCCGTGGACGATGCGCAGGGCAGGCCCGTGCCCGGCCTCGACACCGTCCTGCGGCACAACCCGTTCGGGCCACGGGACGACGCCCTGTGCCTGGCGGCGCTCACCGGTCCCCGACCCTGGCCCGGCCGCCCCGAGGCCGAGCTGCGCTCCCGCCTGGCCGACGTGGTGTGCGCCATCGCCGACCGCACCGGGCGCGGCACGCCGGCCGTGGCCGCCGAGTGGCTGCTCCGCTATCTGCGCACGGTGGTCCGGCCGCTGCTCTGGCTCGACGCCCGGGCGGGCGTGGCGCTCGAGGCCCACCAGCAGAACACGCTGGTCCTGCTCGACGCCGAGGGCTGGCCGGCCGGCGGTCGCTACCGGGACAACCAGGGGTACTACTTCCGTGCCTCGCACCGCGAGGTCCTGGAGCGCCGGCTGCCCGGGATCGGCGCCAGTTCCGACACCTTCGTGGCCGACGAGGTGGCGGACGAGCGGTTCGCCTACTACCTCGGCATCAACAACGTGCTCGGCCTCATCGGCGCCTTCGGGGCGCAACGGCTCGCCGACGAGGGCCTCCTGCTGGCCGCGTTCCGCCGCTTCCTGACCGAGGAGGCCCGTGGTGCGGGGGGCGATCCCGTGTCGTCGCTGGTGGCCCACCTGCTGGAGTCGGCGACCCTGCGCTGCAAGGCCAACATGCTCACCCGCCTGCACGGTCTCGACGAGCTCGTCGGCCCGGTGGACGGCCAGTCCGTCTATGTGACGGTCCCCAATCCGCTGGCCACCGCCTGAAGGAGCCGCATGTCCGACGCCCAGCCCCAGGCCGGGGGCGCCGCCACCGCCGAGGCCGGAGAAGATCAGGACGCCGAGGAAGAGTGTGCCGAACCGCTCCCTCCAGTCGGCCGGATCGCCGACTGGGGGCCGGCCGACACGCCGGCCGGGGAGCTGCGCCTCGTGCCCGTGGTCCCGGCCCGTGACCTCGGACTCCTCGCCTCCTGGATGAACGATCCAGTGGTCGACGCCTTCTGGTCGCTCGCCGGGCCGCCCGAGCGCACCGCGGCGCACGTCCGGGGCCAGCTCGCGAAGGGCGGCGGCCGGAGCGTGCCCTGCGTCGGCGTGCTCGACGGGCGGCCGATGAGCTACTGGGAGATCTACCGGGCCGATCTCGATCCGCTCGCCCACCACTACCCGTCCCGCCCGCACGACACCGGTCTGCACCTGCTGATCGGCCGCCCCGAGGACCGCGGCCGCGGCGTCGGCGCCGCCCTGCTGCGCGCCGTCGCCGACCTCGTGCTGCGCCACCGGCCGCGCTGCGGGCGCGTGGTCGCCGAGCCCGACGTGCGCAACGCGGCCTCGATCGCCGCCTTCCGCGCCGCCGGCTTCCGGCGGGTCGGCGAGGTCCTGCTCCCGGAGAAACGTGCCGCCTTGATGCTCAGGGAGCGCTGAGCGCCCGGTGGCCGGCCCGACCCCCGCCCCCGCGACCGAGGAGGAGAGCCCGTGTCCCCGTTTCCCGCCAGGCCGGCCAGCGCCGGCCAGACCGTCTGGGAGCTGGCAGCCCGCGGACTGCTGGCCAAGATGATCGGCGAGTTCGCCTACGAGGGCATCGTCACCCCTCGCCCGGACGGCCCGCCGGCCGACGCCTACCACCTGCGCGTCGCCTCCGACCTCGGCTACCGCTTCCGGGCCAGGCGCGGCGCCTACGGCCACTGGAGCGTGGATCCGGCGAGCCTGCCACCCGGCGCCGACCCGCTGGAGTTCGTGGCCCGCGCCCATGACACGCTGCTCGGGCTCTCCGGCGACACCACGGGCCATCTGATCCGCGAGCTCACCGCGACCCTCAGCGCCGACGTGGCCCTGGCGGCCGACCCGATCAGCGCCGCGGAGCTCGCCGACCTGGACCACGCCGAGCTCGAGGGGCGCCAGACCGGTCACCCGTGGCTGGTGGCGAACAAGGGCCGCCTCGGCTTCTCCGCCACCGACGCCGCCCGCTGGGCCCCCGAGTCCCGCACCCCCCGCCCGCTGCCCTGGCTCGCCGCACACCGCGAGTTCGCCCACTACCGGGGCATATCCGCGCTGGCCAGGCCCGAGGCGCTGTACGCCGACGAGCTGACCGGCGCCACCCGCGAGGCGTTCGCCCGCACCGTCGCGGAGCAGGGACGCGACCCCGCCGATTACCTGTGGCTGCCCGTCCACCCGTGGCAGTGGGACGAGACGATCGCGACCCTCTTCGCCCCGCAGCTCGCCTCCCGCGCGCTGATACCCCTGCCCACCGACGGCGACCTGCGGCTGCCCCAGCAGTCCGTCCGCACCTTCCTCAACGCCAGCCGCCCGCACGGCCGCACCGTCAAGCTGCCGCTCTCCATCCTCAACACCCTGGTGTGGCGCGGGTTGCCGACCGAGCGCACGCTGGCCGCCCCCGCCGTCACCGGCTGGGTGCACGCGGTGCGCGACGGCGATCCGTTCCTGGCCGAGGAGACCAGGCCCGTGCTGCTCGGCGAGATCGCCTCCGTCACCGTCGAGCATCCCCTCTACGACCGGCTCCCCACCGTCCCCTACCAGTACCGGGAGTTGCTCGGCTGCATCTGGCGGGAGCCGATCGGGCCCGACCTGGGCGCCGGGGAGCGGGCCCGCACCCTCGCGGCCCTGCTCTGGACCGACGCCACCGGCCGCTCCCTGACCGCCGAGCTGGTCGAGCGCTCGGGGCTCTCGGCCCGCAGCTGGCTGCGGAGCCTGTTCGCGGCGCTGCTGCCGCCGTTGCTGCACTTCCTCTACCGCTACGGCACGGTGTTCTCGCCGCACGGTGAGAACGCGTTGGTGGTCTTCGACGAGCGGGACATCCCGGTCAGGCTCGCGGTCAAGGACTTCGTGGACGACGTCAACCTGAGCGCCGAGCCGCTGCCCGAGTTCGACGCGATCCCGCGGCAGGTGCGTGAGGTGCTGCTCACCGAGCCGCCCGGTTTCCTCCCCCAGTTCATCCACTCCGGCCTCTTCGTCGGGGTCTTCCGCTACCTGGCCCCGCTGTGCGAGCGGGAACTCGGCGTCCGGGAGGGCGACTTCTGGTCACTCGTCCGGGCGGAGATCCTCCACTACCAGCACCGCTTCCCGGAGCTCAAGCACCGCTTCGAGGCGTTCGACCTGCTCAGCCCGCGTATCGAGCGGCTGTGCCTCAACCGCAACCGGCTGCACCTGGACGGCTACCGGGACCGGTCGCAGCGCCCGCACGCCGTGGTCCACGGGACTGTCGCGAATCCGCTGCACTGCCCTTGAGCGGGACGAGAGTGTCAGTGGAGCCGCGTAGGGTGTCAGCCCTATGACTGCCACATCAGGGAAGCCCACCCTCACCGATCTGCTGCACGCCGCCGTCGCCGCCGTGGGAGGTGCCGAGCGGCCCGGGCAGGTCGCGATGGCGGAGGCGGTCGCCGAGGCGTTCCAGGCCGGCACGCACCTGCTGGTCCAGGCCGGCACCGGCACGGGCAAGTCGCTGGGCTATCTGGTGCCGGCCATCGCCACGGGGGACCGGGTGGTGGTGGCCACCGCCACCCTCGCGCTCCAGCGGCAGCTGATCGAGCGTGACCTGCCGCGCACGGTGGAGGCGCTGCATCCGCTGCTCCGCCGCCGACCCGAGTTCGCCACCCTGAAGGGCCGGTCCAACTACCTCTGCCTGCACCGCCTCCACGAGGGCGTGCCGCAGGACGACGAGGAGGGCCTGTTCAACCAGTTCGAGGTGGCGGAGTCGACCGGCGGACCCACCAGCAGGCTCGGCAAGGACCTGCTGCGGCTGCGGGACTGGTCGGACGAGACGGAGACGGGGGACAGGGACGACCTGGCCCCCGGCGTCTCCGACCGGGCCTGGGCCCAGGTGTCGGTCTCCTCCCGGGAGTGCCTTGGCGCCAGCAGGTGTGCCTATGGCGCCGAGTGCTTCGCGGAGGCGGCGCGGGAGCGGGCCAAGCTGGCCGAGGTGATCGTCACCAACCACGCGCTGCTGGCGATCGACGCCATCGAGGGCGCGCCGGTGCTGCCCGGGCACGACGTGCTGATCGTGGACGAGGCGCATGAGCTGGTGTCCCGGGTGACCGGGGTGGCGACCGGTGAGCTGACGCCCGGCGGCGTCGGGCGGGCGGTGCGGCGGGCCGCCAAGCTGATCGACGAGAAGACGGCCGACCGGCTGGCCACGGCGGCCGAGGGCTTCGAGCGGCTGATGGAGCTGGCCCTGCCCGGTCGGCTCGAGGAGATCCCCGAGGACCTGGGCTACGCGCTGACGGCCCTGCGCGACGCGGCCCGCGCCGCGATCACCGCCCTGGGGAACACCAGGGACGCCTCCGTGGCCGACGAGGACGCGGTGCGCAAGCAGGCGCTGGCCTCGATCGAGACGGTGCAGGAGGTGTCCGAGCGCATCGTGCAGGGCTCGGAGTTCGACGTCGTCTGGTACGAGCGGCACGACCGGTACGGGGCGTCGCTCCGGGTGGCGCCGCTGTCGGTCTCCGGGCTGTTGCGGGAGAAGCTGTTCGAGGACCGCTCCGTGGTGCTCACCTCGGCGACGCTCAAGCTCGGCGGGGACTTCAACGGGGTGGGGGCCTCGCTCGGCCTGGCGCCCGAGGGGCAGCACGACGAGGAGTTCCCGGAGTGGAAGGGCCTCGACGTGGGATCACCCTTCGACTACCGGAAGCAGGGCATCCTCTATGTCGCGCAGCACCTCTCGCCGCCCGGGCGGGACAGCAGCCGGGCGGACATGATCGACGAGCTGGCCGAGCTCGTGGAGGCGGCCGGTGGGCGCACGCTGGGGCTCTTCTCGTCGATGCGTGGCGCGCAGACGGCGGCGGAGGAGCTGCGGGGGCGCCTCGACGTGCCGATCCTGCTGCAGGGCGAGGAGACGTTGGGCGAGCTGATCCGGGCCTTCGCCGAGGACGCGCGGACCTGTCTCTTCGGCACGCTCTCGCTCTGGCAGGGGGTTGATGTGCCGGGGCCGAGCTGCCAGCTCGTGGTGATGGACCGGATTCCCTTCCCCCGGCCGGACGACCCGCTGGTGAGCGCCCGGCAGAAGGCCGTGGAGGAGGCCGGCGGCAACGGCTTCATGGCCGTGGCCGCCACCCATGCCGCGCTGCTGATGGCGCAGGGGGCCGGCCGGCTGGTGCGGGCCACCGGGGATCGAGGCGTGGTCGCGGTGCTCGACCCCAGGCTGGCCAAGGCGCGCTACGGGGGCTTCCTGCGGAGCTCGATGCCGGACTTCTGGTACACCACCGACCGGAATCAGGTGCGGCGCTCGCTCGCCGCGATCGACGCGGCCGCGCGGGACGCGGCGGTCGAGGGCGCCACCGCGTCGTAGGGCACGGCGTCACAGCGGGTACCGGGCGGCCCGAGGGCAAGTGAACCGGGCGGTGGCGGTCAGATCCGCCGCATCACGGCGACGACCTTGCCCAGGATGGTGGCGTCGTCCCCCGGGATCGCCTGGTAGGCCGCGTTGTGCGGGAGAAGCCAGACCTGGCCGTCCTCGCGCTTGAACCGCTTGACGGTGGCCTCGCCGTCCAGCATCGCGGCGACGATGTCACCGTTCTCCGCGACCGGCTGGCGGCGCACCGTGACCCAGTCACCGTCGCAGATGGCGGCCTCGATCATCGAGTCCCCGACGACCTTGAGCACGAACAGCTCGCCGTCCCCGACCAGCTGCCGGGGGAGCGGGAACACGTCCTCGACGGACTCCTCGGCCAGGATCGGGCCACCGGCCGCGATCCGGCCGACCAGCGGCACGTAGGAGGCCGCCGGCTTGCCCGCGGTGTCGGCGACCTGCGGGGCCGGGGTCTCGGCGCCGCGCACCTCGTAGGCGCGCGGGCGATGCGGGTCGCGCCGCAGGAAGCCCTTGCGCTCCAGGGCCATCAGCTGATGGGCGACGGAGGAGGTGCTGGAGAGGCCGACCGCCTGGCCGATCTCCCGCATGGACGGCGGGTAGCCGCGACGCTGCACCGAGTCACGGATGACCTCGATGACCCGGCGCTGGCGATCGGTGAGACCCGAGCTGTCGGCCCGGATGCCGGGAGGTCGGCCGGGCATCGAACGGGGGGCCCCCGGCGCCGCGATGCGGTCATGGCGGCGCTCAGCGGCGGTGATGGCGTCGTCTGCTGCGGTGGTCATGTCGGCCCCTTCTCGGTGGTACTCCCTAGTCAGACAACGGTAGTTGCTATCGAAAGGTTGCGCCAAACACACGTTCGAGTGAAAAATCGCTGATCAGCTGACGTGATCAAGAGGGTGGGTGTAAAGAGCTCGCGTCGGCCGGGGTCGGCCGCGAACGGTTACCGGGCCATGCGATAGCCTCCCATGCGTTCGCCGGCCGCTCGCGCGCGGCCCGCACTGGGCCCCGGCCGTCCCGCCGCGACACGCGCGGCGATGATGTTGACAGCCTACCCCCACCATCCCCTAGATGTAGTGGTCTGCTGTCAAAACGATCCCAGAAATTGTGGTCTCGCGTCATCCTCGGCGAGGGAAATCGCCTATGCTTGGGAGCGTCCCCGGGGAGCGCCGACGGCGCGGCCCGGGGTGGCGGAGCAGTGGTCCCATGGTTGTGGTGAGCACGCTCCGTGACCGAGGCTCGCGTGAGTCGTCAGCGCCGTGAGGAAGGGAGTAAGCGATGCACTGCCCCTTCTGCAGGCACCCCGACAGCCGCGTCGTCGACAGCCGCACCGCGGACGACGGGACCATGATCCGCCGGCGTCGGCAGTGCCCGAGCTGCTCGCGGCGGTTCACCACCGTGGAGACGGCCTCGCTGATGGTGATCAAGCGCAGCGGCGTGACGGAGCCCTTCAGTCGGGACAAGGTGATCGCCGGCGTCCGCAAGGCGTGTCAGGGGCGTCCCGTCACGGAGGACGCGCTGGCGCAGCTCGGTCAGCGGGTGGAGGAGGCGGTGCGTGCCACCGGCAGCGCCGAGCTCTCCACCCACGACGTGGGCCTGGCGATACTCGGCCCGCTCCGCGAGCTCGACCTGGTCGCCTATCTTCGCTTCGCCTCGGTCTACCGGGCCTTCGACTCCCTCGAGGACTTCGAGGCCGCCATCGCCGAGTTGCGCGAGGGCTTCGCGCCCGAGCGACCACCCGCCGACGCGGGCCCGGCCCCCCTTCCCGAGGGCCGACCGGCGGCCGCCGGCTAGCGCCCGGCACCTCAGGCGGCGAGGCGGGGCACCACGCCGGCCGCCGTCCCGGGCGGACGACACACACAAGAGCTTGACCGAGGCGCATGGTCGCGCTCCGGCCATCAGAACAGAACGCGCGATCCGGTGCGAACCGGATGGCACAAGGGCGCATGCCCGTACAGGGAGGCGGAATGACAGAGACGACGAGCGGCCCGGCACGAGGATCCCGCGCCAGGGGCGGCAAGGGCGCCAAGGGCCTGCGGATCGAGCGCATCCACACCACTCCCGGGGTCCACCCCTACGACGAGGTGGTGTGGGAGCGTCGTGACGTCGTCATGACCAACTGGCGCGACGGCTCGGTCAACTTCGAACAGCGCGGCGTCGAGTTCCCCGACTTCTGGTCGGTGAACGCGGTCAACATCGTCACGAGCAAGTACTTCCGCGGCGCCGTCGGCACCCCGCAGCGGGAGACCGGCCTCAAGCAGTTGATCGACCGCGTGGTCAAGACCTACCGCGCGGCCGGTGAGGAGCACGAGTACTTCGCCTCCCCGGCGGACGCGGAGATCTTCGAGCACGAGCTGGCGTACGCCCTGCTGCACCAGATCTTCAGCTTCAACTCGCCGGTGTGGTTCAACGTCGGCACCCAGCAGCCGCAGCAGGTGAGCGCCTGCTTCATCCTCTCCGTCGACGACTCCATGGAGTCGATCCTCGACTGGTACAAGGAAGAGGGGATGATCTTCAAGGGCGGCTCGGGCGCGGGGCTCAACCTCTCGCGGATCCGGTCCTCCAAGGAGCTGCTGTCCTCGGGCGGCAACGCCTCGGGGCCGGTGTCCTTCATGCGCGGCGCGGACGCGTCGGCCGGCACGATCAAGTCGGGCGGCGCCACCCGCCGCGCGGCCAAGATGGTCGTGCTCGACGTGGACCACCCGGACATCGAGGCCTTCATCGAGACCAAGGTGAAGGAGGAGGAGAAGATCCGCGCCCTGCGGGACGCGGGCTTCGACATGGACCTGGGCGGCGACGACATCACCTCCGTCCAGTACCAGAACGCCAACAACTCGGTGCGGGTGAACGACGAGTTCATGCGCGCCGTGGAGTCGGGCTCGAAGTTCGGGCTGCGGGCGCGGACCACCGGCGAGATCATCGAGGAGGTGGACGCCAAGGCGCTTTTCCGCAAGATGGCCGAGGCGGCCCACGCCTGCGCCGACCCGGGCATCCAGTACGACGACACCATCAACCACTGGCACACCTCGCCGGAGTCGGGGCGGATCAGCGCCTCGAACCCGTGCAGCGAGTACATGCACCTGGACAACTCCTCGTGCAACCTGGCCTCGCTGAACCTGATGAAGTTCCTCAACGACGACGACCAGGGCAACCAGTCGTTCGACGCCGAGCGGTTCGTCAAGGTCGTGGAGCTGGTCATCACGGCGATGGACATCTCCATCTGCTTCGCCGACTTCCCGACCCGGAAGATCGGCGAGACGACCAGGGCGTTCCGGCAGTTGGGCATCGGGTACGCCAACCTCGGCGCCCTGCTCATGGCCACGGGCCACGCCTACGACTCGGACGGCGGCCGGGCGCTGGCGGGCGCCATCACCTCGCTGATGACCGGAACCTCCTACCGCAGGTCCGCCGAGTTGGCCGCGGTGGTCGGGGCCTACGACGGCTACGCGCGCAACGCGGACGCGCACAACCGGGTCATGCGGCAGCACGCGGAGGCCAACGCGGCGGCCAAGCGCATGGACGACCTGGACAGCCCGGTCTGGGCGGCGGCCACCGAGGCCTGGCAGGACGTGCTGCGGCTCGGCAAGAAGAACGGTTTCCGCAACGCGCAGGCCTCCGTGCTGGCCCCGACGGGCACCATCGGCCTGATGATGGACTGCGACACCACGGGCGTGGAGCCGGACCTGGCGCTGGTGAAGTTCAAGAAGCTCGTCGGCGGCGGCTCCATGCAGATCGTCAACAACACGGTGCCCAAGGCGCTCAAGCGGCTCGGCTACCAGCCGGAGCAGATCGAGGCGATCGTCGCCCACATCGCGGAGCACGGCAACGTGGTGGACGCGCCCGGGCTCAGGCAGGAGCACTACGAGGTGTTCGACTGCGCGATGGGCGAGCGCTCCATCGCGCCGATGGGCCACGTGCGGATGATGGCGGCCGCCCAGCCGTTCCTGAGCGGAGCCATCTCCAAGACGGTCAACATGCCGAGCACCAGCACGGTGGACGACGTCGCCGAGATCTACCTGGAGGGCTGGAAGCTCGGCGTCAAGGCGCTGGCCGTCTACGTGGAGAACAGCAAGGTCGGGCAGCCGCTCTCCGCGAAGAAGAAGGAGTCGGAGAAGGCCGAGGCCCCGGCGGCGGTGGCCGTCGAGCCCGAGAAGGTCGTCGAGTACCGGCCGGTCCGGAAGCGGCTGCCGAAGGGGCGCCCGGGGATCACCACCTCGTTCACGGTGGGCGGTGCCGAGGGCTACATGACGGCCAACTCCTACCCGGACGACGGCCTCGGCGAGGTCTTCCTGAAGATGTCCAAGCAGGGCTCGACCCTGGCCGGCATGATGGACGCCTTCTCCATCGCCGTCTCCGTGGGCCTCCAGTACGGCGTGCCGCTGGAGACGTATGTCTCCAAGTTCACCAACATGCGGTTCGAGCCGGCGGGCATGACGGACGACCCGGACGTGCGGATGGCGCAGTCCATCGTGGACTACATCTTCCGCCGCCTGGCGCTCGACTTCCTGCCCTTCGAGACCCGCTCGGCGCTGGGCATCCACACCGCGACCGAGCGGCAGCGCCACCTGGAGACCGGCTCCTACGAGCCGACGGACGACGAGCTCGACGTCGAGGGACTCTCCCAGTCGGCGCCCCGTCAGGCCGAGGCGCCCCGGCCGTCCAGCGCGCCGACGCCGCCGGCCCCCGAGGTGCCGGCCCAGGAGAGCCCGGCTCCGCGTGAGGCGCACAGCTCCACGGAGCTGGCCGAGATGCGGCTCGGGCTGAACGCGGACGCGCCGCTCTGCCTGGCCTGTGGCACGAAGATGCGCCGCGCCGGCAGCTGCTACCTGTGCGAGGGCTGCGGCTCCACCAGCGGCTGCAGCTGATCGGGCCGCGCGCTCCCGGCGCGCGGCGGCAGGAGGGGGAGTCGGCCCGGCCGGCTCCCCCTCCGGCGTGCCGGGAGGGGCGGGAGCGCCCGGTGTGCGCGATTCGGGTGATTCGCCCACACTGGTGAGCGACGGGGGTGGCGGAAGGCGGTGCTCATGAGCGTGATCCTGGTGACCGGCGGCACGGGGACGCTGGGGCGTGAGGTGGTGGCGCGGCTGCTGGAGGACGAGCACGAGGTGCGGGTCCTGAGCCGCCGGAGCCGTGACGAGGGCGAGCGGTTGCCCGTGAGGTGGTTCACCGGCGACCTCAAGTCCGGTCGTGGGCTCGGCCCCGCGATGGCCGGCGTGGACGTGGTCGTGCACTGTGCCACGACCATCGGGCGGGCCGACATCACGGCCACCCGGCGGCTGATCGGGGCGGCGCGGGAGGCCGGGGCCCCGCACCTGGTCTACATCTCGATCGTGGGGATCGACCGCGTGCCCACCTTCCCCTACTACCGGGCCAAGCTGGAGTGCGAGCGGCTCGTGGAGGAGTCGGGGCTGCCGTGGACGATCCTGCGGGCCACTCAGTTCCACAGCCTGATCACCCGCTTCGTGCACGCGCAGCGCCTGTTCCCCGCGGTGGTCACGCTGGGCGGTGGCGCGCGTCTGCAGCCGGTGGAGGCCGCCGAGGTGGGCCGGCGGCTCGCCGAGTTGGCGACCGGGGAGCCTGCCGGGCGGGTGGCGGACATGGCGGGCCCCGAGATCCGCTCGGCCGAGGAGCTGACCAGGGAGGCGGTCAGGGCCGAGGGGCTGCACCGCCCCGTGCTGCCGCTGCGGCTGCCGGCCAAGTCGTTCCGGGCCGTGCGGGAGGGGGCGCTGCTGGCGCCCGAACACGCGGACGGGCGGGTGTCGTTCGAGGAGTTCCTGGCTCATCACTGATGGGCCGGTCATGACGAACGGTGCGTGTTCTCCCCTGACATGGCCGGTATTCGAGGGGTCGACCCGGTTGGCCGTACGATGGCGCGGTGCTGGTCAAGTGGATGCGATGCACCGTGGTCGACAAGGTCGGCTTCGAACGGGGGCAGCGGAAGTGGGCGGGGCTGCTCGGCGAGCCGGGGTTCCGGGCCCAGGGCGGTGGGTGGAGTCGTGGCCGCCAGGGCGTGGTGCATCTGTTCGGCTTCTGGGAGAGCCGGGCGTTCTACGACTCCTTCATGGCCAGGTCCCACGACCGGCTCGCGGCCAGCCAGACCGGCACCTACCAGGACATGCGGGTGCGGCTCTTCGAGTACCGGTTCGACGTCAAGACCGGGTTCGAGCCGATGTTCGCGGACGCCGACCTGTTGCGGGTGGCGCACTGCCGGGTGCACCAGGAGCGCGCGGAGCACTTCGCCCTGATGCAGGAGAAGGTGTGGAACCCGGCGATGGCGGG
This sequence comes from Streptomyces millisiae, assembly GCF_031845425.1. Lineage (NCBI taxonomy): Bacteria > Bacillati > Actinomycetota > Actinomycetes > Kitasatosporales > Streptomycetaceae > Streptomyces > Streptomyces millisiae. Next base: position 59,812 of record NZ_JAVREM010000027.1, read on the forward strand.
GTCGCCGGGGATGCTGCGAGGGATCTTCGCGGAGGCCGAGCCGGACAACGAGTTCCTGGTGCTCTCGATGTGGGACTCGGCGGCCGAGCGGGCCAAGTACCGCACCGAGCGTGTGGAGCGGCTGGCGTTGCGGGCGCAGATCGGGGCCGACGTCGCCGCGATCGCGGGAGACGTCATCGACATGGAGCCGGCCTGGACGGTGTGACGGTGCTGTCCGGGTGGCCGAAGACCGTCGCATAGGGTGGCACCATGGCACAGCCGCGGCGTATCGTGCTCCTCCGGCACGGAGAGTCACAGGGGAACTATGACGATTCCGTGTACGAGCACATCCCCGATCACGCTCTGGAGCTGACGGCCAAGGGGCGGCTCCAGGCGAGGAACGCCGGCGAGCACCTGCGGGAGATCTTCGGTACGGAGCGGGTCTCGGCCTATGTGTCGCCCTATCGCCGCACCCACCAGACGTTCCAACTGCTCGGTCTCGACCCGACCAGGGTGCGGGTGCGCGAGGAGCCGCGGCTGCGCGAGCAGGACTGGGGCAACTGGCAGGACCGGCAGGACGTGCTGCGCCAGAAGCGCGCCAGGGACGCCTACGGTCACTTCTTCTACCGCTTCGCCCAGGGGGAGTCGGGGGCCGATGTCTACGACCGGGTCGGCGCCTTCCTGGAGAGCCTGTGGCGCAGCTTCGAGGAGCCCGACCATCCGCCGAACGTGCTGCTGGTGACGCACGGTCTGACGATGCGGCTGTTCTGCATGCGCTGGCTGCACTGGACGGTCGCCGAGTTCGAGTCGCTGTCCAACCCGGGGAACGGCGAGACCCGCGAGCTGGTGCTCGGCCGGGACCGCCGCTACCACCTCGACCGTCCCTTCGAGCACTGGCACACACCCGAGCGGCCCTTCCAGGGCTGGTGTGCGTAGGGTGGGCCGCGACATGCCGTACGAACCTCCCACCCACCGCGTCGAGCGGTCCATCAGGGCCCTGACCGGAGCCCGGCTGGTCGCCGGTGTCGACGAGGTGGGCCGTGGCGCCTGGGCCGGACCGGTCACGGTGTGCGCGGCCGTCACCGGACTTCGACGCCCGCCCGAGGGCCTGACCGACTCCAAGCTGCTCACCCCCCTGCGCCGCACCGCGCTCGCCGAGGTGCTGACGGACTGGGTCACCTCGTACGCCCTGGGACACGCCTCGCCGCAGGAGATCGACGCGCTGGGCATGACAGCGGCCCTGCGACTGGCCGCCGTCCGGGCGCTCGAGGGCCTGCCGGAGCGCCCGGACGCCGTGATCCTGGACGGCAAGCACGACTATCTCGGCGCCCCCTGGCAGGTGCGCACGGTCATCAAGGGAGACCAGTCCTGCGTGGCGGTGGCCGCGGCCTCCGTGATCGCCAAGGTGCGACGGGACGCGATGCTGGCCGACCTCGGCGCGGAGCATCCGGAGTTCGGCTTCGACAGCAATGCCGGCTACCCCTCGCCCGTGCACCGCGCGGCCCTGGAGGAACTGGGCCCCACCCCCCACCACCGGCTCTCCTGGGCCTACATGGACGCCCTGCCACGCTGGCGCCATCTCAAGCTCCCCGCCCACCGGGACGCGGTGGCCGACGAGTCCCTGGAAGACGCCGGCCAGCTCGGCATCTTCTGACCCGGTCATCCCTGCACCGCCAGGACGAGGGGCAGCACCTGCCCCGCGCCCTCGGCGCGCAGCAGCCGCGCGGCCAGCGCCAGCGTCCAGCCCGACTCGGCGAAGTCGTCGACCAGGAGCAGCGGGCCCGGGGTCTGCTTGATCGCCTCCGCCGTGCCCGGGGCCAGCTCGAGTGAGCCGTGCAGCTCCAGCACCCTGCGGCCGCTGTTGCTGCGCTGGGCCCGGGACGCGGACTCGGCGTGCCGGACCGTGCCGAGCAGCGGCATCCGACCGGCGGTGGCGATGCCCTCGGCCAGCGACGTGACCAGGCTCGGCCTGGCACGGGAGGCGACGCGGACCACGCCCACGGGGCGGTCCAAGGCGTCGGGGCCACCGGCGACCCAGCCGCCTGGCCCGCGGGCCCAGTCGGCCAGCACCGCCACCACGGCGTCCAGCACGTCCTTGGGGACCGGGCCGTCCTGCGCGCCGGGGGACAGGAGCGGGCGGAGGCGGTTCCCCCAGCCGATGTCGGAGAGCCGCCCGAGGGCCCGGCCCGCCTCGGCCTGCTCGCCCGGTGGGATGCGCCCCTTGAGTTCGAGCCCGAGCGCGGGCAGCCCCGTGGGCCACATCCGCCGCGGCTCGAGCGGTATCCCCGGCCTGGTCAGCTCGCCGCGCGCGGCCTCGAGCGCCGCCTGGGCCACGCCGGTCTCGAACCTGGCGCCCGCGCAGTTGTCGCAGCGGCCGCACGGCGCGGCCTCCGGGTCGTCGAGCTGGCGTCGCAGGAACTCCATCCGACAAACCGTGGTGGTGGCGTACTCGCGCATGGCCTGCTGCTCGGCGGACCGCTGGCGTGCCACCCATGCGTACCGCTCGGCGTCGTAGACCCAGGGCTCGCCGGTCGCCGACCAGCCGCCGCGCTCCCTGCGGACGGCGCCGTCCACGTCCAGGACCTTGAGCATCATCTCCAGGCGCGACCTGCGCAGCTCGACCTGGGGCTCCAGGGCCGGCAACGACATCGGCCGGCCGGCGGCCGCCAGGACCTGGAGGGTGTGCCGCACCTGCGACTCGGGGGGAAACGCCAGCGAGGCGAAGTACCGCCAGATCGCCTCGTCCTCCGGCCCCGGCAGCAGCAGCACCTCGGCCTGGTCCACCCCGCGCCCGGCACGGCCGACCTGCTGGTAGTAGGCGATGGGGGAGGAGGGCGAGCCGAGGTGGATGACGAAGCCCAGGTCCGGTTTGTCGAAGCCCATGCCGAGCGCGGAGGTGGCGACCAGCGCCTTGACGCGGTTGGCCAGCAGGTCGTCCTCGGCGGCCACCCGGTCCGCGTTCTCCGTGCGGCCGGTGTAGGCGGCGACCCGGTGCCCGCACGCCGTGAGATAGGCCGTGACCTCTTCCGCCGCCGCCACGGTGAGCGTGTAGATGATGCCGGAGCCGGGGAGCCGCTCCAGATTCCCGTCGAGCCAGGCCAGCCGGTGCGCCGCGTCGGGCAGCCGCAGCACGGAGAGCCGCAGGCTCTCCCGGTCGAGCGGGCCTCTGAGGACGAGCGCCTCCGCGCTGTCGGCGCCGGTGCCGAGCTGCTCCGCGACGTCCGCCGTCACCCGGGAGTTGGCCGTGGCCGTGGTCGCGAGCACGGGAACGCCGGCCGGGAGTTCGGCGAGCACGGTGCGCAGCCGGCGGTAGTCGGGACGGAAGTCGTGGCCCCAGTCGGAGATGCAGTGGGCCTCGTCCACCACCAGCAGGCCGGTGCTGGCCGCGAGCTCCGGCAACACGGTGTCGCGGAACTCCGGGTTGTTGAGCCGCTCCGGGCTCACGAGCAGCACGTCGACCTGACCGGCGGCCACCTCGGCGCGCACGCCCTCCCACTCCTCGCTGTTGGACGAGTTGATGGTGCGGGCCCGGATGCCGGCCCTGGCCGCGGCCTCGATCTGGTTGCGCATGAGCGCGAGCAGCGGCGAGATGATGACCGTCGGACCGCTGCCCCGCTCGCGCAGCAGGGCGGTGGCCACGAAGTACACCGCGGACTTGCCCCAGCCGGTGCGCTGGACGACGAGCGCGCGGCGGCGCTCCGCGACCAGTGCCTCGATGGCCCGCCACTGGTCGGGGCGGAGCGCGGCCCGTCCCGTGCTGTCACCGACGAGGCGGGCCAGCACGGAGTCGGCCGCCGCGCGCAGCGCCGACCGGGCCGAGGGATCGGACCCGGTCTCGGCGGATCCGGTGGGGGCGGAGTGCGGGGGAGCTCCCGCGGGTGTGTGCTGCATGCCCCCATGCAAGCGGATGGCGGGGACACTCTGCCAACGAGCCTGTGGATAAACCGGTCATTCATGTGACTGATCCGATCGCTACGCCGGTCTGTGGATAACTCTCCGCATCCCCGCGCCGACCCCAGGCACGCTCCTGGCATGACTCACCACACCGATTCCGTTCGTGAAGTCGCCCTCACCGCCGACAACCGGGTCACGCTCCGCGGCCCGGCCGATCTGGCCGACGCCCTGCCCTACCTGCTCGGCTTCGAGCCGGACGACTCGATCGTGCTCGTCGCCCTGCACGGTCCGCGTGGCCGGGTGGGCGGGCGGATCCGCACCGGCATCCCGGGCGACCCGGAGAGCTGGGAGGAGACCGCGCGGCAGCTCGCCGCCTGCCTCGCGGAGAGCGGCGGCAAAGCCGGGACCAGGCCGGACGCCGCCGTCGTCTACCTCTGTCAGAAGGCGTGCGAGGGGCAGTCCGCCAAGGAGGCCATGGAGCGGCTGCGCCCGCTGGCCCAGTGCCTCCGCACGGCCTGCGGGGCGCTCGACGTCCCGGTGTACGAGGCGCTCTTCCTGTCCAGGGACCGCTACTGGTCCTACTGCTGCCCGGGCACCGGCTGTTGCTCCGGCGAAGGCAACGAGCTGCCCCAGGCCGGGACCTCGGCCATGGCGGCCGCCGCCACCTATGCCGGCATCCGGGTGCGCGGCTCACTCCGGGAGCTGGAGCGCAGGTTCGCGCCGCTCGGCCAGCCGGAGGCCGCTCGCCAGGCGCGCGCCTTCGACGCGGCCGCCGTCGCGCTGGTGCCCAGGATGCTCGGCGGCACGGCCGACGCCCTGACCGTGCGCGGCGAGACCGTCGAGCTCGCCGAGCGGCTGCTGACCCGCTTCCGTCGAGCGGCCCTCTCCAGCGGGCGGGACGACCCGTCGGCCGACCCCTCGGACGACTCCCTGCTCACCTGCGAGGAGGCTGCCCGCCTCGTGCTCGGCCTCCAGGACCGGTTGGCCCGCGACCGGGCCGCCGAGTGGATGGAGGGGCCGGAGGCCGAGGTGGCCCTCCGCCTCTGGCGGGCGCTCGCCCGGCGTTGCGTGGCGGCGTACGAGGCACACGCCGCCGCCCCGCTCACCCTGGCCGGCTGGGTGTCATGGTCCACCGGGGACGAGCTCGGTGCCCGGGTGGCGCTGGGCAGAGCGCTGGAGATCGACCCCGAGTACGTCTTCGCCAGGCTGCTCCACCAGGCGTGCAACGAGGGCCTCGATCCCGAGCCGCTGCGCCGCTGCATGCGTCAGCAGCGGGCCGCCCGCGAGCACTGAGCGGGTGTCGGGGGCCCCTATGATCACGGCATGCCCTACGACCCGTCGGACTTCCCGCCGTTCGCCGTCACCGTCGATCTGGTCGTGCTCACCGTCCGGCGGCACGCACTGTGCGCGCTCACGGTCCGCCGGGGCGAGGAGCCGTTCCAGGGGCGGTGGGCGCTCCCCGGGGGGTTCGTGCGGGTGGACGAGGATCTGGCCTCCGCGGCGGCTCGCGAGCTCGCCGAGGAGACGGGGCTGCGCACCCAGGACTCGGGCAGCCGGCACGCGGCGGCCCACCTGGAACAGCTGGCGACCTACGGCGACCCCGGGCGCGATCCCCGGATGCGGGTGGTCAGCGTGGCACATCTGGTGCTCGCTCCCGACCTCCCGGCGCCGACTCCGGGCGGCGACGCCGGGGGCGCCCAGTGGACGCCGGTGGCCGCACTGCTGGGGGGCGACGGCGGCGCCCCGGCCGAGCGGCTGGCCTTCGACCACGCGCGGATCCTCGCCGACGGGGTCGAGCGGGCCCGGTCGAAGATCGAGTACTCGTCGCTCGCCGCGGCCTTCTGCCCGGCCGAGTTCACCGTGGGCGAGCTGCGCCGGGTCTACGAGGCGGTCTGGGGAGTCGCCCTCGACCCGCGCAACTTCCACCGCAAGGTCACCGGGACCCCGGGTTTCCTGGTGCCGGTCGGCGGCACGACGACGCGTCAGGGCGGGCGCCCCGCACAGCTCTTCAGGGCCGGCGAGGCCACCGCCCTCAACCCCCCGATGTTGCGTCCCGAGGTGTAGCCGGGCACGCGGGCGCCGCGTCGGGCCGGTCGCACGACCTCCGCGCGTCGCCCGGAAAATGAGATATGTCCCGTTATGGTGCCGGGGAGTGCACGCTCAACGGGAGATATCGATGATCCAGGCCATCGGGCTCACCGGCGCGTTCCGGCGTGGCCGACCTCCGGCCGTCGACGACCTCACCTTCGAGGCGCGCCCCGGCCAGGTGACCGTGCTGCTCGGGCCCCCGGGATCCGGCAAGTCGGCCGCGCTGCGGCTGATGCTCCAGCTGTCCCCCGGGCGGGGTGTCGCGCTCTTCCGCGGGCGCCCCATGGCCAGGGTGCCTCATCCGGCGAGGGAGGTCGGCACCCTGCTCGGTGACGTGCCGGGGCACCCACGGCGCACCGCGCTCGGCCACCTCCGGATGCTCTCGGCCGCCGCCGGGGTCCCGGTAGGCCGCGCCGACGAGATGTTGGAGGAGGTGGGCCTCGGCGGGCTCGCCGAGCACCGGCTCGGGACGCTGTCCCGGGGCATGGACCGCAGGCTCGGGCTGGCCGTGGCGCTCCTCGGGGACCCGCACACCCTGGTGCTCGACGATCCGTCCCTCGGTCTGGGGCCGCGCGAGACCGCCTGGCTGCACGGGCTGTTGCGCGGCTACGCGGCGCGAGGCGGCACCGTGCTGGTGGCCGTGCGGGGCGTCGAGGAGGCGGCCGGCCTGGCCGACCGGGTGGTCAGCCTGAGCGCGGGGCGGCTGGTGGCCGACCAGACCGGCGAGGACTTCGCCCGCACCCGGCTGCGACCCCGGGTGGCCGTGCGCACTCCGCACGCGGAGCGCCTGGCCGCCGCCCTGTCCGGCGAGTTCCGCGCGACCCGCACCGCCGAGGGCGAGCCGTCCGTGGAGATCGTCAGGGAGTCGGGTAACCGGATCTCGGTGTACGGGAGCGACTGCGCGGCGGTCGGCGAGGTGGCCTTCAGGCACCGGGTGCTGGTGCACCAACTCGCGGACGAGGTGGGGGAGTCGGGGGACCGTTCGACGGTGGGCCCGCTGGCCAGGGCCGACGGCCGGGCGCCCGCCGGCGCCGGCGCGCCCGACGCCACGCGGGCGCGCGGCTCGGCGGTGCGGCCCGCGCTCCCCGCTCTGCCGCCCCCGGGCCCGAGTTGGCCCCTGCGTTACGAGGCCCGCCGCTGGGTCGGGGTGCCCACCGGGTGGTGGGTGATGGCCGTCGCGCTGCTCGGCGGGGCGGTGGCCGCGCTCGCCCTCGCGGCCACCGGGGCCCGGCCCGCCGAACGCGTGCTCGCCGGGTGGGCCGAGCCGCTGCCGCTGCCCCCGGTCGCGATGGCCGCCGGCCTGCTGGGGGCGCTCTCCTTCGGGCACGAGTTCCGGTACCCCGCGTTGGCCCCGGCCCGCACCCCGGTGCCCAGGCGGCTGTCGCTGCTCGCCGGCAAGCTGGCGGTGTCCGCCGCGGCCGCCGTCGCGCTGTGCGGATGCGCCCTCACGGTCAACTCGGCGGTCCTGACCGTGCTGTTCGCCGACGGCCGGCGGATCTCCGGCGCCTGGGACGCGGCGCTCGCCGGCACCGTGCTGCTCTCCGTCGGCTGTGCCTGGGCCGGGCTGCTCGCGGCCGGCATCTTCCGGTCCACGCTGGTCGGGTTGGTCGCCGTCGGCGCGGTGCCGCTCGCGCTCGCCCCCGCTCTGCGCGCGGCGCTCGGCAGCGGTGCCGAGCGCTCCCTCGGCGGACTGTCCGGCAGGCTCCACGCGTTGACCAGTCTTCCGCTCCCGGCCGGGGCTGACCGCTCGCCGTTCGCGCCCGCGGAGCTCGCGACCCAGCCGATCGGCTGGGCGCTGGCCCTCTCGCTGGCCGTCCTGACGTGTGGCTATGCCCTGGTCAGCCTGCGCAACAGCCCACGGTGAGCGGCGAGTCGGCCCGTCTGGAGGCGGCGATGACGGCGGGGAGTCCCTTTCCTTCCGGTTAGCCGTCAATTATGCGGGAGTCGCCGATCACCCTTTCGTGTGCTTTTCACCAAAGACCTCAAGGTGTCAACGAGGGCCGCCGACAAAGGAGGCGTGACTACCCTTGCGCACTCCATGATGACCGCCACCCGTTCCGCCGACTCCGGCCCCAGCGGCCCGGGTGAGCTGGACCGCTACTCGTACGCCGAGTCGACGGGAGCGGCTCGCACCACCAACGCCCCGGCCTGGGACGGCCCCGACTCCGACATGGGCCGGGTCGGCCGGCGGGCCGCCGGCAGCCGGGGCCGCGGGCTCCACGGCCAACTCGTCCAACAGCTCGGCCAGATGATCGTCTCCGGCGACCTCGGCGCCGACCGGCCGCTGGTTCCCGAGGAGATCGGCCAGCGTTTCGAGGTCTCCCGCACCGTGGTGCGCGAGTCCCTGCGCGTCCTCGAGGCCAAGGGCCTGGTGAGTGCCCGGCCCAACGTCGGTACCCGGGTCCGCCCCGTCGGCGACTGGAACCTGCTCGACCCCGACATCATCGAGTGGCGGGCCTTCGGCCCCCAGCGCGAGGACCAGCGCCGGGAGCTGTGCGAGCTCCGCCTGACCATCGAGCCGCTGGCCGCCAGGCTCGCCGCCGGCGACACCCGGGAGGAGGTCCGCCAGCGTCTCGGCGACATGGTCGACATCATGACCCACGCCCTCGCCCAGGGGGACGCGCTCACCTTCTCCCGCGCCGACGCCGAGTTCCACGCCCTGCTCCTCCAGGCCGCGGGCAACCGCATGCTGGAGCACCTCTCGGGCATCGTCGCCTCCGCGCTCCAGGTCTCCGGCGGGGCGGCCTCCGGCTGTGAGCACCCGACGGAGGGCTCCGTCGCCCTGCACCAGCGCATCGTGGACGCCATCACCTCGGGCGAGCCGGCCGCCGCCGAGACCGCGATGCGTCACCTGCTCACGTTCCCCTCGGACGGCGCCGCGGCCGCGGCGGGCTCGGACCATGTGGTTCCCGCCCCGCGCGAGCACTGAGCGGCGGCGGAAGGACACGCGCCCCGGCGTCGTCGGAACCCGGCCCGGCAGGGCTCCGGCGACGCTTCGGGTTCGGCCCGGCACGCGGGGACTCGCGATGTGACTCGCGCCACGTACGAGCCGCGTAACGCTTCGGGAAGCAGCGCGATGATTGAAGAGGTGGCCGCAGTGGCCGGACCCGAGGTCCGTGTCCTCCGCACCACCGCCGTCGGCCCACCCCGCCGCCGGTCAGGGATCCGCTTGCTTCGGGCGGGCCCTAGCCGTTCCCAGAGTTTCCGAGAGGTTGTTCGTGTCGGCCAGCACTTCCCGTACTCTCCCTGCCGAGATCGCCGAGTCCAATTCTGTGATGGCGCTGATCGAACGGGGAAAGGCTGAGGGGCAGATCGCCGGCGATGATCTGCGCCGGGCCATCGAGGCTGACCAGATCCCGAAAGCCCAGTGGAAGAACGTTCTGCGCAGCCTCAACCAGATCCTCGACGAGGAGGGCGTGACGCTGATGGTGAGTGCCGCCGAGGCGCCCAAGCGCACCCGGAAGAGTGTCGCCGCGAAGACGCCGGCCAAGCGCACCGCGACCAAGACCGTGGCGGCGAAGACAGCTCCGGCCAAGCAGGCCACGGCCATGGCTCGCCCGGAGGAACCGGCGGGTGATGCCGAGTACGGCGAGGCGGCGGGCGGCCCCGTGAGCAGGCCGGCGGCGAAGAAGGCCACGGCCAAGAAGGCGGTCGCCAAGAAGGCCCCGGCGAAGAAGGCCACGGCCAAGAAGGCTCCGGCGGCCAAGAAGGGGCCGGTGGCCACCAAGAAGACCGCCGGCAAGAAGGACGAGCCCAAGAAGGAGCTCGCCGACGAGTTCCTGGAGGGCGAGGAGGAGGGCCTCGAGGAGCCCACCGACCGCGCCGTGCGGGCGGCCGCCCCGGGCGAGGGTCCGGACGGCAAGCCGGAGAACGAGGGCTTCGTGCTCTCCGACGAGGACGAGGACGACGCCCCCGCCCAGCAGGTGGCGGCCGCCGGTGCCACGGCCGACCCCGTCAAGGACTACCTCAAGCAGATCGGCAAGGTCCCGCTGCTCAACGCGGAGCAGGAGGTCGAGCTCGCCAAGCGCATCGAGGCGGGTCTCTTCGCCGAGGACAAGCTGGCCAGCTCCGACAAGATCGCTCCCAAGCTGCGGCGCGAGCTGGAGATCATCTCCGAGGACGGCCGCCGCGCCAAGAACCACCTGCTGGAGGCCAACCTCCGCCTGGTGGTCTCGCTGGCCAAGCGCTACACCGGTCGCGGCATGCTCTTCCTGGACCTGATCCAGGAGGGCAACCTGGGCCTGATCCGCGCCGTGGAGAAGTTCGACTACACCAAGGGCTACAAGTTCTCCACCTACGCCACCTGGTGGATCCGCCAGGCCATCACCCGCGCCATGGCCGACCAGGCCCGCACCATCCGGATCCCGGTCCACATGGTCGAGGTGATCAACAAGCTCGCTCGCGTCCAGCGGCAGATGCTCCAGGACCTGGGCCGGGAGCCCACCCCGGAGGAGCTGGCCAAGGAGCTCGACATGACCCCGGAGAAGGTCGTCGAGGTCCAGAAGTACGGCCGGGAGCCGATCTCCCTGCACACTCCGCTCGGCGAGGACGGCGACAGCGAGTTCGGTGACCTCATCGAGGACTCCGAGGCCGTGGTGCCGGCCGACGCGGTCAGCTTCACGCTGCTGCAGGAGCAGCTGCACTCCGTGCTCGACACGCTGAGCGAGCGGGAGGCCGGCGTCGTCTCGATGCGCTTCGGCCTCACTGACGGCCAGCCCAAGACGCTGGACGAGATCGGCAAGGTCTACGGGGTCACGCGCGAGCGGATCCGGCAGATCGAGTCCAAGACGATGTCCAAGCTGCGGCACCCGTCGCGCTCGCAGGTGCTGCGCGACTACCTCGACTGAGGCTCCCGAGCCCCTCAAGGCGCGCGAGAACGGCCGGCGGCCCCCCTGGTGGGGGCCGCCGGCCGTTCGGCGTGTGTGGGCAGCATGAAGCGGGCGCACGGCGGCGCCAGGGGCACGCTCGGCGGCGTGCGGGACGAGTACGGGCCGGGGAGCGTCGGGCAGCGGCGCCCGAGGGCCCGGGGTGACGCGCGGTACGGAAACGGGCGGTCACCGCGCGTGCGCGGTTGACCGCCCGCTGTCCAGCCGGGGCACCGGCCGGACGGAGCCCGTCGTCAGGAAACGCGATACGTCAGATCGGATCCGTGGTCGGATCAGCGCTCGGATCAGCGTTCGTCGTTGTGCGCGGATGCGGGAGTCGCGGTCAGCTTCTCCGTCTCGTCCTGTATCTCCGCGGCGATCTTCTTGAGCTCCGGCTGGAACTTGCGGCCGTGGTGGGCGCAGAACAGCAGCTCTCCGCCGCTGATGAGGACCACGCGGAGATACGCCTGGGCACCACAGCGGTCGCAGCGGTCCCCGGCCGTCAGCGGGGTCGCGGGGGTCAGAACAGTAGTCACGTCGCCTCTTCTCTAGCTCGACGAGCTGTCGTACCAGGGACAACATCCAACCAGGCCGAGAACGTTCCCGCTCGCGGCTTTCTCGATGGAAAAATTTCTCCCGAGATGGCCGAACGCTGCCCGGTGGCGGCGAATGAGCCGTATTGCGGTTGCTTGGTGTAATGCGTCGTCTAGTCGTGTTGTTCCGGCTACCTCGGTGTATCCGGGGGCCCAGCCTTGTTCAGGAGGACGTGCCCGGAGCCTAAATGGTTCATGCCTCGAAGGGAACGTGATGTACACGTCACCCAGACGAGTTATCGAACGTGTGAGCGACGCTCGGCTACCCTGGATACTTCCCGGGGAGCCGCACAACCGCTCTACAGGGCCTCGGTACCCTCTGAGCGGCGACCGCCACCACATCTGGGCCAGATCAGAATTCAGCGAGGAGCGAACTGCGTGACCGCCGACACGTCCGTGCCGTCCACCGCACTGTTGACCGGGGCCGACCCGGCAGACAACTACACCGCGCGGCACCTGCTCGTCCTGGAAGGTCTTGAGGCGGTCCGCAAGCGCCCGGGCATGTACATCGGGTCCACGGACAGCCGAGGGCTGATGCACTGCCTCTGGGAGATCATCGACAACGCCGTCGACGAGGCGCTCGGCGGCCACTGCGACCGCATCGACGTCCTGCTGCACGCCGACGGCTCGGTCGAGGTCCGCGACAACGGGCGCGGCATCCCCGTGGACATCGAGCCCAAGACCGGGCTCTCCGGCGTCGAGGTCGTGATGACCAAGCTCCACGCCGGAGGCAAGTTCGGCGGCGGCTCCTACGCCGCCTCCGGCGGCCTGCACGGCGTCGGCGCCTCCGTGGTGAACGCCCTCTCGGCCCGGCTCGACGTGGAGGTCGACAAGAGCGGCAGCACGCACGCCATCAGCTTCCGGCGCGGCACCCCCGGCATCTTCACCGAGTCGGGGCCCGACGCCCCGTTCGACCCGGCCAGCGGCCTGCGCAAGGCCAAGAAGATCCCCAAGAGCCGCACCGGCACCCGGGTGCGCTACTGGGCGGACCGGCAGATCTTCCTCAAGGACGCCAAGCTCTCCCTCGACACCCTGCACGCCCGCGCCCGGCAGACCGCCTTCCTGGTCCCCGGGCTGACCATCACGGTCCGTGACGAGCGGGGCATCGACGGTGCGGAGCCGTCCGAGGAGGTCTTCCACTACGACGGCGGGATCAGCGAGTTCTGCGAGTTCCTGGCCGCCGACAAGCCGGTCTGCGACGTGCTGCGGCTCACCGGCCAGGGCTCCTTCAAGGAGACCGTCCCCGTCCTCGACGAGCGCGGCCACATGATCCCCACCGAGGTCAAGCGCGACCTGGACGTGGACATCGCGCTGCGCTGGGGGACCGGCTACGAGTCCACCGTGCGCTCGTTCGTCAACATCATCGCCACCCCCAAGGGCGGCACCCACGTCACCGGCTTCGAGCGGGCCGTCACCCGCACGGTCAACGACGTGCTGCGCGCCACCAAGCTGCTGCGGGTCGCCGAGGACGACGTCGTCAAGGACGACGCCCTGGAGGGCATGACCGCGGTGGTCACCGTGCGGCTCGCCGAGCCCCAGTTCGAGGGGCAGACCAAGGAGGTGCTCGGCACCTCGGCCGCCTCCCGGATCGTCGCCCAGGTGGTCGCCAAGGAGCTCAAGGGCTTCCTCACCTCGACCAGGCGCGACGACAAGCAGCAGGCCCGTGCCGTGCTGGAGAAGGTCGTCGCCGCCGCCCGCACCCGGATCGCCGCCCGGCAGCACAAGGAGGCGCAGCGCCGGAAGACGGCCCTGGAGTCCTCGGCCCTGCCGGCCAAGCTCGCCGACTGCCGCAGCGACGACGTGGACCGCAGCGAACTGTTCATCGTCGAGGGGGACAGCGCCCTCGGCACGGCGAAGCTGGCGCGGAACTCCGAGTTCCAGGCCCTGCTGCCCATCCGCGGCAAGATCCTCAACGTCCAGAAGTCGTCCGTCTCCGACATGCTGAAGAACGCCGAGTGCGGCGCCATCATCCAGGTGATAGGAGCCGGTTCCGGGCGGACCTTCGACATCGACCAGGCGCGCTACGGCCGGGTGATCTTCCTCGCCGACGCCGACGTGGACGGCGCGCACATCAGGTGTCTGCTGCTGACCCTCTTCCAGCGCTACATGAGGCCGATGGTCGAGGAGGGCCGGGTCTTCTCCGCCGTCCCGCCGCTGCACCGGATCGAGCTGAGCAACCCGAAGAAGGGCCAGGACAAGTACCTGTACACCTACTCGGACGCGGAGCTCCGCGCCACGCTGCTGGACCTGGACCGGCGCAAGGTCCGCTACAAGGAGTCGATCCAGCGCTACAAGGGCCTGGGCGAGATGGACGCGGACCAGCTGGCCGAGACCACGATGGACCCGCGCCGGCGCACCCTGCGGCGGATCAACATCAACGACCTGGAGGCCGCCGAGGAGGCCTTCAGCCTGCTGATGGGGAACGAGGTGGCCCCGCGTCGCGAGTTCATCGCGAGCTCGGCGGCCATGCTGGACCGGTCCCGCATCGACACGTAGGCGCGGCGCCGGCTTCGGCCGATCGCGGTGCGTCGGGGTGGGCGCCAGCCGGCGTCCACCCCGACGGGCGCCGCGCGCGAGGCGGTCGCACGGGGACGCGATGGCGTCGTCAGCGCGTCGCCGGAGCGGCCTGGGACACGGCGGTGACGTCGATGACCGTCATCCGGTGCTGGGGCCCGGCCACCGCGCCGCAGCTGGCCGGCGCCGGTTCCGCGCCGGCCCGCGTGGCCACCGTCACCCGCCAGCGGCGGCCGTCCGCGTGGCCCACGGTGACCTCGTGCGTGTCGCCGGTGGCCCGGCTCGTGAGGACCGCGATGGCGTCCAGGCCGCGCTCCCCGGTCGCGTCCCGCACGGCCAGCTCGGCGGCCTGCCCCGGTCGGTCCCAGGCGGACCGGCCCCGGCAGTGCTCACCGACCAGCCGGCCGTCGTGGAGGGCCTCCAGGACGTTCTTGACGCCCACCGCGGTGATCCGCCCGTACGCGTAGCCGTGCGGCAGGACGAGCAGGGTGGGGGAGAAGCGGTGGCCCCCCAGGTGGGTGATCTCCCAGACCTCGGAGCCGCCGCTGGCCGCCAGCTCGGCGGCCAGCGGGCGGCCCAGCAGCGCGCAGCAGCGGTCCCGCCGGCCGTTGGTGCAGACGAGGGTCAGCGGGTCGCCGTGGTGCGGTTCCCAGAGGTCGTCGTGGGCCCCGGCGCCGAGCCGGTGGAAGTCCAGGTCGAGCAGGCGCTCGGGGGCGACCGCCGCCGTGGTGCGGATCCAGGAGTTCCCGGGCAGGGTGTGGGCCAGGTAGGCGCGGCGGGCCGTGGCGTTACCCGGCCGGTCGGCGTGCCGGCCCGGCCGGCGGATCAGCGCCACCCGCACGCCGGTGCCGGCGGTGGCCGCGCCGAGGGCGCGACCCACGGCGGGGTCGAGGTGGCTCTCGACCAGGGCGTCCGGGCCCCAGGGCCCCGGCTGTTCGAGCAGCAGCCAGGTCCTGGCGGTGCTCGCGGTGCCGGCCAGCGGCTCGGCCAGGGCCCGGGAGAGGGTTGTGCACGTGCTCACCCAGGTAAGGCTAGCCTCTCCTGACCCAGGGGCCTCGCCGTCACCTCCCCCGACCGTCACCCTGCGCGGCGAACGGCTCGGGCCGCCACGGTTATCGTGGCGGCCATGACCACCAGTCGGATCCCGGTCGTCGTGCTGGCGGGCTTCCTCGGGGCGGGGAAGACCACGCTGCTCAACCACCTGCTCAGAAACCGTGACGGCGTCCGGATCGGCGCCGTCGTCAACGACTTCGGCAGCATCCCGATCGACGCGATGCTGGTCGCCGGGCAGGTCGACGCCATGGCCTCGTTCGACAACGGCTGCCTGTGCTGCGCCGTGGACACCGAGGACCTGGACGCGGCCCTGGACCGGCTCGCCGACCCCGCGGCCCGGATCGACCTGATCGTGGTGGAGGCCAGCGGGCTCGCCGAGCCGCCGAGCCTGGTCCGGATGATCCTGGCCAGCGGCGACCGGCGCATCGTCTACGGCGGCCTGGTCCAGGTGGTCGACGCCGCCGAGCCGGGCAGGACCCGCCATCCGGGCGCCGCCGACCTGGTGGTGCTCAACAAGACCGACCTGGTGCCCGAGGCCGAGTGGCGCGCCCAGCTGGCCGCGCTGCGCGAGGCCGCCGGCGGCGCGCCCGTGGTGCCGGCCGCCAGGGGCCGGATCGACCCCGGCCTCTTCTTCGACCGCGAGACCTCGCGCGCCGGCCTCGACCCGGCCGGGGCCGGCTACCGGCAGCTGTCGTTCGCCGACCTGGCGCGCGAGGAGGACCACGACGACGGGCACGCCCACCCGCACACCGGCTACGACAGCGTCGCCTTCACCAGCCGGGAACCGCTGAGCCCCCGAGCGCTGATGCGCTTCCTCGACACCAGGCCGGCCGGGCTCTACCGCGCCAAGGGCTTCGTCACGCTCGCCGCCGGCCCGCGCCCCGAGCGCTACGCGCTGCACGCGGTCGGCCGCTTCCTCCGCTTCTACCCGGCCCCCGACGACGAGACCGCCCCCACCCGGCTCGTGCTGATCGGCGCCGGAATCGACCCCGAGGCGCTGCGCGCCGAGCTCGCCGACTGCGTGGCGACGGGGCCGGCCGAGGCCGACCCCGCGCTGAGCGGCATGTGGGAGGTGCTGCGGTACGTCGACGACCCGGAGGACGTCACCGAGACGACCGAGGTGAGCGAGGCGGGCGAGGTCACCGAGGCCGAGCCGCGGCCCCTCCCGTAGCCCGGCCGCCCCGGCCCTACGCCGGGCCCGCGACCACCGCGACCGGCCGGCCGAGCGGCGCGCCCGAGCCGTCCCTGCGGGGGTCGGGCTCCGGCAGGTCCACGGGCGCGCCGGTCGCCGTGGCGGCGCGGGCCGGCATGGGGCCGGCCCAGGCGAACGTCAGCCGCTCCTCGCCCTTCAGGAAGCGCTGGCAGCGCACCCCGCCGGTGGCCCGGCCCTTCCGCGGGTACTGGTCGAACGGGGTGAGCTTGGCCGTGCCCAGCGAGTCGTCCAGCGTGCCGCTGCCGCCCGCCACCGTGAACACCGCCGCCTCGGCCGCCGGATCGACGGCGGTGAACGAGATCACCTTCGCCCCGGCGGCCAGCTTGACGCCTGCCATGCCCGCCGCCGGCCGGCCCTGCGGCCGCACCTGGGCGGCCTGGTAGCGCAGCAGCTGCGCGTCGTCCGTGATGAAGACCAGGTCCTCGTCGCCGGTGCGCAACTCGGCGGCGCCGACGATCACGTCGCCGTCCTTGAGGGAGATGACCTCCAACTCGTCCTTGTTCGCCGGATAGTCGGGCACCACCCGCTTCACCACGCCCTGCTCGGTGCCGATCGCGAGCCCGGGCGAGGACTCGTCGAGCGTGGTCAGACACACCACCCGCTCCTGGGGACGCAGGGTCAGGAACTCCGACACCTGCGCGCCACCCGACAGGTTGGGCGAGGTGGCGCTGTGCGGCAGCGTCGGCAGGTCCACCACGTTGATCCGCAGCAGCCGGCCCTCCGAGGTGACCACCCCCACCTCGCCGCGGGTGGTGGACGGCACCGCCGAGACCACCACGTCGTGCTTCACCCGGCGCGCGTTCGTGTCGAACACCGGCTGCTCGTCGGCCGTGCGCGCCAGCAGCCCGGTGGAGGACAGCAGCACCCGGCAGGGGTCGTCCGCCACCTCAAGCGGCAGCACTTCGAGTGGAGCGCCCTCGGACTCCACGAGCCGGGTGCGGCGCGGGGTGCCGAACTTCTTGGCCACCTCGGCCAGCTCGCTGGAGACCAGCTTGCGCAGCTCCGCGTCCGACTCCAGGATCCGGGTCAGCTCCTCGATCTCCGCGGTCAGCCGGTCGCGCTCCGACTCCAGCTCGATCCGGTCGAACCTGGTCAGCCGGCGCAGCGGGGTGTCGAGGATGTACTGGGTCTGCGTCTCGGAGAGGTCGAAGCGGGCCATCAGGGACTCCTTGGCCTCCGCCGCGTTCTCGCTGGACCGGATGATCCGGATCACCTCGTCGATGTCGACGAGCGCCACCAGCAGGCCCTCGACCAGGTGCAGCCGGTCCCGCCGCTTGCCGCGCCGGAACTCGCTGCGCCGCCTGACCACCTCGAAGCGGTGGTCGACGTAGACCTCGAGCAGCTCCTTCAGACCCATGGTGAGCGGCTGACCGTCCACCAGCGCCACGTTGTTGATGCCGAAGGTCTCCTCCATCGGCGTCAGCTTGTAGAGCTGGGCCAGCACCGCCTCGGGGTTGAAGCCGTTCTTCACCTCGATCACCAGGCGCAGCCCGTGCTCGCGGTCCGTCAGGTCCTTGACGTCGGCGATGCCCTGGAGCCGCTTCGCGTTGACCAGGTCCTTGATCTTGCCGACCACCTTCTCGGGGCCGACCATGAACGGCAGTTCCGTGACGACCAGCCCCATCCGGCGGGCCGTCACCTTCTCCACGGCCACCGTGGCCCGGATCCGGAAGGTGCCGCGGCCCGTCTCGTACGCGTCCCTGATGCCGTCGAGGCCGACGATCTGACCGCCGGTCGGCAGGTCGGGACCCGGCACGTGGCGCATCAGCGTGGCCAGGTCGGCGTTCGGGTGGCGGATCAGGTGGCGGGCCGCGGCGACGACCTCGCCCAGGTTGTGCGGCGGCATGTTGGTGGCCATGCCGACCGCGATGCCGCTCGAGCCGTTCACCAGGAGGTTGGGGTAGGCGGCGGGCAGCGCGACGGGCTCCTGCTCGCTGCCGTCGTAGTTGGGCGCGAAGTCGACGGTGTCCTCGTCGATGCCGGCGACCATCATGCCGGCCACCGCCGACGCGCGGCACTCCGTGTACCGCATGGCGGCCGGCGGGTCGTCGTTGCCCAGCGAACCGAAGTTCCCATGGCCGTCCACCAGGGGCAGCCGCATGGAGAAGGGCTGTGCCATGCGCACCAGGGCGTCGTAGATGGCCGAGTCGCCGTGCGGGTGCAGCTTGCCCATCACCTCGCCCACCACCCGGGCGCACTTGACGTGGCCGCGATCGGGACGCAGCCCCATGTCGTGCATCTGGTACAGGATCCGGCGCTGCACCGGCTTCATCCCGTCCCTCGCGTCCGGCAGCGCCCGGGAGTAGATCACCGAGTAGGCGTACTCGAGGAAGGAGCCCCGCATCTCATCGACGACGTCGATGTCGAGGATGCGCTCCTCGAAATCCTCCGGAGGCGGGGTCGGCGTACTGCGGCGGGGCATCGCGCGGGGACTCCTTCGTACGTCTTGACGGTCTGCTGGCGACCATTGTGGACCGGGCCACCGACAGCCGGGTACCAACCGCCGATCGCATCGCACACGCCGGCTCACCTTGCATAAGGTGACAGGACATCCGACAGACAACCGGACCGTCCGAGCGAAGGGACCTCACGCCCATGGGCCACACGGCCACCCCGCAGGATACCGCCGGCGGGCTCACCGCGACCGAACACAGGCTGCCCAACGGGCTTCGCGTGGTGCTGTCCGAGGACCATCTCACCCCCGTGGCCGCCGTCTGCCTCTGGTACGACGTGGGCTCCCGGCACGAGGTGGCGGGGCGCACCGGGCTCGCCCACCTCTTCGAGCACCTCATGTTCCAGGGCTCGCAACAGGTCACGGGCAACGGTCACTTCGAACTGATCCAGGCCGCCGGCGGCTCGCTCAACGGCACCACGAGCTTCGAGCGCACCAACTACTTCGAGACCATGCCGGCCCACCAGTTGGAGCTCGCGCTGTGGCTCGAGGCCGACCGGATGGGCACCCTGCTGGCCGCCCTGGACGAGGAGTCCATGGAGAACCAGCGCGACGTGGTGAAGAACGAGCGCCGCCAGCGGTACGACAACGTGCCCTACGGCACGGCCTTCGAGAAGCTCACCGCCATGGTCTTCCCCGAGGACCACCCCTACCACCACACCCCCATCGGCTCGATGGCCGACCTGGACGCCGCCTCCCTCGACGACGCCAGGGAGTTCTTCCGCACCTACTACGCGCCCAACAACGCGGTGCTCGCGGTCGTCGGCGACATCGACCCCGAGCAGACGCTGGCCTGGGTCGAGAAGTACTTCGGCTCCATCCCGTCCCACGACGGCAAGCGCCCGCCGCGCGACGGCACCCTGCCCGAGGTCATCGGCGGCGAACTGCGCGAGCTGCTGGAGGAGGACGTCCCCTCGCGCGCCCTGATGGCGGCCTACCGGCTGCCGCACGACGGCAGCCGCGAGGCCGACGCCGCCGACCTGGCGCTCACCGTGCTCGGCGGCGGCGAGTCGTCCCGGCTGCACAACCGCCTGGTCAGGCACGACCGGACGGCGGTCTCCGCCGGCTTCGGCATGCTGCGTCTCGCCGGCGCGCCCTCCATGGGCTGGCTGGACGTCAAGACCTCGGGCGAGGCCCGGGTCGAGGAGATCGAGGCCGCCGTCGACGAGGAGCTCGCCAGGTTCGCGCAGGAGGGGCCGACCGCCGAGGAGTTGGAGCGGGCCCAGGCCCAGCTGGAGCGCGAGTGGCTCGACCGGCTCGCCACGGTCGGCGGCCGGGCCGACGAGCTCTGCCGGTACGCGGTGCTCTTCGGCGACCCGCAGCTGGCGCTGACCGCCGTGCGCCGCATCCTGGAGATCACGGCGGACGAGGTGCGCGCGGTCGCCGCCGCGCGGCTCCGCCCGGACAACCGCGCGGTGCTGGTCTACGAGCCCACCGGCTCCCAGGAGGACGAGACCGAAGCCGAGAACGACACCGAAGGGGCCGACCACCAGTGAGCGACGTCACCGCGAGCATGCAGCTCCACCCGCGGCCGACCGCCGGGGAGCCCAGGCCCTGGGCGTTCCCCGCCCCGGAGCGCGCCACCCTGCCCAACGGCCTGACGGTGCTGCGCAGTCACCGGCCGGGACAACAGGTCGTCGCCGTCGAGCTGAACCTGACGGCGCCGCTGGCCGCCGAGCCGACCGGCCTCGAGGGCGTGGCCACGATCATGGCCCGCGCGCTGTCCGAGGGCACCGACCGGCACACCGCCGAGGAGTTCGCCGCCGAGCTCGAGCGCTGCGGCGCCACCCTGGACACCCACGCCGACCACCCCGGCGTCCGGGTCTCCCTCGAGGTGCCGGCCTCCCGCTTCGACCGGGCGCTGCGGCTCCTGGCCGACGCGCTGCGCGCCCCCGCCTTCCCCGAGCACGAGATCGAGCGGCTGGTCCGCAACCGCCTCGACGAGATCCCGCACGAGCTCGGCAACCCGAGCCGGCGCGCCGCGATGGCGCTCTACGACACGCTGTTCCCGGCCGACTCGCGCATGTCCAAGCCCCGTCAGGGCACGGCCGCCAGCGTCGAGCGGATCGACGCCAAGGCGGTGCGCGCCTTCTACGAGGCGCACGTACGGCCGGCCTCGACGGCCGTGGTCGTCGTCGGCGACCTCACCGGCATCGACGTGGACGCGGTGCTCAAGGACACCCTGGGGGCCTGGACCGGGCAGTCACCGGCGGTCCCCGCCTGGGAGCCGCCCGTCGCCGACGACACCGGCCGGGTGGTCATCGTGAACCGCCCCGGCTCCGTCCAGACCCAGCTGCTGATCGCCCGCACCGGGCCCGACCGGCACGACCCGGTGTGGGCCGCGCAGCGGCTCGGCGTCTACTGCCTCGGCGGCACCATCACCTCCCGCCTCGACCGGGTGCTGCGCGAGGAGAAGGGCTACACCTACGGCATCCGGGCGTTCGCGCAGGTGCTGCGGTCCAGGGCCGACGGCACCGGGCTCTCGCTGCTCGGCATCCGCGGCTCGGTGGCCACCGATGTGACCGGGCCGGCGCTGGCCGACCTCTTCCAGGTGCTGCGCACGCTGGCGGCGGAGGGGCTGACCGACGAGGAGCGGGACGCCGCCGTGCAGTTCCTGGTGGGCGTCGCCCCGCTGAGCTTCGAGACGGCGGCGGCCGTCGCCGGCACCCTGGCGGACCAGGTCGAGGAGGAGCTGCCGGACGACTACCAGGCCCGGCTCTACGTCCGGCTGGCCGAGACCGGCACGGTCGAGGCGTCGACGGCGGTGTCCCGGGCCTTCCCGACCGACCGCCTGGTGACCGTGCTGGTCGGCGACGCCGAGCAGATCGCGGAGCCGGTGCGGGCGCTCGGCATCGGCGAGGTGACGGTGATCGACGGCTGAGCGGCGCGCTGTCGGCCGGCGGCCCCGTGACCCCCCGGGTCGCGGGGCCGCCGACGTTACGGGTAAACGTCCGAAAGGCACCGGGTTTTCCAGAGGCGCTATCGGCATTCCCGGGTTTTTGCCATACAGTTCGGTGGAGTGACCCGGTAGAAATGCAACAGGGCTGACGCCGGCTATGTCTGTGGGGGTTTGTCATGCGTATCTCCGCGCACACGGTATGCACGGCGATCCGTGACGACATTGTGAGCGGCGTCCTCCCCCCGGGCGCCCGGCTCGCCGAGGAGCAGCTGGCCCAGCGGTACGGGGTCTCCCGGGTGCCGGTCCGCGAGGCGCTGCGCACCCTGGAGTCCGAGGGGTTCGTCACCTCGCGGCGCCACGCGGGCGCCTGCGTGGCCCAGCCGGGGGAGCGCGAGGCGGCCGATCTGCTCGACGTCCGGGCGCTGTTGGAGCCGCTCGGCGCGGCGCGCGCCGCGCAGCGGCGTACGGAGGCGCACCTCAAGGTGTTGCGCGGGCTCGTGCGCCTCGGGCGCCAGCGCGCAGGCCAGGGGCAGGAATCCGACTTGCGGTCGCTCGGCGACTGGTTCCACGAGACCGTCGCCCAGGCCACCTGCAGCCCCGGACTGACCACCCTGCTGGTGCAGTTGCGGCGCAAGATCACCTGGCTCTACACGGGCGAGCCCGTCTCCCGCGCCGTGGTGCTGTGGCAGGAGCGCGGCGCCCTCGTGGACGCCATCGCCCGGGGTGACGCGGAGCGGGCGCGGGCGCTCTCCGCCGCGCAGCTCGAGCGGTCGACCCCGGCCCGCAAGCAGACCAGGGCGGGCGCCGTGAGAACCCAGAAACCTGCTGTAAACACGGTGCGCGGCCAGATTTAACAGCGGCCGTATACACATATGCGAAAGGGTTGCGAATTCCGTCGCCGGAATCGCGCCCCGCGATTTCGTTGCCCGGAATTCAGGACCGGCGCCCGGCGCATTTATCGCGACGCCGGCGTCACACCGTTTCCGGCAGCTCCTCGAGCCCCTCGGAGACCAGTCGCGCGAGCCGGTCGACCGCCGCCTCGGCGGCCGCGGCGCCCTCGGCGTCGTCGGCGCTCGACGCGAGCACCACCTCCTCGCCGCCCTCGGCGCCCAGGCTCAGCACCGCGAGCATCGACGCGGCGTTCACCGGGGTGCCGCCCTTCCTGGCGATGGTCATCGGCACGCCCGTGGCCGTAGCGGCCCGGACGAAGATCGAGGCGGGCCGGGCGTGCAGTCCCTCCGCCCAGCCGATGGTGACGCGTCGCTCAACCATGATGGTGCCCTTCGGTTCGAACAGGGTGGAACGGTTGTGCTGTACGCCGGGCCGCCGTCCCGGCAGACCCAACCGTACGCTGATGCCATGCGGACGCCCGCCCAGCCGCCCTACCCCGCCCACTGGGAGGCCGACGTCGTGCTGCGCGACGGCGGCACGGCCCGGCTGCGGCCCATCACCCCGGCGGACGCCGACCGGCTGGTCGCCTTCTACGAGCGGGTCTCCGACGAGTCGAAGTACTACCGTTTCTTCGCCCCCTACCCCCGGCTCTCCGATCGAGACGTGCACCGGTTCACCCACCACGACTACGTGGACCGCGTCGGACTGGCCGCCACCGTGGGCGACGAGATCATCGCCGTCGTGCGGTACGACCGGATCGACGAGCACGGCCGCGCCGCCGCCGCGCCCGCCGACCGCGCCGAGGTCGCGTTCCTCGTCCAGGACGCCCACCAGGGCCGCGGCCTCGCCTCCGTCCTGCTCGAACACCTCGCCGCCGTCGCCAGGGAACGCGGCATCCGCCGCTTCGAGGCCGAGCTGCTGCCCGCCAACACCCGGATGGCCAAGGTCTTCACCGACGCCGGCTACTCCCAGCGGCGCAGCTTCGCCGACGGCTCCCTCCACCTCACCCTCGACCTGGAGCCCACCGCCCGCTCCCTGGCCGTCATGCGCGCCCGCGAGCAGCGCGCCGAGGCCCGTTCCGTGCGCCGCCTGCTCGCCCCCGCCTCCGTCGCCGTCGTGGGCGTGGGGCGCCGCCCGGGAGGCGCCGGCCGCGCCGTGCTCGCCGGGCTGCTCGCCGGCGGCTTCACCGGCTCCGTCCACGCCGTGAACGCCGCGCTGCCCGAGTCCACGACCGAGCTCGGCGGCGCGCCCGCCCACCGCCGGGTCACCGACATCGACGGCCCCGTCGACCTCGCCGTGCTCGCCGTCCCCGCGTCCCGGGTCGCCGGCGCCGTCGCCGACTGCGCCAGGGCCGGCGTCGCCGGACTCCTGGTGCTCGCCGCGGGACACGACAGGGAACAGCAGCGGGAACTCGTCCGCCTCGCCCGCTCCCACGGCATGCGCATCGTGGGCCCCAACGCCTTCGGCCTGATCAACACCGACCCGGAGGTCCGGCTCAACGCCAGCCCCGCGCCCCGGCTCCCGGCGGCCGGCCGGATCGGCCTCTTCACCCAGTCGGCGGCCATCGGCATCGCCGTCCTCGACGAGCTGGCCCGCCGCGGCGCAGGACTCTCCACCTTCGTCTCCGCCGGCAACCGCGCCGACCTCTCCGGCAACGACCTGCTCCAGTACTGGGACGACGACCCGGCCACCGGCGTCGCCCTGATGTACCTCGAATCGGTCGGCAACCCCCGCAAGTTCACCCGCATCGCCCGGCGCACCGCGGCCGCCGGCACCCCCGTCGTGGTGGTGCGCGGCGGCCGGCACAGCGGCGGCGCCCCGCCGCACGGCCACGCCGTCCCCGCCGGACACGCCTCCGAGGCGACCGTCTCCGCGCTGCTCGGCCAGGCCGGCGTGATCGAGGCGGACACCGCGACCGAACTGCTCGACATCGGCCTGCTGCTGGCCCACCAGCCGCTGCCCCAGGGTCCGCGCGTCGCCGTCGTCAGCAACGCCGAGGCCCTCGGCCTCGTCACCCACGACGCCTGCCGCGCCCACCGGCTGCGCCCCCTCGACCCGCAGGGACTCGGCCCGACCGCCCGGCCCGCCGACTTCGGCGCCGCCCTGGCCGCGGCCCTCGCCGACCCGGGCGTCGACGCGGTCGTCGTCGCCGTCGTCCCCACCGTGAGCGAGACCCCCGGCACCGCCGGCGACCCCACCGCCCGGCTGCTCGCCGACCTCGCGCCCGCGCTGGGCACCGCGCTCGCCGACGCCGCCACCGGCAAGCCCGTCGTCGTCGCCCAACTCGCCCTCGACGAGCTCGCCACCGCGCTCACCGCCCGCGGCATCCCCGTCTACCCCTCGGCCGAGCGCGCCGTCCGCGCCCTCGCCAAGGCCGTCGGGCACGCCGAGTGGCGGGCCTCCGCCGCCCACCCGGGGGAGCAGCCGGCCTTCACCGACATCGACGAGGACGCCGCGGCCGAACACGTCGTCACCGCCCTCGACCCGCGCCGCACCGTCACCCTCAACCACGTCGCCACCCACCGGGTGCTCACCGCCTACGGCATCCCGCTGCTGCCCGCCCACCCCGCGCCCGACGCCCGCGCCGCCGTCGCCGCCGCCCGCCGCATCGGCTTCCCCGTCGCCCTCAAGACCACCGCGCCCCGGCTGCGCCACCGCCCCGACCTCGGGGGCGTCCGGCTCGACCTGACCACCGAGGGCGAACTGCGCCGCGCCTACGCCGAGCTCACCCGGCAGCTCGGCGACCCGGCGGAACTGCGGCCGGTCGTCCAGCGGATGGCCCCGCGTGGCGTGGACACCGTGGTGCGGGCCACCGTGGACCCCGCCGTCGGCGCCGTGCTCTCGTTCGGCCTCGCCGGCGCCCCGGCCGAGCTCCTCGGCGACGTCGCCCACCGGCTGCTCCCCGTCACCGACCGGGACGTGCGCGAGCTGGTGCGCGCCATCAGGGCCGCCCCCATGCTGTTCGGCTGGCGCGGCGCCAGGCCGGTCGACACCGCCGCCCTGGAGGAGACGCTGCTGCGCCTCGGCCGGCTGCTCGACGACCGCCCCGAGATCGCCGCCGTCGAACTCGAGCCGGTGGTCGTCGCCCCGCACGGCGTCACCGTGCTCGGCGCCACGATCCGGGTGGCCTCCCCGCCGCCCCGCCTGGACCTGGGGCCGCGCCGGCTGCCCGCGTTCTAGGCGGCCGCCTACCCGCGCGTCAGCCCCCCGAGAACAGACCGGACAACGGCCCCACCACCGTCCGAGGCGACCCGTAGGATGGACCGCATGGCGAAGACCGGTACGACGTCCCAGGGGCTGCGGGAGGCAATCGAGCGCAGCGGCTACTACCCCGCGCTGGTCGCCGAGGCGGTGGAGGCGGCCGTCGGGCGGGAGCCCGTCACCTCCTTCCTCGTCCACCAGGAGACGACCTTCGACAGCAACGAGGTCCGCCGGCACGCCACCGTGCTGGTGCTGACCGGCACCCGGTTCATCGTCAGCCACACCGACGAGCAGTCGGCCGACAGCTCGGCCCCCGCGCCCTACGCCACCACCTCCACCGAGTCCGTGAAGCTGTCCCGGATCTCCTCCGTGGTGCTCAGCCGCGTCGTCTCCGACCCCCAGTCCTACGTGCCGGGCACGCTGCCCCGCGAGGTCGTGCTCACCATCGGCTGGGGCGCCGTCTCCCGGATCGACATGGAGCCGGCCAACTGCGGCGACCCCAACTGCGAGGCGGACCACGGCTACACGGGCTCCACCACCGCCGACGACCTGTCACTGCGCATCAGCGAGGCCGGGGACGGCCCGGAGACGGTCCGTCAGACGCTGGAGTTCGCCCAGGCGCTCTCCGAGGCGACGGCGGTGTCCGCCAGGTGACCCACCCCCGGTCGGGGCGCTGGGAGACGGAGCCGTCCCCAGCCGGAGATCCGGCGCCGCTCGATCCGCGCCTCGCCCCGGCACCGGAGTACGGCACGGGCTCACTCGCCGACGTGCTGCCGGCCGCCGCGGCCGGGCTCGGCGTCCCCGGGCTCTCCTCACGCCTCCAGCTGCCGCCGGCCGACCGGGTCTGCGTCTTCCTGGTGGACGGCCTCGGCTGGGAGGCGCTGCGGGCCCACCCGGACCGGGCGCCGTTCCTCACCTCGCTGCTGCCGTCCTCCCGCGCCGGCACGGGCCGCCCCATCACGGCCGGCTTCCCCGCCACCACCGCCACCTCCCTCGCCTCCGTCGGCACCGGCCTCGCGCCCGCCGCGCACGGCCTCGCCGGATACAAGGTCCGCGACCCGGCCACCGGCGAGCTCATGAACCAGCTGCGCTGGGACCCGTGGACCGACCCGGCGCTCTGGCAGCCGCACCCGACCATCTTCCAGCGCGCCCAGGCGGTCGGCGTCGCCGCCGCCCAGGTCACCGCCCCGCACTTCGAGCACACCCCGCTCACCCGGGTCGCGCTCTCCGGCGGCACCTTCCTCGGCCGCCGGGACGCGGGCGAGCGGATGGACCTGGCGGCCGGCCGCCTCGCCGTCGCCGACCGGGCCCTCGTCTACACCTACTACGCCGAACTGGACGGCGTGGGCCACCGGCTCGGCATGGCCTCGGCCGCGTGGCTCGCCGAACTCGCCTATGTGGACGGCCTGGCGCAGCGCCTCGCCGAGCAGCTGCCGCCCCGCTCCGCGCTCTACATCACCGCCGACCACGGCATGGTGGACGTGCCCGACACCGCCGAGGCCCGCTTCGACTTCGACGAGGACTGGGAGCTGCGGGCCGGCGTCGCCCGCCTCGGCGGCGAGGGCCGCGCCCGCCACCTCTACGCGGTGCCGGGCGCCGCCGCCGACGTGCACGCCGTCTGGCGCGAGGTGCTCGCCGAGCACGCCTGGGTGGTGACCAGGGACGAGGCCGTCGAGCTCGGCTGGTTCGGGCCCCCGGGCGTCGACCTGGAGCCGAGGGTGCGGGAGCGCGTCGGGGACGTGGTCGTCGCCATGACGGGGAACGCCGCCGTCGTCGCCGGCGAGTCCGAGCCCAGGGAGTCCGCGCTCGTCGGCATGCACGGTTCGGTCACGCCGGCCGAGCAGCTGGTGCCGCTCCTCGAAGTCCGCACCTGAAGTCGCCCGAAGCACCTACTTGGAGCAGGACCCTTGGCCGAACTCGCCTTCTTCTCCGGCACGATGGACTGCGGGAAGTCCACGCTCGCCCTCCAGATCCAGCACAACCGCTCGGCGCGGGGCCTGCGGGGCCTGATATTCACGCGGAACGACCGGGCCGGCGAGGGCCTGCTGTCGTCGCGGCTCGGTCTGGTCACGCAGGCGACCGAGGCCGACGAGAAGTTCGACTTCCACGCCCACCTGGTCGGCTGCCTCGCGGCCGGCGAGCGCGTGGACTACGTGATCGCGGACGAGGCGCAGTTCCTCTCGCCCGAGCAGGTGGACCAGCTCGCGCGGGTCGTCGACGACCTGAGCGTCGACGTCTACGCCTTCGGCATCGCCACGGACTTCCGCACCAAGCTGTTCCCCGGCTCCCAGCGGCTGATCGAGCTGGCCGACCGGGTCGAGGTGCTGCAGGTCGAGGCGCTGTGCTGGTGCGGGGCCCGCGCCACGCACAACGCGCGCACGGAGGGCGGCCGGATGGTGGTGGAGGGCGCGCAGGTGGTCGTCGGCGACGTCGGCGCGGCGGCGACGGCCGAGGTCGGCTACGAGGTGCTCTGCCGGCGGCACCACCGCCACCGCCTGACGGCTGCGGCGGCGGCTGCCGCCGACTGACCATTCTGTGAGCGGGCGGTGGCCCGCCGGCCCGGGCCACCGGCGCGCTCCGCGCGCCTGGCGGCCGTGCCGCGCCCACCCACCCGCCCTCCGGGCGGGTCGTCGCGCGGCAGGGGCCGGGTGACCCGGCGGCGCAGCCGCCGCGGGCCCTCGGCCCTGGCGGGCCGAGCACCGCGCGCAGCGCGGTTCGGCCCGACACCCCGGCGCGAAGCGCCGGGCATCCGGCGGCGAAGCCGCCGCAGGCCAGACCCGCAGGGCCCCCGCGCGAAGCGCCGAGAAGGGTGGGTG
>NZ_JAVREM010000028.1:0-74163 GCF_031845425.1 Streptomyces millisiae
GCACGGCCGCAAGGCCCCGGCACCAGGCGCGCGGAGCGCGCCGGTGACCGGCCTGGGCGGCCGGCGCACCCGCACCGCACAGCGCAGCGTCAGCCGCTGCGGCCGTCGAGGCGCTCACGCACCCGCGCGAGTATCTCCGTGTAGCGCGCCTCCGCCCCGTGCCGCGTCGGCCGGTAGTACCGCTTGTCGCGCACCTCGTCCGGCGCGTACTGCTGGGCGGCGATGCCGCCGGGGACGTCGTGCGGGTACTGGTAACCCTCGCCGTGTCCCAGCTTGCTCGCGCCGCCGTAGTGGCTGTCCCGCAGGCGCGCCGGCACCGGCCCCGCGAGGCCGGCCCTGACGTCCGCCTGGGCCTCCCCGATCGCGACCACGGCGGCGTTGGACTTCGGGGCGAGGGCCAGCGCGATCGTCGCGTGGCCGAGGGTGATCGCCGCCTCCGGGAAACCGATCATGGCCACCGCCTGGGCCGCGGCCACCGCCGTCGGCAGCGCGGTCGGGTCGGCCATGCCGATGTCCTCGCTGGCGGAGATCATCAGCCGCCTGGCGATGAACCTGGGGTCCTCGCCGGCCTCGATCATCCTGGCCAGGTAGTGCAGCGCCGCGTCCACGTCCGAGCCGCGGATGGACTTGATCAGCGCGCTGGCCACGTCGTAGTGCTGGTCGCCGTCCCGGTCGTACTTCACGGCCGCCCGGTCGACGGCCGTCTCCAGGGTGGCCAGGGCGATCTCCCGCTCGCCCTTGGCGAGCGCCGCGCCCGCGCCGGCCTCCAGGGCCGTGAGGGCCCGGCGCGCGTCCCCGCCGGCGATCCGCAGCAGCATCTCCTCGGTGTCCGCGGGCAGCCGGACCGCGCCCGCCAGGCCGCGCTCGTCGGCCACCGCGCGGCGCAGCAGCCCGCGCAGGTCGTCCTCGCTGAGCGGCTCCAGGGTGAGGAGCAGGGAGCGGGAGAGCAGCGGGGAGATCACCGAGAAGTACGGGTTCTCCGTGGTGGCGGCGATCAGCGTGACCCAGCGGTTCTCCACGGCCGGGAGCAGGGAGTCCTGCTGTGCCTTGCTGAAGCGGTGGATCTCGTCGAGGAAGAGGACGGTGTCCTTACCGAGGACGCCCGAGGAACGCCGCGCGCCGTCGATCACGGCGCGCACCTCCTTGACCCCGGCGGTGATGGCTGACAGCTCGGTGAACCGCTTGTCCGTGGCCTGGCTGACCACGTGGGCCAGGGTGGTCTTCCCGGTGCCAGGCGGCCCCCAGAGGATCACCGACGAGGGTCCCGCGGGGCCACCGCCGCCCTCGCCGACCAGCCGGCGCAGCGGCGATCCAGGGCGCAGCAGGTGCTGCTGGCCGACGACTTCGTCGAGCGTGCGCGGGCGCATCCGGACCGCCAGCGGGCGGCCAGCGGGCTCCCGCTCGGCGCGCTCCTCGGCGGCCGCGGTGAACAGGTCGGCATCCACGCCCCCGACCCTAAGCCACCGCACTGACAGCGGCGGCCGGTCAGCTGGTCCAGAAGTCCCACCAGCGGGTCAGGATCAGCATGCCGATGATGCCGACGTGCACCGCGGGCAGCAGCCAGTGGAACTCCTCCAGGGTCGCGCGGACGCCGCGCGGCACCCGCAGGACGCCCTCCCTGACGTTGTGCACCGTCGTGTACCAGAACATGACGATGGTGGCGACCCAGGCGAGGCAGCACCACAGGCACAGCGCGTTGATCTCGTACAGCGACTGGTACTGGAGCCAGGTGCAGAAGCCGACGCCGAAGAGCGTGCCGCCCTGGAGGCCGAGCCAGAACCAGCGCCGGTAGCGGGCGCCGGCCAGCAGCCCCATGCCGATGGTGATCACCGAGCCGTAGGCCACCAGCCCCAGCATCGGGTTGGGGAAGCCGAAGGCCGACGCCTGGTCGCTCTCCATGATGCTGCCGCAGGAGATCACGGGGTTGAGGCTGCAGGCCGGCGTGAAGTTCGGATCCTCGAGGAGGTGGAACTTGTCCAGGGTGATCACCCAGGAGGCCAGCAGGCCAGCGAAGCCGGTGATGACGAGCAGCAGCGCGAAGCCGCGCGTCGCGCCCACGCCCTGCCGCTCGTCGCTCGGCGCGGCCGGCCGGCCGGTCCGCACCTCATCTACTGCCGAAGCCATATCGCCCATCCGCTCGGTCACGGGTACCGGTCCATTCTGCACCAGTGACCCACCGTGCACGCTCCGCCGTCAACGGGCGGAGGTCCCGGGCGGGGTCTCAGCCGAGCCGGCGCGTCAGCTCGGCGGCGATCTCGGTGCGCGCCACCGGCGTCTGGTCGCCGCTCTCCAGGTCCTTGAGCTGGACCACGCCCTCGGCCAGGTCGCGCTCGCCGGCGACCACGGCGAACCGGGCCCCGCTGCGGTTGGCGGCCTTCATGGCGGCCTTCACCCCGCGTCCGCCGTAGGCGAAGTCCGCCGCGACGCCGGCCCGCCGCAACTCGGTGACCAGCGCGAACAGCTCGTTCCTCGCCTGCTCGCCGAGGGGCACGGCGAAGACCTGGGTGGTGGCGGGCAGTGGCGGGGCCACCCCCTCGGCGCGCAGCGCGAGCACGACGCGGTCCACGCCGAGCGCCCAGCCGACCGAGGGCAGCGGCGGCCCGCCGATCATCTCCGAGAGGCCGTCGTAGCGCCCGCCGCCGCCGACCGCCGACTGGGCCCCGAGGCCGTCGTACACGAACTCGAAGGTGGTCCTCGTGTAGTAGTCGAGGCCGCGGACCAGCCGCTCGTCGTCGGTGAAGGCGACGCCCGCCGCGGTCAGCAGCTCGCGCACCCGCTCGTGGTACTCCTTGCACGCCTCGCACAGGTGATCACGCATCATGGGCGCGCCGACGAGTTGACGCTGGACGTCGGGGCGCTTGTCGTCGAGCACCCGCAGCGGGTTGATCTCGATCCTGGCCCTGGTGTCCTCGTCCAGGTCGAGACCGCGCAGGAACTCCTGGAGAGCGGCCCGGTAGACGGGCCGGCACTCGCGGTCGCCGAGCGAGTTCAGCAGCAGTCGGACGCCGCCGAGCCCGAGCGAGCGGTAGGCGTCGGTGGCCAGGATGATCAGCTCGGCGTCGAGCGCCGGGTCCTCGGCGCCCAGCGCCTCGGCGCCGACCTGGGAGAAGTGCCGGTAACGCCCGGCCTGTGGCCGCTCGTAGCGGTAGTAGGAGCCCGAGTACCAGAGCTTGACGGGCAGCCCGCCGGCCCGGTGCAGGTTGGCCTGGAGCGCGGCGCGCAGCACGGACGCGGTGCCCTCGGGGCGCAGCGCGAGCTGGGCGCCGCCCTTGGTGGTGAGGGTGTACATCTCCTTGGTCACGATGTCGGTCGACTCGCCGACGCCGCGGGAGAAGAGCTCGACGTGCTCGAAGCCGGGGGTCTCGACGTACCCGTAGCCGGCGCGGCGCAGCGGCGCCGCGAGCGCCTCGCGCACCGCGAGGTAGGTCGCGGAGTCGGGCGGGAGCAGGTCGTAGGTGCCCTTGGGGGCGGAGAAGGTGCTCACGGAGTGGTTCTTCACATTCCTTGTCGCGGGGGTGCCGCCTCTGCGGTCCCCTGGCCGGCGGCCAACTCCCGGAGGAACGGGTTGGTGGCGCGCTCGCGGCCGATGGTGGTCTGCGGGCCGTGCCCGGAAAGCACCACGGTCGAGTCGTCAAGCGGCAGGCAGACACGGGCCAGCGACCGCAGGATCTCGGCGTGGTCACCGCCGGGCAGGTCGGTGCGTCCGATGGAGCCGGCGAACAGCAGGTCGCCCGAGAAGAGGACCGACGGCACGTCGGCCAGCTCGGGCATCCGGAAGGTCACCGACCCCCTGGTATGCCCGGGGGCGTGCGCGACGGTGAGGGAGAGGCCGGCGAGTTCCAGCTCGGTCCCGTCGGTCAGCTCCCGCAGGTCGTCGGGCTCGCCGACGCTGAGGTCGCCGAGCAGCGGCTGGCCGATCCGCATGCCGAGCGCCTTCTCCGGGTCGGTGAGCATGTACCGGTCCTCGGGGTGCAGCCAGGCGGGCACGTCGTGCGCGCCGCAGACCGGGACCACCGAGGCGACGTGGTCGAGGTGGCCGTGGGTGAGGACGACGGCGACGGGCTTGAGCCGGTGCTTGGCGACGGTCTCCTCGACGCCGGCCGCGGCCTGGTGGCCGGGGTCGATGATGACGCATTCCTCACCGGCCGCCGGGGCGACCAGGTAGCAGTTCGTCCCCCAGGCTCCGGCGGGGAAGCCAGCGATGAGCACGGTCGTCCTTTAGGTCGTCGTTACGCGTCTTCGGCTACACGTTTCACGGTTACCCGTCGCCGGGCGCGGGCCGCCTCGCGTCAAGAGCCTACCGGCGACGGTGCGGCACGGGCGAACCCGTATACGGTGACGCCCACGAGTCCAGTTGACGGCAGGCCGGTTGGTGGGAGGAGAGCGCGGTGGTCAGCAGGGATCAGCGGCGGAAGCAGCTGGCACGGGCCAAGTGGCAGCGACAGGCGGAGCGCAGACAGGACAGGGTGCGGAGGACGCGCCGGCGCCGGGTGTTGCTGAGCGCGGTGCTGGTGCTCGTGGTGGCCGGCGGCGGCACGGCGCTCGTGATGCTGGGCGGGGACGACGAGACCACGGACCAGGCCGCGGACGACGCGCCGACCACGGAGCCGACGGCGGAGCCGAGCGACCCGCCGGAGGACCCGTGCGCGGCGCCGGCCGAGGGCGAGCCGTCCCAGGAGCAGTGGGATGCCGAGCCGGAGCTGACGGTGGACGAGGGGGCGAGCTACGTGATGACGCTCGCCACCACCTGTGGCGACATCGAGATCACCATGGACGCCGCGGCCGCGCCGCGCACGGTGAACTCCTTCGCGTTCCTGGCCGGTGAGGGATTCCTCGACCACTCCCCCTGCCACCGGCTGGTGACCGAGGGGATCCACGTGCTGCAGTGCGGTGACCCGACCGGCACCGGTCAGGGCGGCCCCGGATACACCATCCCGGACGAGAACCTGGACTCCCCCGAGGTGGCGGACGGCGTCTACCCGGCCGGCACGGTGGCCATGGCCAACACCTACGACCCCACGACCGACAGCGGGCGGGACACCGGCGGCAGCCAGTTCTTCCTGGTGTACGAGGACAGCCAGCTGCCGCCCGACTACACGCCCTTCGGCACGATCACCGGCGGCATGGAGGTGCTGGAGACCATCGCGGCGACCGGCGCGGCCCCGCCCGACCCGACGACGGGGAACACCGCCCCCTATGCGACGGTGGTCATCGACGAGGCCACGGTGGTGCCGGCCGAGGAGGGCTGAGCCGGGGCTTTCCCGAGGTCGGGTGGGTCCGGGGACGATTTTCCGCCCGGCAAGGTGCGGACAGCCGGGCGGGCTGTCGCCTATGTTGGCGTTGTGTAGGGTCCCTTCGCCGGTCAGGCGGGCCCGACAGCCGGTTTCACCGGACGAGAACTGTGGACGATGCCGGGGGCGTCACCTTCCCCCGCGGGCATCAAACGAGGAGGCGCTGTGAGCAGCGAGCCGTGGGGCCGCGTTGACGAGACGGGGACCGTTTACGTGCGGACCGCCGATGGCGAGAGGGTCGTCGGCTCCTGGCAGGCCGGTTCCCCGGACGAGGCGCTGGCCTATTTCGAGCGCAAATTCGACGGGCTCGTGGTGGAGATCGACCTGCTGGAGCGCCGGATCAGGACGACGGACCTGTCCACCAAGGACGCCACGACGGCCATCGGCCACCTTCGGGAGCAGGTCGACGCCGGGCACGCGGTGGGCGACCTCGCGTCGCTCGGGCGGCGTCTCGACGAGTTGGAGACCGTGGTCGCCGCGCGCCGGGAGGAGCGCAAGGCGGCCAGGGCCAGGCAGTCGGAGGAGGCGAGGGCCGCCAAGGAGGCGCTGGTCGCCGAGGCCGAGGAGCTCGCGGCCAGCGATCAGTGGCGGGCGGCCGGCGAGCGGCTGCGCGGCCTGGTCGACACCTGGAAGGGCCTGCCCCGGCTCGACCGCAAGACAGACGACGAGCTGTGGCACCGCTTCTCGCAGGCGCGTTCCGCCTTCTCCAAGCGCCGTAAGGCGCACTTCGCCTCCCTCGACTCGCAGCGCGAGGAGACCAGGCGGCGCAAGGAGAAGCTGATCGCCGAGGCCGAGGCGCTCTCCGACTCGACGGACTGGGGTCCGACGGCGGCCCGCTACCGCGAGCTGATGCGGGAGTGGAAGGCCGCGGGCCGGGCGCAGCGGGAGGCGGAGGAGGACCTGTGGGCCCGTTTCCGGGCCGCGCAGGACGTGTTCTTCCAGGCCAGGGGCGCGACGTTCGCGGAGCGTGACGCCGAGCAGCGGGACAACCTGGCGCGCAAGGAGGAGCTGGCCGCCGAGGCCGAGAAGCTGCTGCCGATCACCGACCTGCGGGCCGCCCGGGCGGCGCTGCGGTCCATCGGCGAGCGGTGGGAGGCCATCGGGCACGTGCCGCGCGAGGCCAGGGCCGGGATCGAGGGCCGGATGAGCGCGGTGGAGCGGGCCGTCTCGGAGGCCGAGGAGGCCGAGTGGCGGCGCACCAACCCGGAGGCGCGGGCGCGGGCCGCCGGCCTCACGGGCCAGCTCCAGGACGCGGTCGACCGGCTGCGGGAGCAGGCGGAGCGGGCCAGGGCCGCGGGCAACACCGCCAAGGCGAACAAGCTGGAGCAGGAGCTCGCCGGGCGCCAGGCCCTGCTCGACCAGGCGCTGAAGGGCCTGGCCGAGTTCGGCGGCTGACGCGGAGCGCGGGGCCGTGAACGCGGCGGCCGCCCGGGGCGATCCCGGGCGGCCGCCGTCGTCGTGTGGCTCCGGTGTGCCGGCTCAGGGGCGGCGGGGCGAGGTGACGCGGTAGACGTCGTAGACGCCCTCCACGCCGCGCACCGCCTTCAGCACGTGGCCCAGGTGCTTGGGGTCGCCCATCTCGAAGGTGAACCGGGAGGTGGCCACCCGGTCCCGCGAGGTCTGCACCGCGGCCGACAGGATGTTGACGTGCTGGTCGGAGAGGACCCGCGTGACGTCGGAGAGCAGCCGGGACCGGTCGAGCGCCTCGACCTGGATGGCCACCAGGAACACCGAGGACTGGGTGGGGGCCCACTCCACGTCCAGGATCCGCTCCGGCTCCCTGGCCAGCTCGTCCACGTTGACGCAGTCGGCGCGGTGCACCGAGACGCCGTTGCCCCGGGTGACGAAGCCGATGATCGGGTCGCCGGGCACCGGGGTGCAGCAGCGGGCGAGCTTGACCCAGACGTCGTCCACGCCCTTGACCACCACGCCGGGGTCGGCGTTGGCGCGGCGCTTGCTGCGGGCCGGGACGGGCGGCGCGGCCTCGGCGATGTCCTCGTTGGCCGCCTCCTCGCCGCCGACCGCCTGGACCAGCTTCTGCACCACGCTGTGCGCCGAGACATGGCCCTCGCCGATGGCGGCGTAGAGCGAGGAGATGTCCGGGTAGCGCATCTCGTGGGCCAGGGTGACCAGGGCGTCGCCGCTGAGCACGTGCTGGATGGGCAGGTTCTGCTTGCGCACGGCGCGGGCGATGGAGTCCTTGCCCTGCTCGATGGCCTCGTCCCTGCGCTCCTTGGAGAACCAGCCCCGGATCTTGTTCCGCGCCCGGGGCGACTTGACGAAGCCCAGCCAGTCGCGGGACGGTCCGGCGCCGTCGGCCTTGGAGGTGAAGATCTCGACCGTGTCGCCGTTGTCCAGGGTGGACTCCAGCGGCACCAGGCGGCCGTTGACCTTGGCGCCTATGGTGCGGTGGCCGACCTCGGTGTGCACCGCGTAGGCGAAGTCCACCGGCGTGGCGCCGGCCGGCAGGGCGATCACGTCGCCCTTGGGCGTGAAGACGAAGACCTCGTTGCGCGAGAGGTCGAAGCGCAGCGACTCCAGGAACTCGCCGGGGTCCTCGGTCTCCTTCTGCCAGTCGAGCAGCTGCCGCAGCCAGGCCATGTCGTCGACGGTGCTGCGCCCGCCGCGCCGCTCGCCCTTCTTGGGGGCGTCCGAGCGCACCTTGGAGGCGCCGGCGACGGCCTGCTGCTTGTACTTCCAGTGGGCGGCGATGCCGAACTCGGCGCGCCGGTGCATGTCGAAGGTGCGGATCTGCAGCTCGACCGGCTTGCCGCCGGGTCCTATGACCGTTGTGTGCAGCGACTGGTACATGTTGAACTTGGGCATCGCGATGTAGTCCTTGAACCGGCCGGGCACCGGGTTCCACCGGGCGTGCACGGTGCCGAGCGCCGCATAGCAGTCACGGACCGTGTCGACCAGGACCCGGATGCCCACCAGGTCGTAGATCTCGGCGAAGTCCCGGCCGCGGACGATCATCTTCTGGTACACGCTGTAGTAGTGCTTGGGCCGGCCGGTGACGGTGGCCTTGATGCGGGCGCCACGCAGGTCGGCCTGGACCTCGTCGATCACGGTGGCCAGGTACTCGTCGCGCTTGGGGGCGCGCTCGGCGACGAGGCGCACGATCTCGTCGTACATCTTGGGGTAGAGGATGGCGAAGGCCAGGTCCTCCAGCTCCCACTTGATGGTGTTCATCCCCAGCCGATGGGCCAGTGGGGCGTAGATCTCCAGCGTCTCGCGGGCCTTTTGCTCCTGCTTCTCCCGCTTGAGGAAGCGCATGGTGCGCATGTTGTGCAGCCGGTCCGCGAGCTTGATCACCAGGAC
Source organism: Streptomyces millisiae (assembly GCF_031845425.1). Taxonomy (NCBI): domain Bacteria; kingdom Bacillati; phylum Actinomycetota; class Actinomycetes; order Kitasatosporales; family Streptomycetaceae; genus Streptomyces; species Streptomyces millisiae. Next base: position 8,613 of record NZ_JAVREM010000028.1, read on the forward strand.
CCGCGGGTCCTTGGCCATGGCCACGACCATCTTGCGGACGGTCTCGGCCTGGGCGGCCTCGCCGAACTTGACCTTGTCCAGCTTGGTGACGCCGTCGACGAGCAGCGCCACCTGGTCGCCGAAGTCGCGACGCAGGGTGTCGAGGCCGTACTCGGTGTCCTCGACGGTGTCGTGCAGCAGGCCGGCCATCAGCGTCGCCGCGTCCATGCCGAGCTCGGCCAGGATGGTGGTGACGGCCAGCGGGTGCGTGATGTACGGGTCGCCGCTCTTGCGCTTCTGACCGCGGTGCCAGCGCTCGGCGACCTGGTAGGCGCGCTCGATCTGGCGCAGCGCCGCGGTGTCGGCCTTGGGGTCGTTGGCCCGGACGACGCGCAGCAGCGGCTCCAGGACCGGGTTGTACGGGGTGGAGCGCTGGACGCCGAGCCGGGCGAGCCTGGCCCGCACACGGTTGGACGAGCCCGAGCGGCCCGAGACGCCGGAGACCGCGGCCGTGGGCTGGGGGGCCGGCGGCTGGGCACGGGTGTCGGCGCCGTCGCGCCAGCCGAGGGTCGACGGCTTCGAGTTCTTCCGCTGAGTCGAGGTGAGCGGCTGGGCGTCGTCTGGCAAGGGCACTCCTTAGCGGGCCCTTCCCCGCCATGGGCGGCCGGGAAAGGGAGCGGTCCTCCCGGGTCACGACGGGACCTAGGCGGAGTCCGGCCGGGGAACGATCGGACTGCCATGGTAACGAGGTCCGGCCGCGGGCTCGCGTCGGACAGGCGACGGCGCCCGGGCTCCGCTTGGGTGGCGGAACCCGGGCGCGTGACGGTGGGGTGTCAGACCGTGAGCAGGGCCTGGTAGGGGGCCTCGCCCAGGGCGGCGGTCACCCGCTCGCGGCCTGGCAGGAACGTCAGCTCCATCAGCACGGCCAGGCCGGCCAGCTGGGCGCCGGTGCGGCGGATCAGCTGGATGGCGGCCTCGGCCGTGCCGCCGGTGGCCAGCACGTCGTCGATGATCAGCACCCGGTCGTCCGGGCTCAGGTCCTCGGCGTGGATCTCCATCTCCGCGCTGCCGTACTCCAGGTCGTAGGCCTGGGCGAGCGTGGCGCCGGGCAGCTTGCCCGCCTTGCGGACGGGGACGAAGCCCATCCCGGCCCGGACCGCGACCGGGGCGGCGAGGATGAAGCCACGGGCCTCAAGGCCGACCACCTTGGTGGCCCCCTGGGCCAGGGAGAACGCCGCGAGCTCGTCGGTGAGGGCGGTGAACGCCTCGGGGTCGGCGAGCAGCGGGGTGATGTCCTTGAAGGCGATCCCCGGCTTCGGGTAGTCCGGCACGTCCCTGATGCGGCTGAGCAGCAGGTCGGCCAGGGCGGGGCGGGAGGACGCGGCGGGGCCGGCCTCGGCCTGCGGGCTCACCGCCGCTTCCCCGAGGGCCGGCCACGCCCGCGGGAGCGGGCCGCCGGCTGGCGGCGCGGGCCGCGCGGCGCGGGCGCGCCGACCGCGGCCGGCTCGTCGTCGCCCGCAGGCTCCACCGACTCGTCCGCCGGCTCCGACGCGCTCGCGTGCTCCTCGGCCTCCGGCCCGTCCTCGTCGCCGCTCTCGGCACGCTTGGCGCGCTTGGCGAGCACCCGCTTGTCCTGGGCCCTGACCTCCGCCTCGCGCATCTTGAAGTCGGCGACGAGCGGGGTGGCGATCACGATCGAGGAGTAGGCACCGGCGGTGAGGCCGACGAAGAGGGAGAGCGCGATGTCGTTGAGCATCCCGCCGCCCAGCAGGCCGCCACCGATGAAGAGCAGCGCCGCCACCGGGAGCAGGGCCACCACCGAGGTGTTGATGGAGCGCACCAGGGTGCCGTTGAGGCTGCGGTTGGCCAGCTCCGCGTAGGTGAAGCGGGTCTGCCTGGTGAAGTGCCTGGTCTGCTCCTTGAGGCCGTCGAAGACGACGACCGTGTCGTAGAGCGAGTAACCGAGGATGGTCAGCAGGCCGATCACCGTGCCCGGGGTGACCTCGAAGCCCACCAGGGCGTAGACGCCGACGGTGATGGTGAGGTCGTGGATCAGGGCGATCAGCGCGGCCAGGGCCATCCGCCACTCGAAGGCGATGGCGAGGTAGATGACCACCAGCACCAGGAAGATGCCCAGGCCCTGCCACGCCTTGTTGGCGATCTGGTTGCCCCAGCTGGGGCCGATGACCTCGGCGTTGAGGCTGTCGGTCGAGATGCCGAGCTCCTCGGCGATGGCCTCCCTGGTGACGTTGGACTGGTCGGTGTCCAGGCCGCTGACCTGGATCCGCATCGAGCCGTCGTCGCCGAGGGTCTGCACCAGCGCCGGGGCACCGGACGCCTCCTCGGCCACCTCGCGGGCCTCCTCGACGGAGACGTTGGTGGCCGGGGTGGTGAACACCGCGCCGCCCTCGAACTCCACGCCCATGTGGAGCCCGCGCGTCATCAGGCCGGCGAAGGCCATGATGGTGATCAGGATGGAGACGGCGTACCAGGTCTTGCGCCGACCGACGAAGTCGACGCCGACCTCGCCGCGGTACAGCCGGGCTCCAAGATCGCCGAGCCGTGACATGGTCACGCCTCCTTCACGTCGGGCTGGACGGGGGCGGGCCCGCGGCGCGCGCCGCGGAGGGGCGGGCGGGCACCGAGCCGCTTGGGATCGAGTCCCGACCAGCTCTGCCCGCTGGAGAAGAACTTCCTCCTGGCCAGCAGCGTCATCAGCGGCTTGGTGAAGAGGAACACGACCACCACGTCGAGCGCCGTGGTGAGGCCGAGGGTGAAGGCGAAGCCCTGCACCTTGCCGACGGTGACCACGAAGAGCACGGCCGCGGCGAGGAAGGAGACGAAGTCGGACACCAGGATGGTGCGCCGGGCCCGCGGCCAAGCGCGCTCCACCGCGGGCCGCAGGCTGCGGCCCTCCCGGACCTCGTCCCTGATCCGCTCGAAGTACACGATGAACGAGTCGGCCGTGATGCCGATGGCCACGATGGCGCCGCAGACGGCCGGCAGGTTCAGCGCGAAGCCGATGGCCGGGCCGAGGAGCGACATGAGCGTGTAGGTCAGGATGGTGGAGACGATCAGGCTGGCGATCGCGATCAGCGACAGGCCGCGGTAGTAGACCAGCATGTAGATCACCACGAGCGCGAGGCCGATGGCACCCGCGATCAGGCCGGCCTCCAACTGCTCGCCACCGAGGGTCGGGGAGACCGTGGAGACGCTGGCCTCGTCGAAGCTGAGCGGCAGCGCGCCGAACTTCAGGACGTTCGCCAGCTCCTCGGCCGTCTCCTGGTTGAAGCTGCCGGAGATCTCGGCACGGCCGCCGCCCAGGCGCTCGGAGACGCTGGGCGCGGAGACGACCTCGCCGTCCAGCACGATGGCGAACTGGTTCTGCGGCTGGATCTGGGTGGCCAGGTCGGCGGTGACGTCGGCGAACTTGTCGGCGCCCGCGCCGTTGAACTCCATCTGGACGATCCAGCCCTGCCCGCGCTGGGAGTCGTAGACGGCGCTGGCGTCGGTCACGTCCGTGCCGGGAACGGCCACCGGGCCGAGGGCGTACTTGGCGTCCTGGTCCGGGTAGCAGGCGACGATGGGCTCGTCCGCGTTGGCCTCGCCGGCCGCCCGGCTGGCCTCGAGCCGCGCCTCGTCGGTGGTGCAGTCGAGCGCGTCGAGCTGGGCCTGGACCTCGTCGGCGGCCGGCTGCTCGGGGGTCGTCTCGGTGCCGTCGCCCGAGTCCGCCGGGGCCTCGGACTCACCGGAGCCGCCGGTGTCGGCGGACTCGTCACCGGTGTCGTCCTCCGCGGCGCGGTAGGACGCGGTGGTCGCGGTGGTGGCGGAGCCGCCCTGGCCGAGGGGGGCGAGGCTCTGGTCGGTGCTGTCCGCGTCGGCGGAGTCACCCGACTCCTCCTGGGTGTCACCGGACTCCTGGGACCCACCCGAGTCGGCGGACTCGCCCGAGTCCTGGTTCTCGCCCGAGTCGGCGGAGTCACCCGAACCGGTGTCGGCCGAGTCACCGGTGTCACCGGTCTCCCCGGTGTCGCCGGTCTCCCCGGTGTCCTCGGGGAGCGGCTGCGCCGAGGTGGCGCTCAGCACGGGCCGGAAGCCGAGCTCGGCGGTGGTGCCCACCTGGTCCCTGGCCTGCTGCTCGTCGGAGCCCCTGGGGATGTTGACGATGATGTTCCGGTCGCCCTGGGTCTGGACCTCGGCCTCCGAGACGCCCAGACCGTTGACCCGCCGCTCGATGATGCTGACGGCGGTGTTCAGGTTGGTCGGGTTGATCGCGTCCGGATTGTCACCGTCCGGCACGGCGGAGAGCGTGATGCTCGTGCCGCCGGCGAGGTCGATGCCCAGGCGGGGAGTGGTGTGCCCGGAGGCGAACATCCCCCCGATGAGGCCACCCATGATCAACACGATCAGGAACAGGGCTCGCCCGGGCTTGCCCTGGGCTCCCCGGGACCCGAGATCCCTCTTCCGTGAGGACCTGAGGTCCTTCTTCGGTGTCGCCACCTTCTCGTCTTCTCTCTGTCCAACGACCCGCGCGCCCGGTGATCGTCGCGCGGTCCAGCGGGATGACCTGACGGACGGCCCGGTGCCGTCGCCCTCAGCTGTCGGACCTGGAGCCGCTCTCGCCGTCGTCCTTGCGGGACTCCTCCGCCTTGGCCTCGGCCCTGGCGTCGTCCTTGGCCTCGTCCTTGCCAAGCTCCACCCGGTCGTCGCCGGCGTCGTCGTCGCTCTCGATCAGCGACGAGGCGTCGTCGGGGACGACGGGGGTCTCCTCGTCCTCGGTCTCGCCGTTGACGATCCGCTCGTACTCGTCGGCGTCCAGCACGGCGCCGATGGCGTTCTTCGCGAAGAGGGCGTGCACACCGGGGTTGATCTCGAGGAGCACGGTGTCGTCACGCACTTCCTTGACCTGGGCGTACATGCCGCCGATGGTCCGCACACCGGTGCCCGGCTCCATCGCGTCCCGCATCTCCATGGCCTGACGCTGCCGGTTCTTGGCCGAGCGCGTCATCAGGAACATGACGCCGATGAGCAGAATGAAAGGGAACAGAAACGCGATATCCACGATGGAGAAATTTCCTTTGTATGACCGCTGTCGCGGCCCGCTTTTCGGGGGTGGGGGCATGCCGCCCTCGAAATCGGACGGCATCGGCGGAGTCTAGGCGAGGCTGCACCGGGGGAACAACGCCTCGGATGCTATCGGAGTTCCCCGAGGGGAAATCCGCGCCCTCACGGCCCGAACAATCCCTCTTGTCCGCCCGAGGCGGGTTGCTGGGGCGGCTCCATGCCCAGATGACGCCAGGCGGCCGGGGTCGCCACCCGGCCCCGCGGAGTGCGGGCGAGCAGCCCCTCCCTGACGAGGAAGGGCTCGGCCACCTCCTCCACTGTCTCACGCTCCTCCCCCACCGCGACGGCCAGCGTGGCAAGGCCCACAGGGCCCCCGCCGAAGAGCTTCAGCAGCGCCAGCAGCACCGCGCGGTCGAGGCGGTCGAGACCCCGCTCGTCCACCTCGTAGACCGCGAGGGCGCGGGCCGCGGCCTCCTGGGTGACCACGCCGTCCGCCCGCACCTGCGCGTAGTCACGCACCCGGCGCAGCAGCCGGTTGGCGATGCGGGGGGTGCCCCGGGAGCGGCCGGCGATCTCGGCCGCCCCCTCGTCGGTCATGTGGACCCCGAGCAGCCCGGCCGAGCGGTGCAGCACCCGCTCGAGCTCGGTCGGCGCGTAGAACTCCATGTGCCCGGTGAAGCCGAACCGGTCGCGCAACGGCGGCGGCAGCAGGCCGGCCCTGGTGGTGGCGCCGACCAGGGTGAAGGGGGGCAGCTCCAGCGGGATGGCGGTGGCCCCCGGCCCCTTGCCGACGATGACGTCGACGCGGAAGTCCTCCATGGCCATGTACAGCATCTCCTCGGCCGGCCTCGACATCCGGTGGATCTCGTCGAGGAAGAGCACCTCGCCCTCGGTGAGCGAGGAGAGGATGGCGGCCAGGTCGCCGGCGTGCTGGATGGCCGGGCCCGAGGTGATCCGGATGGGGGCGCCCATCTCGGCGGCGATGATCATGGAGAGGGTGGTCTTGCCGAGCCCGGGGGCGCCGGAGAGCAGCACGTGGTCGGCGGTGCCGCCGCGTGCCCGCGCGGCGCGCAGCACCAGGTCAAGCTGCTCGCGGACCCGGGTCTGTCCGACGAACTCGCCGAGGTCCTTGGGACGCAGCGCGGCCTCGACCGCCAGGTCCTCCCCGTCGGCCGCGGCGCCGACCAGGCGCTCACCGCCCTCGCTCGTGTCCTCGTCCCAGCTCGGCTGCTGCGGCATGCCGGTCTTCCCTCTCGACGCGGGTGGTCTCGGTGCGGTGGTCCCGGTCGGTCCCGGCCGGGCCGCGCGCTATCTGGCGCGGTTGAGGCTCTGCAGGGCGGACCGCAGCAGCCGGGGCAGCGCGGGCTCGGCGCCGTCCGCCTCGGCGAGCGGGGTCACCGCCTCGACGGCCTGCTCCGCCTCGCGCGGCGCGTACCCGAGGCCGACGAGCGCCTGCCGCAGCTCGTCGCGCCAGCCGACGGCGGCCGCGGCGGCCGGGGCGCCCGGCCGGCCGACCGGCTCGCCGAGCCGGTCCCTGAGGTCGAGCAGCAGCTTCTGGGCACCCTTCTTGCCGATGCCGGGCACGGCGGTGAGCGCCTTCTCGTCCCCCGAGGCGACCGCCCGCCGCAGCGCGTCCGGCGAGTGCACGGCCAGCATGGCCTGGGCGAGCCGGGGGCCCACGCCGCTCGCGGTCTGCAGCAGCTCGAAGACGGTGCGCTCGTCCTCCTCGGCGAAGCCGTAGAGGGTGAGCGAGTCCTCCCTGACGACCAGCGAGGTGGCGAGCCTGGTCGGCTCGCCGACCCGCAGGCCGGCCAGGGTGCCGGGGGTGCAGTGGACGGCGATGCCGACACCGCCCACCTCGACCACCGCGGTGTCGGGGCCGAGGGCGGCGACCGGCCCTGCGACGGAGGCGATCATGACGGGGAGATGCCCTTCGGACTCGGCGGGACGGGGCCCCGGCGGGCGGCGGCCACCGCGCGCTGCAGACGGTTCTGCGCGGGGGCGCGCCAGATGTGACAGATGGCCAGCGCCAGGGCGTCCGCGGCGTCGGCGGGCTTGGGCATCGCGTCGAGCCGCAGCAGCCGCACCACCATGGAGCCGACCTGGGCCTTGTCGGCCCGGCCGCTGCCGGTGACGGCCGCCTTGACCTCGCTCGGGGTGTGCAGCGCGACGGGCAGCCCGCGCCGGGCCGCGCACAGCATCGCCACGGCGCTCGCCTGTGCGGTGCCCATCACGGTACTGACGTTGTGCTGGCTGAACACCCGCTCCACGGCGACGACTTCGGGTTGGTGCTCGTCCAACCAGGCGTCTATGCCGCGCTCGATGAGGACCAGACGGCGCGCCGTCTCCTCCTCCGCCGGGGTGCGGACCACACCCACCGCGGCCATCCGCAGCGGGCGGCCCGCGGTGCCGTCCACCACGCCCACCCCGCAGCGGGTCAGCCCCGGGTCGACCCCAAGTACCCGCACCGGCCCTCCCTCGTTCGCCCTGGTCGATCAGGCACGCCCGATCAGCTGACTGGGAGGCTACCGGGCGGCACTGACAATCCGTGGGACCGGGCGGGCCCGCGCCGGCCGCGGGCCCACGAGGCGGGACTCAGGCCTCGACGCGGGCCATGACGTCGTCGGCCACGTCGAAGTTGGCGAAGACGTTCTGCACGTCGTCGCTGTCCTCGAGGGCGTCGATCAGCCGGAAGATCTTCCGGGCCCCGTCCTCGTCGAGCTCGACCTGCATGGTGGGCAGGAAGCCCGCCTCGGCGGAGTCGTAGTCGATGCCCGCGTCCTGCAGGGCGGTGCGCACCGCGACCAGGTCGCCGGCCTCGCTGACCACCTCGAAGGACTCGCCCAGGTCGTTGACCTCCTCGGCCCCCGCGTCCAGCACGGCGCCCAGCACGTCGTCCTCGGAGAGGCCGTTCTTGGGGACGATCACCACGCCCTTGCGGTTGAACAGGTAGGAGACCGAGCCGGGATCGGCCATCGAGCCGCCGTTGCGGGTCATGGCGACCCGGACGTCCGAGGCCGCGCGGTTGCGGTTGTCCGTCAGGCACTCGATCAGGACCGCGACGCCGTTGGGGCCGTAGCCCTCGTACATGATCGTCTGGTAGTCGGCGCCGCCCGCCTCCAGACCGGCGCCGCGCTTGACGGCCCGGTCGATGTTGTTGTTCGGCACCGAGCTCTTCTTGGCCTTCTGGATGGCGTCGAAGAGGGTGGGGTTACCGTCCGGGTCCGCGCCGCCCGTGCGGGCCGCGACCTCGATGTTCTTGATCAGCTTGGCGAACAGCTTGCCACGCTTGGCATCGATCACGGCCTTCTTGTGCTTGGTGGTTGCCCACTTGGAGTGGCCGGACACAGCGCTGCTCCTTCAGAGATGTCACCTATTCTTCAAACCGACGTGGTGATCCTACCGGCCGCGGACTACCCCGCCGCGCGCACCATGTCGGCGAACATCGCGTGCACCCGGTGGTCGCCGGTGAGCTCCGGGTGGAACGCGGTGGCCAGCAGGTTGCCCTGGCGGACGGCGACGGTACGCCCCTCGAAGGTGGCGACGGACCGCGCGGCGGCGCCCAGCGACTCCACCCAGGGGGCGCGGATGAACACGCCGTCGACCGGCCCGCCCGGGACGCCGGCGACCTCGATGGCCGCCTCGAAGGACTCGTTCTGCCGCCCGAAAGCGTTACGCCGCACGATCATGTCGATGCCGCCGACGGTCTCCTGCCCTGAGCGAGGGTCGAGGATCTTGTCGGCGAGCATGATCATGCCGGCGCAGGATCCGTAGGTCGGCATCCCCGCGCGCACCCGCTCACGCAGCGGTTCGAGCAGCCCGAAGGCGTCGGCCAGCTTGGAGATGGTGGTGGACTCGCCGCCGGGGATGACCAGGCCGGAGACCGCGGCCAGCTCCGCCGGGCGGCGGACCTGCCGCGCCTCGGCGCCGGCCGCGGTGAGCGCGGCGAGGTGCTCCCTGACGTCGCCCTGCAGGGCGAGGACTCCGATGACCGGGGAAGTCACGTGCACGATCCCCCGCTCACCAGCCGCGGGAGGCGTAGCGCTCGCCCTCGGGCAGCACGTCGATGTTGATGCCGACCATGGCCTCGCCGAGGCCGCGCGAGACGTCCGCGATGACCTTGGGGTCGTCGTAGAAGGTGGTGGCCTTGACGATGGCGGCGGCGCGCTTGGCCGGGTCGCCCGACTTGAAGATGCCGGAGCCGACGAAGACGCCCTCGGCGCCGAGCTGACGCATCAGCGCGGCGTCCGCCGGGGTGGCGACGCCGCCGGCCGAGAACAGCACGACCGGCAGCTTGCCGAGCTCGGCGACCTCCTTGACCAGCTCGTAGGAGGCGCGCAGCTCCTTGGCGGCCGCGTACAGCTCGTGGTTGTCGAGGCCGCGCAGCCGCGCGATGTCACCCTTGATCTGGCGCAGGTGACGCACGGCCTCCACCACGTTGCCCGTGCCGGCCTCGCCCTTGGAGCGGATCATGGCGGCGCCCTCGGAGATGCGGCGCAGGGCCTCGCCGAGGTTGGTGGCGCCGCAGACGAAGGGGGTGGTGAAGGACCACTTGTCGGTGTGGTTGACCTCGTCGGCCGGGGTCAGCACCTCGGACTCGTCGATGTAGTCGACGCCGAGCGCCTGGAGCACCTGGGCCTCGACGACGTGCCCGATGCGGGACTTGGCCATCACCGGGATGGAGACGGCCTCGATGATGCCGTCGATCATGTCCGGGTCGGACATGCGGGCCACGCCGCCGTCCTTGCGGATGTCGGCCGGCACCCGCTCCAGGGCCATCACGGCCACGGCCCCGGCGTCCTCCGCGATCCTGGCCTGCTCGGGCGTGACCACATCCATGATCACGCCGCCCTTGAGCTGCTCGGCCATGCCGCGCTTGACGCGCGCGGTGCCGGTCTCGGGGGTCTGGGCGGTGGCGGGGGACGTGCTCACGGTGGCGACCTCACTCGGTGGCTCGGCGTTGACATGCGGGAAACGATCGGTGGAACCGGATGAAAAACACCCGATACGACCATCGTAGGCCCGTTCGAACGCGAATCCGGAGGGCCGGCGCGCACGCCCGGGACCACGGCGATCCATGGAACCCGACGAGTGGCCCGGTCGGAAAGGGCCAATCCCCACCCGGTGGCCTGGTGCGCCGCCGGGTGCTACGCGGTGGCGTGCCTGGTCAGGGAGGTCGGCGGCTCGTCGTCCATCTCGAAGGCCATCGGGAACGGCGCGTGCCCGGCGAGCCGGAACCAACGCACGGTCCTGTGCCGCCGCACGGCCCTGGCCGCGCGCACCGCGTCGTTGTGGAAGCGCCTGGCCATCGGGACCCGGCGCACGGCGGCGACCAGCTCGTCGACCATGGCCTCCCCGCCCGGCGCGTCCCGCAGGACCCGCACCTGGGCGGTCTCCGCGAGCACGGCCCGCAGCGCCTGGCTGAGTTCGCTCTCGGCGACCTCGCGCTGCTCCTCCTGAGCGAGCCTGGCCGCGTGCGCCGCCTGGTAGAGGACCATGGAGGCGGCCGGGTCGAAGACGCCGGCGGTGGCCAGCTCCTGGGCGATGGAGGCGCGGCGCAGCAGCTGCGCGTCGAGCGCGGCGCGCGCGGCGTCGATGCGGGCGTGCAGCCGGTCGAGCCGGCCCGCGGTCCAGCTGAGATAGACGCCGACGAGCAGCAGCGCCACGGCGATCCAGATGACGGTGGTCACGCCCGGTCACCCTACCGGGCGGCCGGAGCCGCGCGGCCCCCGGCCGGCACGGGCGGCCGTCAGTCGCGCGCGAAGCCGAGCCGGCCGAGCAGACCGGCCCGCTCGTCGGGGGCGACGGCGCCGGCCCCGTCCGTGACCGTCTCGTAGACGGCCAGGACGTCGGCGCCCACCGTGGACCAGTCGAAGCGCCGCACATGGCTGCTGCCGCGCTCCCGCAGCTCGGCGAGCCGGCCCGGGTCGGCGAGCAGCCGGTTGGCCGCGGCCGCCAGCGCCTCGGCGTCCTCGTTGGGGAACAGCTCGCCGGCCGCGCCGCCGTCCAGCACCTGGGCGAAGGCGTCGAGGTCGCTGGCGAGCACCGGGGCGCCCGCCGACATGGCCTCGACCAGGATGATCCCGAAGCTCTCGCCGCCGGTGTTGGGCGCCACGTACAGGTCGACGCTGCGCAGCAGCCGCGCCTTGTCCTCGTCGCTGATCATGCCGAGGAACTCGACCCGGCCCCGCATGGCGGCCGGCAGGTCGGCCACCGCCTCCTTCTCGTCGCCGCGCCCGGCCACCAGCAGCCGGGCGTCGGGGTGTTCGGCCAGGACGGCGGGGAGCGCGCGCATCAGCACCGGGAGCCCCTTGCGCGGCTCGTCGATCCGGCCGATGAAGCCGATCGTCCGGCCCTGCCACTCGGCCTTCGGCTCGGCGCTCGCGAAGAACTCGACGTCGACGCCGTTGGGGATGACCACCGCGTCGCCACCGAGGTGCTCGACCAGGGTGCGGCGCGCGTACTCGCTGACGGCGATCCGGGCGCTGATCTTCTCCAGGGCGGGTTGGAGGATCGGGTACGCGGCCGCCATGGCCCGGGAGCGCGGGTTGGAGGTGTGGAAGGTGGCGACGATCGGGCCGCGCGCCGCCCAGCAGGTGAGCAGGGCGAGCGAGGGCGCGGCCGGCTCGTGGACGTGCAGCACGTCGAAGTCGCCCTCGTGCACCCAGCGACGGACGCGCGCGGCGGACAGGAAGCCGAAGTTGAGCCGGGCCACCGAACCGTTGTAGGGCACCGGCACGGCGCGGCCGGCGGAGACGGCGTACGGCGGCAGCGGGGTGTCGTCGTCGGCGGGGGCGAGCACGGAGACCGTGTGGCCCTGCCGGATCAGGTGCTCGGCCAGGTCCCTGACGTGGAACTGCACCCCGCCCGGGACGTCCCAGGAGTAGGGGCAGACGATGCCGATCCTCATGCGGTGGTCTACGTTCCTTCCCTGGCTTCCGGCGCCTCGCGCGCCTCTGCCGCCGACGCGGCCGCGGCCCGCGCCCCGCCGGCGCCCGGGGGCCCGTCGAGGTCGCTGAGCCACAGCCGCTGGAGCATGTGCCAGTCCTGCGGGTGCTCGGCGATGCCGGTCGCGAACACGTCGGCCAGGGCCTGGGTCATGACGGCGGTCTTCTCCGCCCTGGTGCCGGATTCGGGCACCGGGACGTATGGGTGTATCCGGCCCTTTATCACCGAGGTCTCGTCGTACCACAGGCTCACCGGCAGCAGCAGCGCGCCCGTCTGTTGGGCCAGGAGCGCGGGCCCGGCCGGCATGCGCGCCCGCTCGCCGAAGAACGACACCTCGATCCCCGACCTGGACAGGTCACGGTCGGCCACCAGAGCCACTATCCCGCCGCCCCGCAGCCGCCTGGCCAGGGTGCCGAACGAGGCACCCCCGGTGTGGGGCACGACCTCCATGCCGAGCTTCTCGCGGTAGGCGACGAACCGGTCGAAGAGCCGCTCCGGCTTGAGCCGCTCGGCGACCGTGGCGAACGGCAGGTCGAGCGCGGTGACCAACCAGGCGCCGGCCAGGTCCCAGTTGCCCATGTGCGGCAGGGCGAGCACGACGCCCCGGCCCTCGGCGATCGGGTCGGTGGCGCGGTGCACGTCGGTCAGCGCGAAGGAACCCTTTATGCGCTCGGCGCTCCAGGTCGGCAGCCGGAAGGACTCGATCCAGTAGCGCAGATAGCTGCGCATCCCGGCTCGGGACAGCTCCCGCAGGCCGTGGGCGTCCGCGTCCGGCACGACCCGGGCGAGGTTGGCCTCCAACTGCCGCACCCCGGCGCCCCGGCGCCGCCAGGCGAGGTCGGCGACCCGCCGCCCCAGGGCCATGGCGGCGGGCTCGGGCAGCCGCTTCACGGCGCCCCAGCCGACCCCGAACGCCGCGTCGGTGAGCCGGTCCCTCACGCCGGACCGCCCCCCTGGGCCCGGGCGCGCTCCGCCTCGGCGGCCGCGTCGGCCTCGGCGGACTCGCGGCGCACCGTCACGACCCGCTGGACGAGGGTGACCAGGCTGCCGACGGCCACCACCCACAGCGCGATGGGCAGCAGGACCCCGATGTGCGGCACGTCGAAGGTCGTCTCGAAGCCCGCGAAGCCGGCGAGCACCAGGGTGATCACCAGCCGTTCGGCCCGCTCCACGAGGCCGTTGACCCGCACCGGCAGGCCGATGCTCTCGCCCCTCGCCTTGGTGTAGGAGACGACCTGCCCGCTGGCGAGGCAGAACAGGGTGACGGCGCAGAGCATCAGGTTGTCGCCCTCGCCCGCGTACCAGAGGGCGATCCCGGAGAAGATCGCCGCGTCGGCCAACCGGTCGAGGGTCGAGTCGAGGAAGGCCCCCCAGCGGCTGGAGGTGCCGATCTGCCGGGCCATGTTGCCGTCGACCATGTCGGAGAAGACGAACGCGGTGATGACGATCGTGCCCCAGAAGAACTCGCCCTGGGGGAAGAAGACCAGCGCTCCCGCCATCACTCCCGCGGTGCCGACCAGGGTCACCGCGTCTGGGCTCACCCCCAGCCTGATCAGCAGGGCGGCGAAGGGCGTGAGGACACGCGTGAAGAATGCACGCGCGTACTTGTTGAGCATGTCCTTCCCTGGGGTCGCACGGGCCGCGCGACTGAGGGCGGCCACCGGAGGGCCCATCGTAGCCACGCCGCCCGCCGGGAGGACGCCGGGCCCGTTCCCGGGCGGGTGGCGGTGCCGGCGTTCCGGGCCATCGGACGCCCTTCCGCCATTAGGCTGAACCCGTCAGGTGTGTGCGGCCCGCTCGGCGGGAACTGGCCTGACGGCGGCTGGAGTTCGAGACCGGTTGACGAGCTGGGGGTACCAATGGCGCTGGACGCCGCTGGGTTGGAGTTCGACTTCGGGGCCCAGGTGCCGCTCGCGGGCATGAGCGGCGGCACCGGCCTCGGCCACGCCATCGCCTCGGTGGCCTACCGGGACACGGCACCGGAGGAGATCAAGAAGCCGAACGACGCGGCCACGGTGAAGAAGGGCCGGTTCAGCCTGCTGGAGCCGGACCTGGGCGAGGCGTGGACCCGTGCCGTCGAGACCCGGATGCTGGCCGGCGACCGCAAGCCGCTGATCCAGTCCTTCGGCCTCGAACCGGGGGTCGTGGTGGAGCACGCCCTCAACGCCAAGCGCATCCGCCGGCAGCGGGACCGGCAGCTGACCGCCATCATGGTCGCCTTCGGCTTGCTCTTCCTGCCCGGTGTGGCGATCTGGCTCGGCCTCTTCCAACTGCGTCGCACGATCGCCGGGTCCCAGGACCGGCGCGCCGGCGTCCTCGGCATGCTGGTGCTCGGGTTGCTCGCGGTGCTGATCGCGGTCGCGGTGATCCGTGCCCCGCTCGACGGCGTGTTGCGGATATACGTCTGGAGCATGCTGCCGGCGCCCGTCATCGGCTGGTTCCTGGCCCAGCAGATCTGCGAACGCACGGCACGCAACCTGCGCACCCACTGGTCCAACCTGTTGGGCGGCGGCGACGCCGGGGCCCGGATCCCCGAGGCGGTGCAGCAGAACCCGAACGACGCGGAGGCGGAGCGGATCAGGCTCGGCCTGGCCAAGCTGGCGGCGGAGCAGGGCAGCAACATGACCTACTACGCCGGGCCCAAGGGCATATTGGGCATGGGCGTGCGCTGGGGCAGCTGGCAACTGGCCGAGGAGCTGCGACCACGTGACCCGGGCCGGGAGATCGACCCCTTCCGCAGCTGGGACGTGGCCCGCGCCATCGGCGACCAGTTGCGGCTGCTGGAGCGCGGCCCGCTGCACACCGGTGGTTTCACGAAGCCCTCCATCACCCACTGGGTGGTGCGCCACGTCGGCGAGGGCGCGGGCGAGGTGTCCCGGCCCGAAGGACCCAACGCGGACGGCTACAGCTTCAGCAACATCGAGGTGCAGCGGATCTGCAACGAGCAGCAGTACGACAAGGGCGACCGGCACTACGTGGGCGTGCAGTTCGTGCTCTGGGAGGGCGAGCTGGTCGTCACCATGATGATCTCGGTGACCGTGCTGCACCACACGCTGCGCATCGAGGTCACGGGGTACACGCTGGGCCCGGTCGACGGCTTCTTCCGCGAGAAGCCGGCGGACAAGACCAGGGAGGTCCGCGACCCGATCCGGCCCTGGAAGAAGGTGAAGCGCCCGCGGCCGCTCGTCGAGGTGTCCGAGGTGGTGCGGCTCGCCGCCCGCGCCCCGCTGACCTGGTTCCCCAAGCGACTCGACGCCTGGGGCGGCACCATCGCGTTCCCCGAGCCGTTCGGCCTGCGGCACGTGTGGGCGACGACGCCGTGGAAGCACCGCTTCATGGTGGACGACGTGCTGCGCACCGCGACGCCGGTGCTGCGGGTGGCGCACGCCGCCGCGTTCAAGGTGCTCGCCGAGAACGGCGTGGACACCTCCGCGTTCGACAGCCGCTCGCAGGCGCTCGGCGGCGCGGTGCAGGCGCCCTCGCCGACCAAGGCCGACGAGTACAACATGTGAGCCGTCAGGCGGGCCAGGCCGCCGCGAGCATCCGCCGGGTGTCGGCGAGCAGTTGCGGCAGCACCTTGGTGTGCCCCACCACGGGCATGAAGTTGGCGTCCCCGCCCCACCTGGGCACCACGTGCTGGTGCAGGTGGGGCGCGATGCCG
The DNA here is from genome assembly GCF_031845425.1 of Streptomyces millisiae. Lineage (NCBI taxonomy): Bacteria > Bacillati > Actinomycetota > Actinomycetes > Kitasatosporales > Streptomycetaceae > Streptomyces > Streptomyces millisiae. The sequence goes on from NZ_JAVREM010000028.1 coordinate 24,265, forward strand.
GCGCCGGCGGCCGAGCCCTGGTTCATGCCGATGTTGAAGCCGTGCGCACCGGAGGCGGCCCGGATCGCGGTCATGGCGCGCTTGGTGAGCTCGGCGAGCTCGGCCGTCTCCTCCGCGGTGAGGTCCGTGTAGTCGGCGACGTGCCGGTAGGGGACCACCAGCAGGTGGCCGCCGTTGTAGGGGTAGAGGTTCAGCACCGCGTAGACGGCCTCGCCGCGGTTGATGATCAGGCCGTCCTCGTCGCTCTTGCCGGGGATCGCGCAGAACGGGCAGCCGTCCCCCGCGCCCGGGCCGGTCGGCTTGCCCTCGCCCTGGATATAGGCCATCCGGTGGGGCGTCCACAGCCGCTGGAAGGCGTCCGGTGTCCCGACCCCGATCTGCTGCTCCGGCTCGCTGGTCATGCCGGCCAGCATATGGCGTGACGGGACGCCGGCGGGCCCCCGGGCCCGCTCCGAAGGCGCGGGGCCGGGGGCCGCCGGAATCACACCTGGACGCGCCGCTCGACCGCGTCGGCGATCTCCTGGATGGCCTCGGCGCGCGGGATGCCGTTCTTCTGGGAGCCGTCCCGGTAGCGGAAGCTGACCGCGCCCTGCGCCATGTCGTCGTCGCCCGCGATCACCATGAACGGGACCTTGGCCTTCTGGGCGTTGCGGATCTTCTTCTGCATGCGGTCGGCCGACGAGTCGACGTCCACCCGCAGCCCGCGCGACCTGGCCTCGGCCGCGAACTCCTGGAGGTAGGGCACGTGGGCGTCGCCGATCGGGATGCCGACGGCCTGCACGGGCGCCAGCCAGGCCGGGAAGGCGCCGGCGTAGTGCTCGAGGAGGACGGCGAAGAACCGCTCGATGGAGCCGAACAGCGCGCGGTGGATCATCACCGGCTGCTGCCTGGAGCCGTCGGCCGCGGTGTACTCCAGGCCGAACCGCTTGGGCTGCTGGAAGTCGACCTGGATGGTGGACATCTGCCAGGTGCGGCCGATGGCGTCCTTCGCCTGGACGGAGATCTTGGGCCCGTAGTAGGCGGCGCCGCCCGGGTCCATCACCAGCTCGAGGCCCTGCTTGCCCGCGGCCTGGCGGAGCACCTCGGTGGCCTCCGCCCACTCCTCGGGCTCGCCGATGAACTTGTCCGAGTCGTCCCGGGTGGACAGCTCCAGGTAGAAGTCGTTCAGGCCGTAGTCGCGGAGCAGGTTCAGCACGAAGGTGAGCAGTCCGTCCAGCTCGGCCGGCATCTGCTCCTTGGTGCAGTAGATGTGCGAGTCGTCCTGGGTGAAGCCCCTGGCCCTGGTGAGACCGTGGACGACGCCCGACTTCTCGTACCGGTAGACCGTGCCGAACTCGAAGAGCCGGAGCGGCAATTCCCGATAGGACCGCCCACGCGCCTTGAAAATAAGGTTGTGCATCGGGCAGTTCATCGCCTTGAGGTAATACTCCTGCCCCTCGAATTGCATGGGCGGGAACATCGACTCGGCGTAGTTCGGGAGATGACCCGAGGTTTCGAACAACTTGGCCTTGGTGATGTGCGGCGTGTTGACGAATTCGTATCCGGATTCCTCGTGCCGGCGCCGCGAGTAGTCCTCCATGACCCGGCGGACGGTGCCGCCCCTGGGGTGGAAGACGGCCAGCCCCGAGCCGAGCTCCTCGGGAATGGAGAAGAGGTCGAGCTCGGCGCCCAGCCGGCGGTGGTCGCGCTTCTCGGCCTCGGCCAGGAATTCCAGGTGCGCCTTCAGCTCGTCCTTCGTCGGCCAGGCGGTGCCGTAGATGCGCTGGAGCTGCGGATTACGCTCGCTGCCGCGCCAGTAGGCGGCGGCGCTGCGCATCAGCTTGAAGGCGGGAATGAGCCGGGTGCTCGGCAGGTGCGGGCCACGGCACAGGTCCTTCCAGCACAGCTCGCCGCTCTTCGGGTCGAGGTTGTCGTAGATGGTGAGCTCGCCCGCGCCGACCTCGGCCGACGCGCCCTCGGCCGACTCGGCGGCGGCGCCCTTGAGGCCGATGAGCTCCAGCTTGTAGGGCTCGGCGGCGAGTTCGGCGCGGGCCTCGTCGTCGCTCACGACGCGTCGCGCGAAACGCTGGCCCTGCTTCTGGATCTGCTGCATGCGCTTCTCGATGCGCCCCAGGTCCTCCGGGTGGAAGGGCCGGTCCACGTCGAAGTCGTAGTAGAAACCGTCTCTGATGGGCGGGCCGATGCCCAGCTTGGCCTCGGGGAACAGCTCCTGCACGGCCTGGGCCATGACGTGCGCGGTGGAGTGCCGGAGGATGTCGAGACCGTCCGGCGAGGTGATCTCCACCGGCTCGACCTCGTCGCCATCGGTCAGGGGGTGGGCGAGGTCGCGCAACTGCCCCGCGACGCGGGCCGCGACGACGGCGCGCTCCCCCGCGAACAGGTCGCCGGCCGTGGTGCCCGTGGTCACCACTCGCTCTTCCCGCTCGGAATCGCGTTGGATGATCACACGGACATCGGACACCGGTCTCTCCTGACTCGTCTGAACTGTGTCCCTGGCCGGCGGGCCACGGGAACCGCGACGAAGGCCGGCCCGCATCGACGGCGGACCGGCCTTGCCCGGGGTGGGCGATACTGGGATCGAACCAGTGACCTCTTCGGTGTGAACGAAGCGCTCTCCCGCTGAGCTAATCGCCCCCTGGGGTGTTGTGCCCTGCGGCACGTTGAGAACAATACAGTGCTGGTGAGCCCGGATTCAAACCAGCTACCGACCGGGGCTTCCGTCGGGCCCGGGACGAACTCCCAACCAGGCGCGCAGACCTCGGCGCGCGGCCCGCATCATCAGCGCGTGGTTGGCCACCAGCACCGGCCGCGCGGGGCTGGGGAGCCGGCGCAGCAGCGGGTGGCGCAGCACGGTGTCCTGCCGGTAGCCGACCAGCGTCCCACCCGCCCCCGCCCCGCCCCCGGCGGCGAGCGTCCACCGCATCCACCCTTCGAGGTCGCCGCCGAGGGCGACCTCGAGCACCCCGGCCTCCGGGTCGCGGCGCGCCGCCCGGACGGTCACGCGCAGGTCGACGGGGAGCACGGAGCGGAACCGACAGTGGCCCTGATCGGGCCCGAGCCGCCGGACCTCGCGGACCTGGGGCCACCACAGGGGATAGTCCTCCGGCCGCTCCAGGACCCGGTAGACGGCCGGGGGCGCCGCGGGCACCCACCAGTCGGCACGGAATCGATAGCGGTGCCGGGTCCCGCGTGTCCCGTCGTCCGTCATCCCGTCCGTCATCGAGCACCTCCGGCTTTATCGCTTTTGCCATTCCGCCATTGGAATGAGATTAAAGGGCGCAATTAGGGCAGAGGGGTTTACAACCGGCGCGTACGTGGCATGTCGATTTGGCCGACGTGCGAATCCCCGAGCGCACACTGAGCGAAAGGCCCTGGCGCTTATGAACACCACGGTCAGCTGCGAGCTGCACCTGCGCCTCGTTGTATCGAGCGAGTCCTCACTACCTGTACCCGCGGGGCTGCGGTATGACACGGCGGACCCCTACGCCGTACATGCGACGTTTCACACCGGAGCCGAAGAAACCGTCGAATGGGTATTCGCCCGCGATCTCCTCGCCGAGGGGCTCCATCGCCCCACGGGCACGGGTGATGTGCGGGTCTGGCCATCCAGGAGCCACGGCCAGGGCGTCGTCTGCATCGCCCTCAGTTCGCCGGAGGGCGAGGCATTGCTCGAAGCCCCGGCCAGGGCCCTCGAGTCGTTCCTGAAGCGAACGGACGCCGCCGTCCCGCCCGGCACGGAACACCGTCACTTCGATCTCGATACGGAGCTCTCGCACATTCTGGCGGAGAGTTAAGGACCCGCCGGCTCCTCGCGCCGTCTGAACTCGGGGCGACGGCGCGGAGCCGGCGATGAGCGGCGCGAGGGCGCCGCCGCGGCCACCACCGCGGCGGCGCCCTCGCGCACGTGTGGTCGGCCAGCGGTTAGAGTCGCGCTCACATCGCCCGCCACCGCCGTCCGGCCATGACCGCGAAAGCCGACCACCGTGCTGATCGACCACGACGTCAGGTGCTCGCTCGATCTCGCCGTCGACCTGCTGAACTCCGGGCCCGCCGCGCTGGCCGACCTCGCCGCCCTGCGGGCCTTCGTGGTCGGGCACGCGATCAGCGACGTCGAGGCCGAGGCGCTCGACGCGGGGGATCTGGCCGCCGTGCGGCGGGTGCGGCAGCGCTTCGCCGAGATCTTCGCCGCCCCGACCGACCGGGCGGCGGCCGAGCTGGTCAACGGGCTGGTGGCGGCCGCCGGCACCACTCCCCGGCTGACGGACCACGACGGCCATGCCTGGCACGTGCACTACTTCGCGCCCGGCGCCTCGATCGCCGACCATCTGGCCGCCGACTGCGGCATGGCGCTCGGCTTCTTCCTGGTGGCCGGTGAACGGGAGCGGCTGCGGCACTGCGCGGCGCCGGGCTGTGGGCGCGCCTTCGTCGACCTCTCCCGGAACCGCTCCCGTCGCTACTGCTCGAACCGGACCTGCGGCAATCGCCTGCACGTCGCCGCGTACCGGGCCCGGCGGCGCGGTCCGGAGCGGGAGGGGCGGTCAGAGCAGGAAGTGGTCGTGCACCCCCGCGATGAGTAACAACCCGCCGATCACGGTGAGGAAGAGCATCAACGGCGGCTGCGACAGGGCGAAGAGACAGCCGCGGCGCTCCTCGAGCGCGGGCAGGTCGACCTCCTGGTGGTCGGCGACGGGTCTGACGGTTGGCGCGGTGTCGGGAGCGAGGTCCCCGGTGATGTGTTGCATGGCGCCGCGATCATGACCCAGCAGGTCAGCGCTTCGCGATCAACCTGCCTTCTTTGCAGGGGCATTCGGTGAATCTCACCCCTTCCGCCGGTTCCCTGTGGTATGGGCGGACCGCCGGAGGTCAGATGCCGTGCTTCTTGAGGATGGCCTCGATGTCGGAGAAGTCGTCGGCCGGTGCGCCGCCGCCGCGGGAGGCGGGCAGGGCGGTGGTGGAAGCGGGCGCGGAGCGGCGCTCGACCTCACGGCCGCGCCCCTCGGCGAGGCGGCCGGAGAGGAACAGCAGGACGGCGAGGCCGAGCACCCCGAAGCCGGCCCAGGCCACCGGGTTGAAGGTCATGTTGACCACGAACCGCACCACGCCCGTCATGGCGAGGCCGACCGGGAGCAGCGCGACGGCCGCGGTGCGCAGCGCGAGCGCGTAGCGGCGCCGGCGGGCCACCAGGAGGGCGACGCCGAGGCCGGCGGCGGATAGAAGGGTGCAGGCAGTACCAATCAGCATCTTTCCATCCTGCCGCGCCCACGGGCACGCGGCCATGGGGTCGGCCCCCGGATCAGGGGAATCTCGGGGTGCGAGACTGGGGCCCATGAACGAGAACCCCGAGCCCGTCGTGCTGGACGTGTGGTGCGACCTGCAGTGTCCCGACTGCCACCGCGCCGAGTCCGACCTGAGCGCCCTGCGGGAGCGGTTCGGCGCGGACCTGGAGATCAGGCGACGGCACTTCCCGCTCAAGGGGCACCAGCACGCGCTGGCGGCGGCCCAGGCGGCCGAGGAGGCGTTCGCCCAGGGCCGCGGCGAGGAGTACTGGACGGCGCTGCTGGCCAGGACCGCGGAGCTCGACAGGCGCGGTCCCGCGCTGCTGCTGGAGGTGGCCGGCCAGGTCGGCGTCGACGCCGAGGAGGTGGACACCGCGCTGATCGACGGCCGGCACCTGCTCGCGGTGGACGCCGACCAGGCGGAGGGGCAGGCGATCGGGGTGACCGGCACGCCGACCTATGTGATCGACGGCCAGCGGCTGGACGGCGGGCGCAGCCAGGAGGGGCTGCGCGAGCGCGTCGTGGAGATCGCCGAGTCGCTGCTCGCTCAGCGCAGCGGCTTGTAGAGGTGGCGCCGCAGCGTCCGGTAGCCCAGTGACTCGTAGAGCCGGAGGGCCGGGGTGTTGCCGGCGTAGACGTTGAGGCCGAGCAGCCGCGCGCCGGCCGCGGCCGCGACCCGCTCCGCCTCCAGCATCAGCGACCTGCCGTGGCCCCGACCGCGGTGGGCCTCGGCCACCTCGACGGAGAACACCCAGGCGTCCAGGCCGAGTTCGTCCGCCACCCGGCCGCCGGGGACCGCCACCCAGAGGGTGCCGACGTCGGCGCCGTCGTGGGTGAGCACCCGCAGCACGGCGTCCTTGGTGGCCGGCCCCTCCGGGAGCAGGGTGGCAAGGGACCGCTCGGCGGAGGCTGCCGCCACCGCCTCGGGCACCCCCCGCTCCACGAGGGCGCGCGTCACGCCGTCCCGGTCGTGGGCCAGCCAGGCCGGGTACTCCTGCTCGGTCATGGCCCGTGCCGTGCTGCCCGGGGGCAGCGCCGGCGGGCGGTCGGCGAGCGTCTTGGCCATGTTGCGGCTGCGCTCGCGGTAGCCGAGGGCGTCGGCCAGGGCCGCGAGGGCCCGCTCTTCGGCCGGCACGGCGGCCTCGACCGAGGCGCAGTCCCAGGCACGCAGCACCTCCTCGGCGGCGAGCATGGCGACCGTGGCCCGGCCCCGGCGCCGGTCCGCCTCGTCGACGGTCAGACGCGTGACGCGGCCGACGCCCACGCGCGGGTCGGACTCGAGCCGCAGCTCGCCGACCCGGCGGGCGTTCACCCTGATCTCGTAGCCCCGCGCACGGCCCCCCTCTGGGGTGCTCTCCTCCGGCCCACTGGGCCGCAGCGTGGTGGTCACGGATCGATGTCCGCGGCCGAGCGCTCCTGGAAGACCCGCATCGCCTTGGCCGTCACCGGCCCCGGCGCTTCGGGCAGCTCCCGCCCGTCGACGCGGCGCACGGCCTGCACGTCGCGGGTGCTGGAGGTCAGGAAGACCTCCTCGGCGCGGTCCAGGCAGTCCATGGGCAGCTCGGTCTCACGGGCGCCGGTCCACTCCAGCACCAGGGCCCTGGTGATGCCGGCCAGGCAGCCAGCGGAGAGCGGCGGGGTGTACAACTCGCCGTCGAGCACGACGAAGACATTGGTGCCGGTGCCCTCGCAGAGCTGCCCCGCGGTGTTGGCGAAGAGGGCCTCCGAGGCGGCCTCCTGGCGGGCCCGGGCGAGCGCGATCACGTTCTCCGCGTAGGAGGTCGTCTTGAGCCCGGCCAGGGCGCCGCGCTCGTTGCGGGTCCAGGGGACGGTGATGACGGCGGTCGTGTCGGGGCGCCGCGGGGTCTCGGCGTGCGCGACGACCAGCGTCGGGGCCGCGTCGCCGCGGTCGGAGCCGAGCGGCGAGAGCCCGCCGGTGTAGGTGATCCTGAGCCGGCCAAGCGGCAGCGGCACCGCGTCCAGGACGGCGCGGCAGGCGCGGGTGACCTCCTCCCGGTCGGGCTCAGGCAGCCCGAGCCCGGCGGCGGAGGCGGCCAGGCGGTCGAGGTGGCGGCTGAGCGCGAACGCCCGGCCGTCCTGCGTCTTCAGCGTCTCGAACACGCCGTCGCCGACGGTCAGTCCGTGGTCGAAGACGGAGACCCGCGCGCTGTCGGCGTCGCGCAGCTCACCGTCCAGCCAGATCAACGCCATGTGGGCTCCTCTCGTGTGCGGTGCCGATCAACGGCACTCCCTCAGAAGCTACCCCGAGCAGCCGGGACGCCTTCAGCTCGGTCTCCGCCCATTCGCGCGCCGGGTCCGAGTCCCAGGTGATGCCGGCGCCGGTGCCGAAGCGCAGCACGGGCCGGCCCTCGTCGCGCCGGATCCAGAAGGTGCGGATGGCGACGGCCAGCTCGCCGGTTCCCCGGTCGGCGTCCACCCAGCCGACGCCGCCGCAGTAGGGGCCGCGGGGCGCGGTCTCCAGCGCGTCGATGACGCGCAGCGCGCTGGACTTGGGGGCGCCGGTCACCGAGCCAGGGGGGAAGGTGCCGGCCAGCAGCTCGGCCCAGCCGACGCCGGGCGCGAGCCGGCCCCGCACCCGGGAGACCAGGTGCACCAGGCCGGGGTGCGGCTCGACGGCGCACAGCTCGGGGACGGTCACGCTGCCCGGCTCGCAGATCCGGCCCAGGTCGTTGCGGACCAGGTCGACGATCATGACGTTCTCGGCATGGTCCTTGGGGAGCAGATCGGCCGGGGTACGGCCGGTGCCCTTGATCGGTCCCGACTCCACGGTGCGGCCGCGCCGGCGCAGGTAGAGCTCGGGCGAGGCGGTGGCGACCTCGACGCCGTGGCGGGGCAGCCGGACGGTGCCGGCGTAGGGCGCCGGGTTGCCACGGGCCAGCCGGGCGGTGAGGGCGTCGACGTCGGCGTCCGGGTCGGCGAGCGGCGCCGAGAGCACCCGGCACAGGTTGGCCTGGTAGACCTCGCCGGCCGCGATGTGCTCGCGGATCGTCCCGACGGCGGCGGTGTAGGCCGCCCGGTCCAGGGAGCTCGCCCACGCCGCCGGTTCCGGGCCCCGCCAGCGGGCCGGCGTCGCCGCCCGTGGGGGCGCGGGCCGCACGTCGGCGAAGCGGGCGCAGACCAGGTCACCCGCGTAGCCGGCGACCACCGCCCACCAGCCGGTGGAGTCCAACGCGGCCGGATCGCTGGTCACGTCGCGCAGGTCGGTCGCCAGCATCCCGCCGAGGCGGGCGAGCGGAGCAAGGTCGTACACATGCGCGAGTGTAGGCGGCGGTGCCGGCATACCGAGTTTGAGCTGGCTGACGAATCCGCTAGAGTTCATGACGTCGCCGGGCACGAGAGTGAAACCGGAGGCAGCCAAATGCGGACGTAGCTCAGTTGGTAGAGCACCACCTTGCCAAGGTGGATGTCGCGAGTTCGAGTCTCGTCGTCCGCTCGAAGGGGGCCCGCCCCCATCCGGTGGAGTGGCCGAGAGGCGAGGCAACGGCCTGCAAAGCCGTCTACACGGGTTCAAATCCCGTCTCCACCTCGGACGATTAGCTCAGCGGGAGAGCGCTTCCCTGACACGGAAGAGGTCACTGGTTCAATCCCAGTATCGTCCACTGGATCCGCGAGGATCCGCCCGCGCGATTAGCTCAGCGGGAGAGCGCTTCCCTGACACGGAAGAGGTCACTGGTTCAATCCCAGTATCGCGCACCGATGGTGGTCACGAAGGGCCGGAGAGTCGTCTCTCTCCGGCCCTTCGGCGTGCGTGTGCGGGCATGCGTGTGGCGTTCCCGCTCCCGGAAAAAGCGCGGTGCCCGGGCAGCTCCCCAGCTGCCCGGGCACATGTGCCGTCCGCCTACCCCCGTCCCCACGGGGTTCGAGTGCCGGTGTCCCCGACCCGGGCCGCTCTCCCGGGTCCGGGGCGCCGCTCAGCGCCCCAGCATGCCGGCTACGGACGACGCCTGTGTCACGACGGCGTCCACGCCGCCGATGACGACGGCGAGGACGATGGCCAACGGCAGAACCATGGCCGCCGCGACCAGGGGATGGCGCCGCCCTGCGGGTGGCGGACTCTGCCGCACCGCGATTCGTGCCATCTCTCGGCTCCCGTCGTCGAGTTGGGGCGGCGGGCGGGTGACCTCGGGGGACGAGTGCTGCGCCCGCCGCTTGATCTCACAGTAGTCCGCCGGGGGTGGCCACGACGTCACCCCCGCGTACTGACCTGGGGGCCTCCCGCAGGATGACACCGGCCCCACCCGGATACTCCCCAGGGTGGACAAGTGACCCGCCAGGCCCGGGTTCTCCCCCAGGGGACCCGACGCGAGGCGTCGTTCCCGCCGGTGAGCGCGCGGCCTTCGCGCGGCTCGGGCCGCTCAGTCCGTAAGCTGTGGCACATCACAAGCACGGGGCAGCGAGGTGGACATGGCGATGATGCGGCTCCGGCGCGAGGACCCGCGAGTCGTCGGCGCCTTCCGGCTCCACCGGCGGCTCGGCGCCGGCGGGATGGGGGTCGTGTACCTCGGCTCCGACCGGCGCGGCCAGCGGGTGGCGCTCAAGGTCATCAGGCCGGACCTGGCGGAGGACCAGGAGTTCCGCTCCCGCTTCGCCCGCGAGGTGTCGGCGGCCCGGCGGATCAGGGGCGGCTGCACGGCCCGGCTGGTGGCCGCCGACCTCGACGCGCAGCGGCCCTGGTTCGCGACCCAGTACGTGCCGGGCCCCTCGCTGCACGACAAGGTCATGCAGGACGGGCCGCTGTCGGCGGCCGAGACGGCGGCGATCGGCGCCGCGCTCGCCGAGGGCCTGGTGGCGGTGCACGAGGCGGGCGTGGTGCACCGGGACCTCAAGCCGTCGAACATCCTGCTGTCGCCCAAGGGGCCGAGGATCATCGACTTCGGCATCGCCTGGGCTACCGGTGCGAGCACGCTGACGCACGTCGGCACGGCGGTGGGCTCCCCCGGCTTCCTGGCGCCCGAGCAGGTGCGGGGGCAGGCGGTGTCGCCGGCGACCGACGTCTTCTCGCTGGGCGCCACGCTGGCCTACGCCGCGCTCGGCGACTCGCCCTTCGGGCAGGGCAGTTCCGAGGTGATGCTCTACCGGGTGGTGCACGAGGAGCCGCAACTGACGGGCGTGCCGGCCGCCTTGGCGCCGTTGCTGCGGTCCTGCCTGGCGAAGTCGCCGCAGGACCGGCCGAGCACGGTGCAGCTGTCGTTGCGGCTGAAGGAGATCGCGGCCAGGGAGGCGCGCGGCGAGGGCCAGCGGGTGCTGACCCGGGCGCCGCAGCAGCGCTCGGCGCCCGAGCGGCGCGCCCCGCACCCGGCGCCGACCCGGCCGGCCGGGCGGCGCCCGCCGGCCAGGCGGGGCGTCGACCGGCGGCTGTTGCGGCAGCGGCTGATCGTCTTCATCACGGTGACGCTGCTGGTCGCGCTCGGCATCGCCGTGGCGCAGGGCTGCCAGGGGCCCGTCTAGGGCCGGTCCTCCGGGGTCCGGGGGGCCGCGGTGGTCAGCGCGTAGAAGGCGACCGCGGCGGCGGCCGCGACGTTGAGCGAGTCGATGCCGTGCGACATCGGGATGCGCACCCGGGCGTCGGCGGCGGCCAGCGCCTGGCGGGTCAGCCCGTCGCCCTCGGCGCCCAGCATCAGCGCCACCCGACCGCCGCCGCTCCCCCGCAGCTCCTCGGCGATGTCGACGGCCCCGGCGTCGGGGGTCAGGGCCAGCAGCCGGAAGCCGGCGGACCTGACGTCGTCCAGGCCCCGCGGCCAGTGGTCGAGGCGGGCGTAGGGCAGGGAGAAGACCGCGCCCATCGAGACCTTGACGGAGCGTCGGTAGAGGGGGTCGGCGCAGTCCGGGGAGAGCAGCACGCCGTCGAGCCCGAGGGCGGCGGCGCCCCGGAAGACGGCGCCCACGTTGGTGTGGTCGTTGACGGCCTCCAGCACGGCGAGACGACGCGCGCCCGCCAGCAGCTCGGTGGCCGCGGGCAGCGGGCGGCGTCCCATGGCGGCGAGCGCGCCGCGGTGCACGTGGTAGCCGGTCACCCGCTCGGCGAGCTCCGGGCTGACCAGGTAGACCGGCACGGTGGCGGCGTCGACGACGTCCCGCAGCCCGTCGACCCAGCGGGGGGTCAGCAGCAGCGAGCGCATCGGGTAGCCGGCGGCGAGCGCGCGGCGGACGACCTTCTCGCCCTCGGCCATGAACAGGCCCTCGGCGGGCTCCCTGCGGCGGCGCAGCTCGACGTCGGTGAGGTCCGTGTAGTCGCCGAGCCTCGGGTCGGCCGGGTCGGTGACGACGATCGGGTCGCTCATCCGGCGGCCACCCGCACCACGTCCCCGACCACGATGACGGCCGGCGGCCGCACGCCCTCCTCGGCCACCCGCGCGGCCACGGTCGCGAGCGTGGCGTCCACCCGGCGCTGGCCGGCCATGGTGCCCTCCTGGACGACGGCGACCGGGGTGGTCGGCGGCCGGCCGTGCCGGACCAGGGTGTCGGCGATGGCCCCGATCCGCTCCACGGCCATCAGCAGCACCAGGGTGCCGCGCAGCGCGGCGAGCGCCGGCCAGTCCACGAGCGAGCGCGGGTCGTCGGGTGCCACGTGGCCGCTGACCACCGTGAACTCGTGGGCGACCCCCCGGTGGGTGACAGGGATGCCGGCGGCGCCCGGCACGCTGATGGCGCTGGTGACGCCCGGGACCACGGTGACGGGCACCCCGGCGGCGGCGAGCTCGGCGGCCTCCTCGCCGCCGCGCCCGAAGACGTAGGGGTCGCCGCCCTTGAGCCGGACCACGAACCTGCCGGCCCGCGCGTGCTCGACCAGGGCCGCGTTGATGGCCTCCTGGGCCATGGCCCGGCCGTAGGGGATCTTCGCCGCGTCCACGACCTCGACGTGCGGCGGCAGCTCGTCGAGCAGCTCGCGGGGGCCGAGGCGGTCGGCGATCACCACGTCGGCCTGGGCGAGCAGCCGGCGGCCACGCACCGTGATCAGGTCCGGGTCGCCTGGGCCGCCGCCGACCAGCGCCACTCCCGGGTGCCGGCCGCGGTGCCTGGGCGCGGTCAGGGTGCCGTCGCGCAGCGCCTCGACGACGCCGTCCCTGACGGCCGCGGAGCGCCTCGGGTCCCGGCCGGTGAGCACGGCCACGGTGACGCCGTCGACGCGCCCGGTGGCCGGGGTCCAGGCGGTGGCCGCCTCGGCGTCGTCGCTGCGCACGCACCAGACGCGGCGTTCCTCGGCCTCGGCCGAGGCGGCCGCGTTGACCGCCGGGTCGTCGGTGGCGACCAGCGCGTACCAGGCGCCCTCCAGGTCGCCGGGGCGGTAGCCGCGGCGCTGCCAGAGGAGCTCCCCGGCCTCGGCCATGGCCTCGACGGCCGGGGTGACCTCGGGGGCGACGAGCCGCACGTCGGCGCCGGCGGCGAGCAGGGCGGGCAGGCGCCGCTGGACGACGGTGCCGCCGCCGAGCACCAGCACGCGGCGGCCGGTCAGGCGCAGTCCTACCGGGTAGGCGGGATGTTCTGGCATAGCGGGGTGCGGCTCCTCGGCGCTGGGCGGTGGACGACGGTGGCGGGCCCGTCCGACCCGCCGGGGCCCGGTGCTGCCGGTCGTACCGGCCACCGCCGCTGCGGCGCTGGAGCGGCTGAATCCGTGCGGTTCCGGACCCTCGCCCAGCCTATGGCCTGGTGGGCGGGGGCCCGGCCGCGGTCAGTTCTTGTCGGTGACGCCGGCGGCGTCGAAGGTGGCCACCTCGCGCATGGCACGGGCCGCGCTCTGCACGACCGGCAGCGCCAGGAGCGCGCCGGTGCCCTCGCCGAGCCGCAGGTCGAGGTCGACGAGCGGGCGCAGGCCGAGCGCGGTGAGCGCGGCCATGTGTCCCGGTTCCGCGCTGCGGTGTCCGGCGATACACACGGAGACCGCCTCCGGCGCGACGGCGCGGGCGGCGAGCGCGGCGGCCCCCGCGCTCACGCCGTCCAGGATCACCGGCACCCGCAGCGAGGCGCCGCCGAGGATCAGGCCGGTGAGCGCCGCGTGCTCCAGGCCGCCGACGGCGGCGAGCACGCCGATGGGGTCGGCCGGGTCCGGCTGGTGGTGCTGCAGGGCGCGCCGCACCACGTCCACCTTCCGCGCGTGCGTCTCGTCGTCGACGCCGGTGCCGCGACCGGTCACCTCGCCGGGCGCGGCGCCGGTGAAGACGGCGATCAGGGCGGCGGCGACCGTGGTGTTGGCGATGCCCATCTCGCCGGTGAGCAGCGCGCGGTTGCCGGCGGCGACCAGGTCGCGGGCGGTCTCGATGCCCACCTCGACGGCGCGCAGCGCCTCCTCGCGGCTCATGGCCGGGCCGGCCGTGAAGTCGGCGGTGCCGGCGCGCACCTTGCGGGGCATGAGCCCCGGCCTGGTCCGCAGTTCGGCGCGGACGCCCACGTCGACGACGCAGACCTCGGCGCCGACCTGGGTGGCGAAGGCGTTGCAGACCGCGCCGCCGGACAGGAAGTTGGCCACCATCTGGGCGGTGACCTCCTGCGGCCAGGGGGTGACGCCCTGGGCGTGCACGCCGTGGTCGCCGGCGAAGACGGCCAGCGCGGCCGGCTCGGGCACGGGCGGCGGGCAGGCGCGGGACAGCCCGCACAGCTGGGCGGAGATGACCTCGAGCGCGCCGAGGGCACCGGCCGGCTTGGTCATCCGCTTCTGCCGCTCCCAGGCCTCGCCGAGGGCGTGGGCGTCGAGCGGCCTGATCTCGGCGAGGGTCTCGCTGAGCAGGTCGTGCGGCTCGGCCCCCGGCAGGGCGCGGCGGCCGTAGCTCTCCTCGTGCACCACCCAGGAGAGCGGGCGGCGCCTGGCCGGGTCCCCCTGGTCGGGCTCGGGCTCGCCGGGGAACGCGTCGACGTAGCCGACGCAGAGGTAGGCCACGATCTCCAGGTGCTCGGGCAGGCCGAGGGCGCGGGTGAGCTCGCGGTCGTCGAGAAAGCCGACGAGGCCGACGCCGAGGCCCTCGGCGCGGGCGGCGAGCCAGAGGTTCTCGACGGCGAGCGCCGTCGAGTACGGCGCGAGGCGCGGCTGCCCGGTCGGTCCCGCGGCGCGCCGGCCGCCCCGGGTCGGGTCGGCGGTGACCACGATGTTGACCGGGGCGTCCAGGACGGCCTCGGCGGTGAGCTCGGTGAACTGCCGGGCGCGGGCCCTGGGCAGGGCGGCGGCGTGCGACTCGCGCTGCCGGACGGCGAGCTCGTGCACCGTCCGCCGGGTCTCCTCCGACCGGATGATGACGAAGTCCCAGGGCTGGGCCAGGCCGATGGAGGGCGCGGTGTGGGCGGCCTCCAGGACGCGGAGCAGCACCTCGTGCGGGATCGGGTCGGCGCGGAACCCGGTGTGGACGTCGCGCCGCTCCCGCATCAGCCGATGCACGGCCTCGCGCTCGGCATCGCTGTAGGCGACGACGGCGACGGCCTGGCCGGCGACGGCCTGGCCGGCGGCCTCACCGGTGTCGGCCGGCGGATTCGGCTCGGGCGAGTCGGTGGGTGCGGGATCGGCGGTGGCGGGCACCGGAACCGGGCCGGCGGCTTGGCCGGTCTTGGCCGGTGGATTCGGCTCGGGCGAGGCGTCGGCCTGGCCGGCGGCTTCACCGGCCTCGACCGGCGCGTTCGCCTCGGGCGCCGGATCGGCGGTGGTCGCCACGGCCTCGGCGCCGGCGGTCACGGCAGGCGGGCCGGCGGCTTCGCCGGTCTCAGCCGGCGGATTCGTCTCCGGCGAATCGCCGGGTTCCTGGTCGCCCACGGCGGGTTCGGCCGGTTGGGCAGCTGGCGTGGGAGCCTGGTCGGTGGCCTCGCCCGGCTGCCCGGCCGGTTCCGCGACGGCTGGCGCGGGAGCCTCGTCGGTCGCTTCGCCGGTGACGGCGGCGCCTTCGGCGCCTTGGTCGTCGGCCGCTTGCGCGGCGTCGGGCGCCTGGTCCGCTGGCTCGGCCGCGGGGGCCGGACCGTCCTCCGACGGCGGCGCGGGCACCGCCGGGTCGGCGGGTGCGGGGGCCTGCCCCGCCGCCTCGGCCGGCTCGACGGCGGGTTCCGCCGCGGCCGGCACGGCGGCCTCGGCCTCGGCCGCCGGGGCCGGGGCGCTCGCGACCGGCGCGTCCGCGTCGGCGACGGCGGCCGCTTCGGTGGTGGCCGGCGGGACGGCCACCACCTGGCCGGCGACGGCCTGTTGGTCCGCGCTCGCCGGCGGGACGGGGATCGCCTGGCCGGCGGGGGCGGCCGGCGGCGCCTCGGCGACCTGCGCGTCGGGAGCGGCCGGGGGCGCGGCCTCGGGGGTCTGTTCCGCCGCCTCCGGCGGCGCGGGAGCGGTCGGAGCCGTGGCCTCGACGGGCGCCTGCGGCGCCGGCGGCGACTGCCAGGCGCCCGGTTGGGCGGGGACCACGCCGGTCGGGCTCACCGGCACGACGCCGTCGAGCGGCGCCGCCTGGGCCGGCTCCTCAGCCGGGGCGGCCGGCGGGGCGGCGGCGGCCGGCTGCGCGCGCTCGGCGAGCGGGCGCACCGGGGGCGGAGGGGCGACGGTCTGCGGCGGGGCGACGACCGCGTCGCCCCAGGCACCGATCGCACCCGGCATCAGCAGTTCCTCCTCGTCGCCGTCCATGTCCATCGCCTCGTCGGGCTGACCCGGGAAGGGGTAGGCGGCCGTGGCCGCCGGCGCCACCGGCGGTGCCTGCTCCCGTGCCGCCCCTTCGGGGGTCTGGCCGGTGTCCGTCACGCGTCCACCTCGCCCATCGCACGCGCTCCTTCCCATCCCGGACATGACGGACGAATCATCAAGTCCGGTCGACGGCACAACGATCCATCAGCCTACCCGGGATGCCGCCGGGCCCCGCTCACGGGTGGTCGGCTGGCCCGGGAAGGTCCCGGTTTGTCACCGGGCGGCCGGCGCCCGGCGGCCGACGAGCAGGAAGGCGACGGTCCGGTCACGCTCCGCCCAGTCGTGCGGCTCCAGGTCGAGGGTCTGGAGCAGCGTGCACTCCACCTCGTAGCCGGCTCCGGTCAACACCCGGCCGGCCGCCTCCGCCTGATCGCGGGTCAGGGCGTGGGTCACCAGCCGCTGGGGCCGGCGGTCGGCGCAGGCGACGAGGGTCCTGGGGCCGCCGCCCCCGACCCGGATGATGTCGGGCTCCGGCAGGTCGTCGAGCACCTGGGGAGCCACGCCGTGCACGATGTGCAGGTGCACACCGAGCCGGCGGGCGGTGGCGCCGGCCAACGCGCAGGCCTGGGCGTCGCGGTCGACGGCGATCACGGCGGAGCCGAGCCGGGCGGCGTCGATGGCGGCCAGGCCGCCGCCGGTGCCGACGTCCCACATCAGGTCCCCCACCCGGGGGCCGAGCACGGCGAGTTCGAGGGCGCGCAGCCGCGGGCTGCGGCCGGGTCCCGCGTCCGGCGCCGTGGGCGCGTCCTGGCCGTAGGCCGTCGCGTCGAGCGCCCATCCGCGCGGCTGGACGGCGGCCGCCGGGTCGAGGCCCGCCAGCCAACTGCTGCCCCCGTCCCGGGTGGTGCCTCCGCCGCCTATCACGATCACCACGTTGGGATCGCTCCAGTGGCGTCGGCTGACCGAGTCGGAGGTGAGGACGGACACCTGCTCGCGGTCGGTGCCGAGGGACTCGCAGATGACGAAGGTGCGATGGGTCGGCCCGAGCAGCAGGGCGATCTCGGCGGGGCCGGCGCCCGGCGAGGTGAGGACGGCGACCTTGGGGTGGGCGCGGCAGACGTTGACCGCCCGGCGCAGGGTGCGCGGGTTGGCGACGACGACCTTGGCGTCGTCCCAGGGCATGCCGGCCCTGGCGAAGGCGGCGGCCACCGCGGAGACCGCCGGGACGACCTCGACCTCGAGGCCGTGCTCGGGGGCGCGCAGCGCGCGGACCACGCCGAAGAAGCCGGGGTCGCCGTCCGCCATGACGACCGCGGTGCCGCGGTGCGTGGCGATGCGGCGGGCGGCCAGGGCGATGCTGCCGAGCGTGACGCGCTCGGCCCCGGCGGGGACTTCGGGGTGGGCCAGGTGCCTGGGGGCGCCGGCGACCAGGGTGGCCGCCTGGAGGGCCGCCCGGGCGGCCGGGTCGAGTGGGGATCCGTCCCATCCGATCACGGTGACGCGGTCGGCCATGCGCGGCATGCTCCTGGACTGTGTGCAGGTGAGGGACGGGGTGAGCCTACCGCGCGCCGCGGTGTGCGGGGGTGTGCGCGTCCTCGAGATCCTCGGGGAGCAGGCCCCAGACGATGAGGTCGGTGCGGATGTCGGTCCAACCGCCGTCCTCGGTACGGGATCGCACTATCAGCGCGTTGCGCAGGACACCCTCGCTGACGCAGCCGATCTTCTGGGCGACCTGCTGGGAGGCGGTGTTGCCGGCCGCGGTGCGGAGTTCGAGGCGCTCGAACTTCTGGTCGTGGAACAGCCACTGGGCGATGGCCAGCACGGACTCGGCGGCGTAGCCCTCGCCTCTGGCCCAGGGGCCGACGACGTAGCCGACCTCGCTGGTGAGTGTGTGCCAGTTGGTGTTCTTGAGGTGGAGGGTGCCGACGAGCCGGTGGGTGAGGTGTTCGTCGACGGCCAGCACGATGCCGCGTCCCGAGGTGCGTTCCGCGGGCGCGCCCCGGGTGATCCACTCGCGGGCGTCGGCGGGCGTGTACGGGTTGGGGACGGAGGTCCAGGCCGCGGTCAGCTCGTCGTTCATCATGTCGGCGAGCTCGGGGATGTCCGCCTCCTCGAACGGGCGCAGCACCAGCCGCTCGGTGCTGATGGAGACGTCGGGGAAGGTGGGTGTCATGGGCCGCTCCATGCCTGGGGTCAGAGGGGACAGCATGCAGTATCACCGGCCGGCGAGACAGCGCCGGGCCCCGGCTGATCGCCGGGGCCCGGTGCTGGGAGGTGGTCGGCGGTCCGGTGTCAGGAGGCCGGGGTGCCGAAGGCGGGGACGACGGAACCGTCGTACTCGTCCTCGATGAACTGCCGCACCTCGTCGGAGTTGAGCAGTTCGGCGAGGGTCTGGACGCGCGGGTCGTCCTCGTTGCCGGCCCTGACCGCGAGGAAGTTGGCGTAGGGGTTGCCCTCGGCGGCCTCCAGGACGATGGCGTCCTCGGCGGGGGCGAGGTCGGCCTCCAGCGCGTAGTTGCCGTTGATGATCGCGGCGTCCACGTCCTCCAGGGCGCGCGGCAGGGTGGCGGCCTCGAGCTCCTGGAAGGTGATGCCGTGGTCGTCGGCGATGTCGTTCAGGGTGGCCTCGGCGCCGACGCCCTCGTTGAGCTCGATCAGGCCGTTCTCGGCGAGGAGGTGGAGGGCACGGCCCTCGTTGGTCGCGTCGTTGGGGATCGCGATGGTGGATCCCTCGCCGAGCTCGCCGGGGTCGGTGATCGAGTTGGAGTAGAGGCCGAGCGGCTCCAGGTGGACGTTGATCACCGGGACGATGTCGGTGCCCTGGTCGGCGTTGAACTGGTCCAGGTAGGGCTTGTGCTGGAAGTAGTTGGCGTCCACCTCGCCGCTCTCGACGGCGGTGTTGGGGAGCACGTAGTCGCTGAACTCCCGCACTTCGAGGTTGAGGCCGGCGTCCTCGGCGAGGTTGTCCCGGACGAACTCCAGGATCTGCGCGTGCGGGACGGGGTTGGCCGCGACGGTGAGGGGCGCGCTGGCGTCGGCCTGGTCGCCGTTGTCGCCGCCGGTGTCGGGGTCGGAGTCGGTGCCGCAGGCGACGAGGCCGAGGGCGAGCGCGGTGGTGGCCGCGAGGAGGACGCCGGTCCGGACGGGGTTTCCGTTGGGAGTACGCACGAAAAGTGCCTTTCTTCGTTATCCGTGTTGACAAGTGCGCGCGGTCGCCGGGTGGGCGGCCGCGCTCAGGTGGAGGCTCGTTCGCGGCGGGACAGCAGCCGCACGGCGCCGTCGCCGAGGAGTTGGATCACGGTCACGACGACGACGAGGACCGCGACGGTGATGAGGGTGAACTCGGTCTCGAAGCGCTGGTAGCCGTAGACGAGGGCCAGCGAGCCGAGCCCGCCGCCGCCGACGGCGCCGGCCATCGCCGAGTAGCCGATGACGGCGATCACGGTGGTGGTGAGTCCCGCGACCAGGGAGGGCAGGGCCTGCGGCAGCAGCACCTTGAGCACCACGGTCCAGGTGCCGCCGCCCATGGCGTGGGCGGCCTCGATCAGGCCGTGGTCGACCTCGCGCACGGCGGTCTCGACCAGCCGGGCGAAGAACGGGATGGCGCCGATGGCGAGCGGCACGATGGCGGCGGTGGGGCCGATGGCGGTGCCGACGACGGCGCGGGTCACCGGGATCAGCGCGACCATGAGGATGATGAACGGCAGCGAGCGGCCGATGTTCACGACGACGCCGATGGCCTTGTTGACCACCGCGTTCTGGAGCGCGCCGCCGCGGTCGGTGAGCACGAGCAGCACGCCGAGCGGCAGGCCGCCGAGGACGGCGATCAGGGTGGACCAGCCGGTCATGTAGAGCGTGTCGATGGTGCCCTGCTCGAGCAGGGGGCGCATCTGGTCCCAGGTCATCAGGCGCCCTCTCCGGTGAGCTCGGCGGCCGCGGGGAGCCCGGCCGGTGGTGTGGTGGTCGCGGTCGGCTCCGGGAGCTCGACGGTGAGGCCCTGCTCGCGCAGGAAGGCGAGGGGGGCGGCGTTGTCCTCGACGGGTCCTGGCAGCTCGATCCGCATGCGGCCGACCTGGCGTCCGCCGACGGTGTCCATGGCGGCGCCGAGGATGGAGACGTCGACGCCGTGACCGCGGGAGAGCTGGGAGATGACGGGCCGGTCGGCGGTGTCGCCGTGGAAGGTGATGTCGACGACGGTGCGGTCGGCGGAGGCCGGGGCGCCGCCGACCGGGAACAGCTCGTGGGCCAGCCGGGAGCCCGGGGTGGCCAGCAGCTCGGAGACGACGCCGGACTCCACGATCCGCCCGGACTCCATCAGGGCCGCCGAGTCGCAGACGGCCTTGACCACGTCCATCTCGTGGGTGATCAGCAGCACGGTGAGACCGAGTTCCTGGTTGAGGTCGCGCAGCAGTTTCAGCACGGAGCGGGTCGTCTCCGGGTCGAGGGCCGAGGTGGCCTCGTCGGAGAGCAGGACCTTGGGGTCGCCGGCCAGTGCCCTGGCGATGCCGACGCGCTGCTTCTGGCCGCCGGAGAGCTGGGCCGGGTAGGCGCGTGCCTTGTCGGCGAGGCCGACGAGGTCGAGGAGCTCCATGGCCTTGCGGGCGCGCTCGCGTCGGGTCAGGCCGAGGATCTCCAGGGGCAGCTCGACGTTGCCGCGCACGGTGCGGGACGACAGCAGGTTGAAGTGCTGGAAGATCATGCCGATCCGGGTGCGTGCCTCGCGCAGCGGGCGGCCGGCGCGGTGGGCGCGCCGGCCGGCGAGCGCCGTGAGGTCCTGGCCGTCCACGGTCACGGTGCCGGAGGTGGGGCGTTCCAGCAGGTTGAGGCAGCGGATGAGCGTGGACTTGCCCGCGCCGCTGCGGCCGATGACGCCGTAGACCTCGCCGGGGCGTACGTGCAGGTCGACGCCGTCGAGGGCGGTGACCTCACGGCCGCGCGAGCGGTAGACCTTGGTCAGGTCCGAAGTCGTGATCACTGGGATTCCGTCACTGTCGGGCGTCCGGGCACGCCGAACGGGCGCGGCCGGACGCGGGGCATGGCCTGGCGGAGGCGGACAGACAGGGGTGCGTCGGAGCGTCAGGCGGGGTGAGCGCGGTCGCTTCGGGGCGCGGGGCGGCTCAGGTGGGGGCCCTCAGCGGCGACACATTCGACAACGCGCGTGACCGGAACAACCAGTACCGGGCATGGACACTGCCTCGGTGGTCTGGGGGTGGTCGCTCGTCGCGGTCATGCGCTCCAGTAAATCAGACGTTCCGTCGGTGTTACGGGGGAGGTCGGGGGGCTGTGGTCAACGCCACGTTCCCCGTCGGGGCCGGTGAGCGCAGGTCAGCGGGGTGGCGACCCGGCGGCGGGGGGCCGCGGGGCGCCCCGTAGAGTCGGCGGCATGCTTACCCCGCTGACGGTCGTGGTCGCCGTGGCCGCGGTCTCGCAGGCCGCGTGGTGCGGGTACGCGGCGTTCCGCGACCAGCCCGTGAAGGACTGGCACTACGCGGGCATGGCCGTGGTGCTGTTGCTCACGCTGGCCCAGTTCGTGGTGGGCCTCGTGGCGCTCGGGGGCGGCGAGCGGCCGGCCGGCGACGGCACGGCGGTCTTCGTCTCGTACCTGGTGATGGTGGTGCTGTGCCTGCCGGTGGTGGCGATCGTCTCGCTGGGCGAGCGCAGCCGGTGGGGTTCCGCGACGGTCGCGGCCGGGGCGCTGGTGCTCGCGGTGCTCGAGCTGCGGCTCGCGGACGTGTGGGCGGGGGGCGTCGGCGGTGGCTGAGCGTGGTGCGGGCGTGGCCGGACGGCCGGATCTGACGCGTGGGCCCGGACGGCTGCTGGTCACGCTCTACGGGGTGTTCACGGTGGCGGCGGCCTCGCGGTCGGTGGTCCAGCTCTCCACCCGCTTCGACGAGGCTCCGCTGGCCTATGTGCTGTCGGCGGTGGCGGCCCTGGTGTACGCGTTCATCACGGTCTCGCTGGTGCGGGGCGGGGAGGCGGCCAGGCGGGTGGCGCTGGTGTGCTGCGCGGCCGAGCTCGCGGGCGTCCTGGTGGTGGGCACCTGGACGCTGGTCGACTCGGCGGCCTTCCCCGACGCCACGGTGTGGTCCGACTACGGCCTCGGCTATCTGCTGCTGCCGCTGATCCTGCCGGTGACCGGCCTGCTGTGGCTGCGGCGCGCGGCGCCGGAGGCGCGGTAGGCCCGGCGGTGTCCGCGGTGCCGGTGGCGGGGAGGGCGGCCCGGGTCTCGCTCGCCGCCCTCCGCCGGGTCCGACGTCCGCTCAGGCCGTGGCGGCCAGCGGGCCCGGGGCCTCCTTCTCCAGGGTGATCATGCTGAGGTGGCGGGAGACCTCCTCGGTGGCCACCGGGGCGTAGCCGAGCCTCCGGTAGAGGCGCAGGTTGCCCGGCACCCGCTGGCCGGCGAAGAGCCGGTACCTGGCGGCGTCGCGCTCGGCCGCCAGCCGCTCCTCGACGGCGGCGAGCAGCCGGCCGCCGAGGCCATGCCGCTGCATCCTGGGGTGCACGATGAGCCGGCCGATGTGCGCGGTCCCGTCGGGGTCGACGGTGCCGCGTACCGAGCCGACGACCTCCTGGCCGAGCCGTGCCACCAGCACGCAGGTGTCCCGCACCTCGGCGCGCACCTCGGCCAGCGTCTCGGTCAGCGGGGCGATGCCGTAGTCCCCGGAGAGCTCGGCTTCGCCCTGGAAGCAGAGGTACTGAAGTTTGAGGATCTGCTCGGCGTCCTGGTCGTTCGCCGCGTCGATCAACACGCTCATGCCCATGTGTGCGTACGCCTCCCAAGCGAGGTGTCGGCCGGCCCGGCGGGGGGTGAGGGTCACGCGAATCGGGCCGGCGATAGCCCTGACGGCGCAGGTCAAGAGGACCCACGCCGTCAGCATTGTGCTAGGGAAACAAGGATGGAGGGAATGTGCTGGAGCCAACTACCTTGTGAGATTTACGACTCGGGCCCCATGATTGCCCGCCGATCGGGTGGTTCGCGGTCAGCGACGGTGGTCGGCCGCGGCCAGCAGGGCGGTGTCGGGGTGGTCGGCGAAGACGCCGTCGATGCCGGTGCGGAAGTAGGCGCGCAGCGCGCCGAAGACGTCGCCGTAGGCGTTGGGGTCGTCGCCGCGGCGGAAGTCGGCGGGCAGGAAGCGGTTCTCGTTGCGCAGCGTGTAGGGGTGCACCAGCAGTTCGGCGGTGTGCGCCTGGGAGACCAGGCGGGTGGGCTCGGCCAGGCTGCCGTCGGAGCGGCGCGGGATGACGAGGTCGAGGGTGGGCCCGATGCCCTGGGCGTAGCGGGAGATCTCGCGCAGCCCCGAAGGCGTGATGAGGTCGGCGACGGTGCGCGGGTCGCCCTTCTGCTGGAGGTCCCAGGGGCGGGAGTCGGCGTTGGAGAGCAGCACCACCCGCGGCGTGTCGACGAGTTCGGCCATGCGCTGCATGCTGGTCGGCTCGAAGGACTGGAGCAGCACCCGGGAGCTCGCCCGGTCGTGACCGTACCGGCGCAGCAGCCTGGCCAGGGGTTGTTCGAGGCCGAGGCCGAGGGAGCGGAAGTAGGTGGGGTGCTTGGTCTCGGTGTACAGCCACACGGGACGGCCGCGCTTCCGGCCCTGCTCGTCCGCCCAGCGCAGCACCTCCTCGAAGGTGGGGACGGTCCACCGGCCGTCGTAGAGCGTGTTGTTGCGGCGCTGCTCGGGGATGCGCTCCGTGGCGCGCAGCGTCCTGAGCTCGGCGAGCGTGAAGTCCTCGGTGAACCAACCGGTGAGCGACTGGCCGTCGACGGTCTTGGTGGTGCGGCGGTCGGCGAACTCGGGGTGGTCGGCGACGTCGGTGGTCCCGGATATGTCGTTCTCGTGGCGGCAGACCAGGTGACCGTCCCTGGTGGGCACCAGGTCCTGCTCGATGATGTCGGCGCCCATGTCGAGGCCGAGTTGGTAGGAGCCGAGGGTGTGCTCCGGCCGGTAGCCGGAGGCGCCGCGGTGGGCGACGACGGTGGGGGTGGGCAGTTCACCGAGCCCGCCGCGTCCGCCGTTCGCCGGGCGCGTGGCAGCGCTCGTGGGGCGCGCGCTCTGGGCGTGCGCGGGGGTGGTGGCGGTGAACACCGCGCCACCGGCGCCGGCGGCCACGGCCGCGCCGAGCAGGGCCCGCCGCCCCATCGCGCCGCACTCCGAGCCCTCGTGGCCCGGGTCGCCGCCGCCCCTCGTCGCTGTCGGGTCCGTCACATCCGCCGGCTCCGCGCCTGCCGCGTGCCAAGCTGCCATGGTGCCTCCCTCTGGTCGCCGCTGATGGTAGGGACGCGGCCCTGTCCCGGTGGGGACGGCCGAGGAAACAGCTGACGAAGGCACATCAAACCTGAGTATCCGTCGTGTGAACCCCGTGCGCGAGCGGGGGCGAAGCGCGAGTATCGTCCCGTACGCATGCGGCGGAGCGCATGACCATGAACAACCGGAGGGGAACTTGTCCCGATTCGCCCTGATGAAGACGCTGATCGGCCCGCTGCTGAGGCTCTTCTTCCGGCCTCGGGTCGAGGGGGCGGAGAACGTACCCGCCGAGGGGCCGGTGATCGTGGCGGGCAATCATCTCACGTTCATCGACTCGGTCATCCTGAACCTCATCAGCAAGCGGCAGGTCTTCTTCATCGGCAAGTCGTCCTATGTGACAGGCCGGTCCCTCAAGGGGCGGGCGATGGCGTGGTTCTTCACCGCCGTCGGGATGATCCCGGTGGACCGGGACGGCGGCCACGGCGGGGTGGCCGCCCTGATGACCGGCCGCCGGGTGCTCGACGAGGGCAAGGTCTTCGGGATCTACCCGGAGGGCACCCGCTCCCCCGACGGCAGGCTGTACCGGGGGCGCACCGGGATCGCGCGGCTGACCCTGATGACAGGCGTGCCGGTGGTGCCGTTCGCCATGATCGGCACGGACCAGGTGCAGCCCGGCGGCAAGGGGCTGCCCCGCATCGGCCGGGGGCGGCGGATCACCGTCCGGTTCGGCAAGCCGCTCGACTTCTCGCGCTACGAGGGCATGGACCGCGACCGCTACGTGCTGCGGGCCGTCACCGACGAGGTGATGACCGAGGTCATGCGGCTCTCGGGGCAGGAGTACGTGGACATGTACGCCACCAAGGTGAAGGCCGCCTGAGCCCACCCGCCGCCGGGCGGCGCCCCGGCGCCGGGGCTCAGTGCCAGGGCAGGGCCGAGCGCCGGCCCCAGTAGGCGGCGGGCGGCTCCGCCAGCTCGCCGAGGGCGGCCGCCGCGGCCTCGTCCAGGTCGAGACCGGCCGCCGCCAGGTTCCCCGTGAGCTGCGCGACGGTGGCGGCGCCGGACAGCACGATCCCGGCCCACGGCTGGCGCAGCACGGCGGCCAGCGCGACCGCGTCGGGGCCCGCGCCGGCGGCCTCCGCGATCCGGCGCACGGCGGGCGGCGCGGCCTCCCCGGCCAGCCGCCCGTTGGCCATCGCCTCCTTGACGATCACCGTGCGGCCGGCCGCGTGGGCCTCGGCGAGCGCCGGGCCGGCCGAGGTCTCCAGCACGTTGTACGTGGACTGCACGGTGGCGAACAGCGGCCGCCCGTCCACCTCGACCTCCAGTGCCGCCCGGATGGCCTCCGCCTGGCCGGGGCCGCTGGTGGACAGACCGACGGTGACGCCGGCGGCGGCGAGCCCGGCCAGCCGGTCGAGCACGGCGGGATCGCTGAGGGCCGGGCTCTCCGGCGTCACGGAGTGGATCTGGTACAGGTCGAGGCGGTCACCGAGCAGGGCGCGGGTCTCCGCGTACTGCCGGTCGAAGGTGGCCGGGCCATGGTCCTTGACCTCGTGGACCTCGGCATCGGTGCGCCAGTCCGCCGTGTACGTGTAGCCCCACTTGCTGCCGACCACCACGTCGGCCGCGGCCTCGGGGCGCGACGCGAGCCAGCCCGCCAGGAACTCCTCCGCACGGCCGTAGGAGCGGGCCGCGTCCAGGTAGCGCACGCCCCGCGCGTGCGCCGCGTCGAGCAGCTCATGGCTGCGCTCCCGCAGCGCCTCGGGGGCGCGGTCGGCCGGGAGGTCGCGGTCCCGGCCGAGGTTGATGTAGCCGGGGCGGCCCACGGCGGCGAGCCCCAGACCGATCCGCGCGGTGGGGGTGGCCTCGGGGCGGAAGCGGGAGAACGCCATGGAACCTCTCACTCGGCTCGGGGTGCGGCGGTGACCGGCTGGCCGTCGGCGGCGCGGCGGACGCCGGGCGCGCGGGGTCTCACGATAACGGTGGGCTCAGGCGCTCACCGCGCCGGTGTCGGCGGTCGGGGCGGCCCAGGCGGCGGCGCACAGCGCGTGCGCCACGGACTCCGTGTAGAGGGCGGCGGCCAGCCAGGCGCGGGCGAACCGGTCGGCGTCCGCCGGCAGCAGCCGGCCGAACACGTCCCTGCCGCGGTCGGCGGCGGCCCGGTGCAGCTCCTCGATCAGCCCGGCGCCGGTGGCGAGCCCGGCGCGGCGCAGCCGGGCCCGGTCGTCGCCGACGGTGCCCGGCAGGGCCAGGGCCCGCCGGCCCGCGGCGACGGCCCGGTCCGTGCGGCGACGCAGCAGGTGGAGCGGGGCGTGGGCGGCCTCGTCCGCCGCGGGCGCGACGCCGGGCGGAGCCGCCGCGGCCGGCTCGGGCAGGTCGGTGCGCTGCAGCCGGTCGTACCCCAGGTCGACGTGGGCGCGCGGCTCGGCCAGCCGCAGCGCCTGCCCCGCCTCGCCCGGCGGCCGGCCGGCGGCGAGCAGCCGCAGCCGGGGCTCCGGTCCCGGCACCAGGCGGCCGACGACGCGGAGCCTGAGGCCGGGGGCGGTGGCCAGCAGGCGCAGGTTGTCCCGGTGGGCGAGGGCGGGGTCCTCGTCGGCGGCGGCGAGGTGGATCGGCAGCCCAGCGCAGTCGGCGAGCAGGACGTCCCCGCCGGCGGCGCGGAGCGGACGGCGGCAGGTCAGGTCGAGGAACAGCAGCTCCGCGCCCGGCGGCCGCCGGTCCTCGGGGAGCGCGGCGGCGGCCAGGGCGCGCTCGGCCTGGCGGTGCGGCGGCTCGGCCCAGAGCCGGTCCAGCGGCGGCTCGTGCCAGCCGGCGCCGCCCGCCTGCACGGCGCGCACCGCGGCGCCGGCGCCGAGTCTCCCGTCCGGTGAGACGGTGGCGCCCGAGACCACCAGGCCGGCGCGGGACAGCTCCCGGTGGGTGAGCGCCGCGTCCCCCAGGCGCACGGTGCGCTCCACGGCGGCGGCCGCCCGCTCGGCGCCGCCTGGTGCCACGTCCGGCACCCGGAAGAGCCGGCCGTCGGCGTCGGCCGCCCAGGTGACGACGCCGGCGTGGCCGCTGCCGGCCAGCACCGGCTCGCTGAACAGGCCGTACAGCCGCAGCGAGCCACCCGGCAGGTAGGGGCGGCGGGCGGTGCCGCGCAGCTCGGCCAGCCGGGGGCCGGTGGCCGTGGCGATGCCGTGGGAGGTCGCCAGCAGCTCGCGCAGCGCCTCGGTGAGGTCGGCGAGCCGGTAGGCCGGATCGGCGGCGCGGGCGGCGCGCAGCCGGCCGACCACGCTCACGGCCGCCGCGGCGGGGCGCGGCAGCCCGGCCAGCCGGGCGGCATGGGCGGCGGCCAGCAACTCCGCCTGGGTGACCGCCCCCGCGCCGTCCACGCCGGCCTCCAGGGCGGCGGCTCCCGCGGCCCACAACTCGGCGGCCGCCGCGCGCTGTCGGGGGGTGGCCGGGGCCTCCGAGGGGGGTGGTTCCTCGGGCGGTTCGTCGGAGGGGACGGCGTCGCCGGCGTCCGCCGCGGGCTCCGGCCGGGCGACCGGGGCGGCGCCGGCGGCGGCCGGCCGGTGCACGCAGCCGGGCGCCAGCAGGCAGCCGCAGCGGATGTCGTCGACGGCGGTCACGCTGCCACCGGGGGCGTGGACTTCGAGGGTGGTCTCCTCGTCGACGGTGACGCGGTAGGTGTCGCCGTCCCGGCTGACCGGCCGCGCCGCGAGCTTGGCGGTCGCGGCGTCGAGACGCCTGCGGAGCCGAGGGCTGAGCGCGGCCACCAGAGCGGCGGTCACCTCGGGGGCGACGGGGGGCAGCGGGTGGGTGTCGGTCACCGGATCTTCTCCCCTACCCAGCGGGCGAGTTCGAGTGGGCTGAGGGCGGCCACCGGCATGCCGGCCGCGACCAGCTGGCCGGCCGTTCCCTTGCTGTACCGGGGGCGGCCGGCGTCGTCCAGGCTGGCGCAGCCGAGTACGTGGCAGCCGGCGCCGGCCAGCGCGCGGACCTCCGCGAGGAGGCCGCCGAGCGGATAGCCCTCCTCGAAGTCGCTGACGACCACCACCAGGGTGCGGGAGGGCGCGGTCACCAGGGTGCGGGCGTGTCGCAGCGCGGCGGCGATGTGGGTGCCGCCGCCGACCCGCACCTCGAGCAACAGCGCCAGGGGGTCCTGGACATGGCCCGTGAGGTCGACCACCTCGGTGGAGAAGGCCAGGAAGTGGGTGGTGAGGGCGGGCACGCCGGCGAGCACGGCGGCCGTCAGCGCGGACCAGACGGTGGAGGACTCCATGGAGCCCGAGACGTCGGTGGCGATGATCAGCCGCCAGTCGGCGGTGCGGCGGGCGCGCGTGCGGAAGACGGGGCGCTCGGGGACGACCTGGAGCGCCCCGTCGGGCCCGCGCCGGGCGGTGGCGAGGTTGGCGCGCACGGTGCGGCCGAGGTCGAGTGGGCCGCCGGGGCGCCGGCTCGGCCGGGGCAGGGCGGCACCCGTGAGCGCCGGGCGGAGCCTGCTGGCCAGCTCGCGGGTGAGCTCGTCCACCAGGCGCCGGACCAGCGGGCGCAGCCGGGCCAGGCGCGCCTCGGGCAGGCCGCCGGCGTGGCCGAGCACCGTGCGCAGCAGCTCGACGGACGGGCGGACCCGGTCCGGGTCGAGGAGCAGCGCCGCGTCGCCACGCCCCGCCGCCACGGCGGCGGCCAGCACCTCCTCGCGGATGCCGGGACCGAACAGGGCGGCCAGCTCCTCCGACCACTCGCGCACGCCCGGGTAGGGCACCTCGCGCCCGCCGCCGCGCCCGCCGGGCAGGTCTCCCCTGGCGCCCTCGCCGCGCCCGACCCCGTACAGCTCGTCCAACGCCGTGGCCAGCGGCACGGCGTGCGCCGGGAGCCGATCCCCGCGCCGCCCGAGCACCAACCGCCACCGGTCGCCCTCGGCAAGGGCCGAGGCCTGGCCGGCCGGGCCCTGGCCGGGCAGGCCGGGGGCACCCTTCGTGCTGCCCAGCCGGGCGTCGTGGGGTGTCGGGGCGTCAGCCCCGACGGCCGCGGGGCCCGTGGGCTCCGGGCTTCGGATGGCCGGGCCGCCCGCCGCGGGCCGCCGCAGGAGCCCCGTCGCGGCCAGGGCCGCGCCAGCGGCGAGGTCGGCTCGGGTCCACAGTTCGAGGGTGGGGGCGTCGATGTCCGGAAGAGCGGCGAGGACGTCGCCGACACGGTCCTCGATGACGGCGAGGAGGCGGTCCCTGGCGGCCGGGCTGAGGGTGTCGAAGCCGCCGCGCAGGGCCGGCAGGCGGTCGAGGAAAGCCTGCTCCGGCAGTTCGGCGACGCGGTCCAGCAGCGGGGCGAGCGCCGCGGGGGCGGCCTCCAACAGCGGCCCGGCGGCGGTCAGCAGGCCCGTCAGGCGGTGCTTCAGCTCGGCGCGGCGGTCCGGGTCGGTGGCCGCGTCCACCCAGGAGGCGACACGGGTGCCCAGGGCGCCCGGCTCCTCGTGGCCGAGCAGCACCCGCACGGCGCCCGCGGCGCCCCGCATCAGCGGGGAGCCGGCCGCGGCGAGCTCGGCCAGCGCGGCGGCGAGCCTGATGCCGCCGAACTCGTCCGCGCGGTGTGCCAGTTCGACCAGAGCGCGGGCGTCGGCTGGGTCCTCGGAGCCGGTGAGCCCGGCGACCTGGCGGACGGCGGCCGTGGTGAGCGACTCGGCGACCGGCACGGCGTCGGGGAAGTCGCCACGGAGCCGGTCGAGCAGGCCGAGGGCGGCCAGCAGCTCGGACAGGCTGGCGGCGGCCGGCAGCACCGTGCCGGCCTCGGCGAGCCGCTCGTGGGCCAGGGCTTCGAGGCCGCAGCCGGCGGCCAGGTCGAGGCCGGCGACGACCTGGGCGGCGGTGGGGCCGCCGGCGTCCCGCTCGGCGCGGTGCCGCTCGCGGAGCGTGCCCTCCGCCGCCTGCGCGGCGGTCACGCCGCGCGGCGACGCGGCCGTCAGCATGGCGGCCGTGGCCGGGGTCCAGCCCACGGTCCAGCGGGTGGTGACGGCGTCTCCGCCGCCGACGCCGCCGACCCGCTGCTCCTCGGCGTAGGGGATGCCGCAGACCGTGAGGCGACGCAGCAGCAGCTCACGCCGGTGGTCGATCGGCACGCGCCGTGGGTCGAGCCGCACGTCGCGCGGTCCCGCCGCGACATCGTCGGGCCCGGGCAGGCCGAGCTCGGCGCACTCGGCCGCCACGGCGGGCGCGAGGCCACCGCGCGGCGCGCCGGGTGCCGGCCGACCGGCGCGCCG
Organism: Streptomyces millisiae; assembly: GCF_031845425.1. Classification (NCBI taxonomy): domain Bacteria; kingdom Bacillati; phylum Actinomycetota; class Actinomycetes; order Kitasatosporales; family Streptomycetaceae; genus Streptomyces; species Streptomyces millisiae. The sequence continues at coordinate 54,619 of NZ_JAVREM010000028.1, forward strand.
GCCGACCAGCACCTCCTCCAGGGCCCGCGACACGGCCCGGCCCCGGCCGAGCGGCTCGCCCTGGAGGAGCACGGTGCCCGCGGCCTCGACGAGCTCGCCGCGGCCGGGGGCCGGCAGGCCGCGCAGCCGGGCGAGGTCGGAGGCGACCCGGGCGATCTCCCGGGCGTCGGCGGGCCCCGAGGGGTGGTCCTGGGCGCGCAGCCGGGCGCAGACGCGGACGGCGGTGGTGGTGAGCGCGCGCTCCAGGGCGGCGGGGTCGCCGGCGGCGGCCAGCACCTGGTGCTGCCACTCGGGGTCGCGGATGCCGGCCGGGTAGCCGGAGCGCTCGTCGAGCAGCGGGTAGGTGTAGGGGATCAGCGAGACCGTCCACGGGGCTTCGGCGGCCTTGGGGGCCGCCGGCGCGTCGACGTGCGGCGGCCGGAGGTCGCCGGCCGCGAGCGCCGCGGCGGTGAGGGCCGGGGTGTGGAAGGCGCCCACGACGGCCGCGACCCGGCGGCCGCCCGCGGCGGCCTCGGCGATCCGGGCCCGCATCCACCGCTCGCGGTGCAGGTCGACGGCGTCGACGCCGCCCGCGTCGGCCGCGTCCCGGCGCAGCGCCCAGCCGGCGAGGAGGGCGGCGCGGCGCACCGCTTCCGGCGTGGAGCCCGGGGCGGTGACCTCGACCAGCCGATCCCAGAGGTCGTCGCCGGCGCGGCCGGTCAGGCGGGCGCTGAGCGCCTCGCGCAGCCCGGGGCGGTGGGCGGCGGCCTGGCTCCGGTCGCCGAGCCAGGCGCGGTCGGCCAGCGGCAGGTCGGCGGCGATCGCGGGGACCCCGTGGCGGGCCGCCCAGCGCAGCGCGACCAGCTCGGGCGAGAAGTCGGCGAACGGGTAGAAGGCCGGCTGTCCTGGCTCGGGGCCCGGCGGCACGGCGGCGAGCGCGACCGGTGCCCGGGTCTCCTCGTGGGCGAGCCAGGCCAGCCAGTCCTGCAGCTCGGCGGGGAGCTCCACCAGCAGGACCTCGGGCGCGGCGGCGTCGAGCAGCCGGGGCATGACGGCGGCCAGCGACGGCGCGTGGTGCCGCACGCCGATGAGGTGGGGTCCCGCCGGGTCGGTCAGCTCCCGGAGGGCGGCCGCCACCGAGTCGTCCTCGCCGGACGGGAGCCCTGGTGGATCGCCGATGCGCATCGTCCTCAGTCCTCCAGGGCCGAGCGGAGGTCCCACAGGGTGCGCCAGGTGTGGGAGCCCTGTTCCGCGCGGCGGCGGACGGCGGAGTCCCAGTAGCCGCGCAGGCAGGCGGCGTCGGCCGGCTCGTCCTTGCGGATCACGCCGAGCAGGTGGCTGGGCAGCAGGCCGAGTACGTCCCGCTCCGAGGGGAAGTAGGCGGCGGCCAGGGCGAGCGAGCCGGCTACCGAGACGGCCTCCGCGGTGCTCATCACGCTGGTGGGGCGCTCCACCTCCCAGCCCTCGGTCGAGCGGCCCTCGCGCAGGTCGCGGAAGGCGGTGACCAGTGCTTCGAGGACGGCGTCGTCCACCTGGTAGGGCGCGCCGGCCCGCTCGACCGCGGCCCGGGACTGGCGGCGGACCAGCGCGGTCTCCTCGTCCAGGTCGGCGATGGGGCCGACGGTCTCGAAGTTGAACCGGCGCTTGAGCGCGGCGGACATCTCGGAGACGCCCTTGTCGCGCAGGTTGGCGGTGGCGATGAGGGCGAAGCCGGGGGCCGCGTGCAGTTGGGCGTCCGGCGTGCCGGCGAGCTCGGGGACGGCGACCCGGCGCTCGGAGAGCAGGGAGACCAGGGCGTCCTGCACCTCGGGCAGGCAGCGGGTGATCTCCTCGACCCGGGCGACGGCGCCGGTGGACATGGCGGTGAGCACCGGGGAGGGCACCAGGGCCGCGCGGCTCGGTCCGTTGGCCAGCAGCAGGGCGTAGTTCCAGCCGTACCTGAGCTGGTCCTCGGTCGTGCCCGCGGTGCCCTGGACGGTGAGGGCGCTGGTGCCGCAGACGGCGGCGGACAGCAGCTCGGAGAGCATCGACTTGGCGGTGCCCGGCTCGCCGACCAGCAGCAGCCCGCGTTCGCCGGCGAGGGTGATGACGCAGCGTTCGACCAGCGCCCGCTCTCCCACGAACTTCCGCGTGACCACCAGCCGGCGCGGCAGCGCGGCGTCGGGCGCCGGGTCCTCGGGGAGGGTGAGGGCGCGCCCGCCGCTGCCCATCACGAAGGTGACCACGGCCCGCGGGGTGAGCCGCCAGCCGGGCGGGCGGGGTCCGGTGTCGTGCGCGGCGAGGAAGGCCAGCTCGGTGGCGAACTCGTCCTCCGGTGGCGTGATCTGCCGGGGCGGGGAGGTGGTGGGGGCGGTCATCGGCTGCCCTTCCTGGTGGCGCGGGTGATCAGCTCTTCGTAGGCGGGCGCGTCGCCGGCCCGGACGCGCGCCCAGGCGCGCTCGAACAGCTCGGGGACCGGCAGGTGGGGCACGCCGTAGGTGACGGGGCGCGGCCGGTAGAGCGGCTCCTTCCAGGTCTCCACCGGAAGCAGCGGGGCCTTGTGGTCGGCCCAGCCGCCGGGCAGGAACAGCCGGCGGCCGGCGCGGGCGCGCTGGGCGGTGACGACCAGGTCGGTGGCGGCCAGCTCGGCGTTGGCCCGCCTGATCCGGGCGGGCTTCCAGCCGGTCCACCGGGCCCGGTTGCGGTCCGTGGGGTCGGGCAGGGCGAGCAGTTGCAGGTAGCCGGCGGCGGCGTCCGCACTCAGGCCGAGCCGGGCGGCGGCCTCGGCGACGAGCTCGGGGACGCTGCGCGACGGGTCCTGGGCGTATCCCTCGGCGCCCGGGGCGCCGGCCCGCACCGCTCGCTCGAGCTCGGGGCCGAGTACGGCGCGCAGCGCGTCGAGCGGGCGGCTGCTCCGGGCGCCGACGATGCCCTCGACGAGGCCGAGCGTCGGGTCGTCGGGGCCGGTCAGGCCGGCCGGGCGCAGCCAGGTGGCCTCGGTGGCGCCGTACCAGGGGAAGACGACGAGCGCCTCGCCGATCCTGACCAGGCCGTCCGCGCCGGCGCCGCCGGCCTCCGGCAGGCCGTGTGCCTGCCGCAGCCGCTTGGCGGTCGTGCCGCCGGCCTCGGCCCATTCGATGCCGAGGTCGAGGACGAGTCCGGGGTCGGCGAGCCGGCGGCGCAGGCCGTCGAGCGCGCCCGGCAGGGCGGCGCGCAGCGGGTGGCCGAGCGGCAGGCCGTAGGCCAGGGTGGCGAGCGCGGTGACGGCGGAGGCGAGCTCCCGCTCGTCGGGCACCGCCTCCGGGTCGTCGGCACGCAGCCGGTTGTCCGCCAGCCGCTGGGTGGTGGTGGCGCGGAGCCAGGGGGTGTGGTCGGGGTTGAGCACGGCCGTGGCGGCGCGCGGGTCGAGGCCGAGTTCGGCGATCGCCTCCTCGGGCACCAGGTGGTGGCCGCCGAAGTGGCTCCGCCAGGCGCTCGCCGCGGCGGCGGTGGCGGGGCCCTCGGCCCAGGCGGTGGCCGGTTCCCGGGGCAGCAGGGCGCCGACCACGGTGGACGTGCCCCGGGTGCCGAGGGCGCCGAGCAGCTCCGCCGCGGCCTCCGCCTGCCGGGGCCTGAGGCCGAGCAGCGCCAGCGTCTCGCCGGTGGGTTGGCTGGGCAGGCCGGCGAGCAGCAGGGTGGCCTGGGCGTGGCCGAGCCCGGTGGCGGCGGCCAGGGCGGCGGGCTCCGGTCGCCAGGCCACCGGTCCTCGCTCCCTGACCAGTCGGACGACGTCGGCGAGCTGCCGGGCCGGGGGCCGCCCGGGGAAGGCCCGCTCCTCGACGAGGGCGAGCGGTGGGACGGGCCCGAAGGCGCCGGTCGGGTCGTGGTCGAGGGCGAGCCAGTGGGTGCGGTCGGCCTCCCGGTCCTCGCGCAGCGCGCCGAGGATGACCACGGTGCGCTCGCCGTGCCGCAGCACCTGGCCGCCGCGCCGGGCGGTGACGCCCCGCTCGGCGAGCACCAGGCGGCGCAGGGCTCCCGGGCCGGCCAGCGGCCCCTCGGCGAGGGCGTCGAGAAGCAGCAGCAGGGCCTCGCGCTCGTCCTCGCCAAGGGCCGGTCCGGTGGCCCGGTGGGCGATGGCACGCTGGGCGTCGAGCAGCGGCGTCCAGTCGAGGGCGTGGGCGGGCGCGGTGCGCTCGTCGGTCGACCAGCCCCGGGGCAGCGGCTCGGCGCGGTACCTGGCGGGCAGCGGGCGGCCCGTCGCCGGCCGGCCGGCGAGCACCTGGCCGACGGCGCGGACCTGCTGGAGCACCGCCCAGGAGCTCGACCCGGCGTAGGGCACCCGGACCGTGGGGGTGACCAGCCCTTCCACGGCCCGCAGCAGGCTGGCGTTGTCGCCGTGGCGCGGCCGGTACTCCTCGAACATGGCCGCGTCCGCCGGCGCGGCGTCCCGGCCCTCGCGGTCGGCGAGCCGGGCCGCGGAGGCGGCGATCCCGGCCGCCACGCCGGCGATGCCGGCCACGCCGCGCAGCAGTGCCTGGTCCGTGATCTCGGGCAGCTCCCGGGCGACGGCGGCGACGAGGGCCCGCTCCTCGGCGCGGCGCCGCTCGGCCACGGGCAGCTCGTCGCCCGCTTCGAGGGCGGCGAGCTGGATCGCGCGCTGCTCGGCCGCGGCCGCCGCGACGGCCGCGACCAGCCGCTCGGCGGCCTCGGCGGTGAGGGCGCGCAGGGCCCGGGAGCCCGCCTCGTCGCGGGGTCGCAGCAGGTGCCAGAACGGGGCGGGCGGCACCAGCGGGGTGCCGGCGGCGAACTCGCCGCCGGGCTGGCCGAGGGGGGCGCTGCCCAGCGCGCCGCGGACCGGGTGGGCGCCGTCCTCGAAGAGGGTGAGGTCGCCGCCGTGGAACGCGAGCACCGGCGCGGCGCCGCCCGGCAGCCGGGGCGCGCCGACCGGTATCTGCCGGCGGCCACCGCCGGCGAGGGTCACGGTGCGGCCGTCGGGGGTACCGGCCCTGAGGAGCAGGCCGTCCTCCCCCTCGGCGCGCACCCACCAGCCGAGCTGGCGGCCGTCGGTGCCGAGCGGCGTGTCGGCGAGGGCACAGGGCAGCGGCAGCAGGGCGCAGTGCTCGACCAGCAGCCGGGCGTCGTCGGTGACGGCGCCGGCCAGGAAGTCGGGCAGCGAGGCCCGGCCGGCGGCGCCGGTGGCCGGGTCGTACTCGTGCCAGGCCCACCGCCCGTCGCGCAGGGTGAGTGACCAGTGGCGGCCGGAGTCGTCGGCGAGGAGCGGCCGTTCCTCGGGCAGCGCGGTGTCGCCGGCGTGCAGCGGCCGGCCGCCGGTGGCGCGGCCGCCGCCGGGGAGGGCGAGGGAGACGGAGGTGTTGGGGCGGTGCCATGCGCCGGGGCGCTCGCCGCCGAGCGTGAAGACCTCTTCGGGGCGGGCTGACCAGTAGGCGCGCTGCTCGCCGCGGTGCCACCAGGTGACCAGCAGCTCCCCGTCGACATAGCGGAACTCGGGCCGCTGCCACTGCAGTTGGTCGGGGATCCGCAGCTCGTGCTCGAGCAGGACGCCCTCCGGGCCGACGACGACGGCGCGGCTGGCGTTGCCGACGATCAGGGCGGGCCACGCCTGGTGGACGCTGAGCTGCCGCTGCTGCCCGGCGCCGCCGGTCTCGCCGAGGAGCCGGACGGCCTCCTCCAGGGCGGGCCAGCCGAGCTCGTCGAAGATGCCGGCGCGCAGCGTGCGGGCGACGACCGGGCCCAGGCGGTGCCCCGCGATGCGGGCCACCGCCTCGGGGTTGACCTCGGCGACGGCGGTGCCGAAGGGCAGCAGCGCGCCCAGCGCGGTGCGGCCGGCGGGCAGGCCGGGCGCGGCGACGAACTCGTCGGTCCTGGCACCGAGCCAGTCGCGCAGCACGCGGCGCAGCACCGGGTGGGCGACGACGGCCGCGAGCGCCTCGCCGGAGCGCTTGCCGCCGGTCTCGCCGACGACGGTGGACAGGGCGGGGGCGAACCGGGGGTCGGCGGCGACGGCCGCCAGGTCACGGCGATCGGCCTCGGGCGCGCCGAGCCAGCTGGTCAGGTCGAGCCTGAGCCGCGGCGGCGGGTCGGCCACCGGGACACCCTCGGCGAGGCAGAGGTCGAGCAGTTCGAGGTCGGTGCCGCCGCGCCAGCCCGTGGCCTGGGCGATGGTCACCGGCCGGCCGTCGGCCCGCAGCCTGGGCGCCATGCGGCGGACCAGGGCGTAGCTGGCGGGCGAGTGGCGCGGGCCGCGCCAGCCGCGGCTGAGGTGGGCGGCCCAGCGGGAGAGCCAGTCGGCCGCGTCCACCTCGGGCGCCGGGCCCTGGGCGGTGAGCAGGGCGTCGGCGCCGGTCTCGGCCAGCAGGCTGAGCCAGAGCGTGTCGCCCTCGTCCTCGGCGGCCAGGCTGCTGGGGATGATCTCGATCAGCCGGCGGCGGATCTCCGGTCGCTCGCGGCCGAGGGCGGCCAGCGCCTCGCGGTACCCGGTCCAGAAGGATCGGGGCGCGCGGACGAGGGCCGGGGAGTCGAGCAGCTCGGCCAGCACGGCGCGCTCCTCGGCGGCCACGTCGAGCCCGGCCGCTCTGATCAGCCGGCGGCTGTCCTGCGGGAAGGAGGCGTAGGGCGCCAGGCCGGCGGCGCAGCGCTCGACCGTCAGCCGCCGGAACTCGGCCCATGCCTCGGCGGCGGGCAGCCGCCGGCTGAGGTCCCTGACGTGCTCCTTGAGCTCCTTGGCGGTGAGCGCGCCGGCGAAGGCGAACTCCAGGAAGACGGCGCGCTGCCTGGCCTCGTCCACCGGCAGGCCGTGCGCCCGCTCCGCGGTGCGGGCCCGGCCGAAGAACGCGGCGGCGTACCGGGTGTTCTCGGCGGCCAGGAAGGCGCGGGCCGCCTGCTCGTAGTAGGTGGGCAGGAAGTGCGGCACGGAGCGGGCGAGGCGCTCGCCGAGCTCCTCGAAGCCGTCCCTTGCCTGGCCGGCGCGCGGCCCGGCGAGCCGGGCGAGCCGCTCGATGTCGCGGACCAGGGCCAGGGCGTGGTGGCCGTTGGCCGGGTCGTTGACCAGGGCCCAGGCGGGGAAGCCCAGGGTCTCGCGGCGGACCTGGCCGACGACGGGGGCCTCGCCCTCGCGGCGCAGGCCGAGGAAGTCGAGGGCCAGGTCCTCGGCCTCGCCGAGCGTCTCCGGGACGAGGCGGACGATCCGCCGATCGTCGAGGACAGGGTGCGTGTAGGTGCGGGCGGTCAGGCCGTCCGCGTCCGCGCCGTCGTGGCTGCCTGGCAGCAGGATCGCGCCGGCCTCCAGGTCGGTGGCGTCGCTCACTTGTCCTTCTCCTTCTCGATGTCGCGGCCGGCGTACAGCGCGGCGGCCATGCGCATGCCCTCGGACCAGGCGACGGGGCCGATGTCCCCGAGGCGCAGGCCGCGGCCCGCCGGGTCGCTCCAGGTGAGCGGCCCCGTCTCGGTCTCCTCGTAGCCGTCGTACTCGCCGAGCCAGACCCGGGCCTCCACGGTGCGGCCGGCCTCGAAGACGGGGCAGACGGCCTGGCCGCCGCGCACCCGGTAGCCGAGGGAGGTGGCCCGGCCGATGAGGAACCGCAGTTGCTTGAACCGGCCGCCGGCGAAGGTGTCGACGCGGTCGGCGGCCGGGTCGGCGCCGCCCGGCCGCCACACCTCGCGGTGCAACTGGCCGACGCCCTGCCGCAGGTCGAGCTCGGTGGCGAAGTCCCGCAGCTCGTCGAGGTCGTCGAGGAGCACCGGGTGCGGGATGCGCAGGCGCTCGGGGCGGACGCGCACGGTGTCGCCGTCGAGGTCGACCAGGCCGATGCCGCGCTCGGGGTCCGCGTCCCGCAGGAAGCCGGCGACGGCGCCGCTCTCGTCGGTGACGACGAGGTCCCGCAGGGCGGCCCGCCAGGCTGTGTCGGGCCAGACGGCGACGAGCGCCGCGGCGGGCACGGGCAGGGACCTGATCATCCAGCGCTCGACGCTGGCCAGGCACTCGCGCTCGTGCCGCGCCAGCCACTCGGTGAGCTGGCGGAGCTGGACGACGGCCGGCTCGTCGGCGATCCTGGCGGGCACGGACCTGAGCTGGCGGCCCGCCCTGTTGCGGCAGATCACGCCGCCCGAGTCGTCGAGCGCGACCTCGTAGTCGCCCGCCCCGATCCACCCCATGACCATCTCCCTGTGGTCGTGCTTACGATGATCGCGACTCTAGAAGCAGCCACTGACAGTGGCCCCTGACAGCACGGCGCCCCCGAGAGGGCGCGCCGGACGGGAGTGAGATGGGGGACGGCGGGGATTCCGGGAGACGACCGGTGCGCTGGGGGATCCTGGCGACCGGCTCGATAGCGGCGCGCTTCGCGGGCGACGCGCTGCCGCTGCCGGACGCGGAGCTGGTGGCGGTGGGTTCGCGGGCGTCGGGGCCGGCTGAGGCGTTCGCCGAGCGCTTCGGCATCCCCCGGGCGTACGGGAGTTGGGCGGAGCTGGTGGCCGACCCGGAGGTGGACGCGGTGTACGTGGCGACGCCGCACAGCGCGCACCACGCGGCGGTGCGGCAGTGCCTGGAGGCCGGCCGCGCGGTGCTGTGCGAGAAGCCGTTCACGCTGAACGCGGCGGAGGCCGGGGCGCTGGTGGCGCTGGCCAGGGAGCGTGGCCTGTTCCTGATGGAGGCCATGTGGATGTACTGCAATCCGGCCATCCGCCGGATGGTGGGCCTGGTGCGGGACGGCGCGATCGGCGAGGTCCGGTCGGTGCAGGCCGACTTCGGGATCGGCGGCCCGCTCGATCCCGGGCACCGGCTGCTGGATCCGGCCCTGGGCGGCGGGGCGCTGCTGGACCTCGGGGTCTACCCGGTCTCCTTCGCCCACCTGGTGCTCGGCGAGCCGGCCGAGGTGGCGGCCTGGGCCCGGCTGAGCGGCGGCGTGGACACCAACACGGGACTGGTGCTCGGCTATGACTCGGGCGCGGTCGCGACCCTCAGCTGCTCACTGGTGGCGGACACCCCACTGGTGGCCTCGGTGACCGGCTCGGCCGGCCGGATCGAGTTCCCGCGTGGCTTCTTCTTCGGCGACCGCTTCGTGCTGCACCGGCCGGGACGGGACCCGGAGGAGTTCGTCGAGCCGGGTCCCGCGGCCTCGTTCGTCCACCAGATCACGGAGGTGACCCGCTGCCTGCGGGCCGGCGAGCTGGAGTCGCCGCTGGTGCCGCTCGACGGCAGCCTGGCCGTGATGCGGACGCTGGACGCCGCCCGCGCCCGCATCGGCCTGCGCTACCCGGGCGAGGCGGCGGCCTGACCCGGCCGCAGGCCACCACCGGGCGGCGGTCACGCCCCCCGGTGGTGGCCTGCCTCGCCGGAGGCGAGCTCGCGGGCCGCGACCCACTCCCGCTGGCGGGCCAGCTCGGCCTTGGCGTCGGCCAGTTGGACGGCGACCGCCGACGGCGCCGTGCCGCCGCGGGCCGAGCGGGCGGCCAGCGCGCCCGGCACGTCGAGGACCGTGCGGACCTCGGGGGTGAGGCGCGGCGAGATCTTGGCGAACTGCTCGTCCGTCAGCTGATCGAGCTCGATGCCCTCGGCCTCGCAGACCTTGACGCACTCGCCGGCGATCTCGTGCGCGTCCCGGAACGGCACGCCCTGCTTGACCAGCCACTCGGCGATGTCGGTGGCCAGCGAGAAGCCGGCCGGCGCCAGCTCGGCCATCCGCTCCTCGTTGACGGTGAGGGTGGCCAGCATGCCGGTGAACGCCGGCATCAGCACCTCGAGTTGGTCGCAGGAGTCGAAGACCGGCTCCTTGTCCTCCTGGAGGTCGCGGTTGTAGGCGAGCGGCAGCGCCTTGAGGGTGGCGAGCAGCCCGGTGAGGTTGCCGATGAGCCGCCCCGACTTGCCGCGCGCCAGCTCCGCGATGTCCGGGTTCTTCTTCTGCGGCATGATCGAGCTGCCGGTGGAGAACGCGTCGTGCAGGGTGACGAAGGAGAACTCCTTCGTGTTCCAGATGATGATCTCCTCGGCGATCCGCGAGAGGTCGACGCCGATCATCGCGGTGACGAACGCGAACTCGGCGGCGAAGTCCCGGGAGGCCGTGCCGTCGATCGAGTTGGCCACCGAGCCGCCCTCGAAGCCGAGGTCGGCGGCGACCGCCTCCGGGTCGAGACCGAGTGAGGAGCCGGCCAGCGCGCCCGCGCCGTACGGCGAGACCGCCGTACGGGCGTCCCACTGCCGCAGCCGCTCGGCGTTCCTGGCGAGCGCCTGGACGTGCGCCAGCACGTGGTGCGCGAAGAGCACCGGCTGCGCGTGCTGGAAGTGGGTGCGGCCCGGCATCGCCGCGCTCGGGTGGGCGTCGGCGAGGCCGATCAGCGCCTCGGTCAGGTCGGCCAGGAGGCCGGCGATGATCCGGGCGTGGTCCCGCAGGTACATCCGGAAGAGCGTGGCCACCTGGTCGTTGCGCGAGCGGCCGGCGCGCAGCTTGCCGCCGAGCTCGGGGCCGAGCCGCTCCAGCAGCCCGCGCTCCAGCGCCGTGTGCACGTCCTCGTCGGCGATGGTGCCGGTGAACGAGCCGTCGGCGACGTCGGCCGCGAGCCGGTCGAGGCCGGCCAGCATGCGGTCGAGCTCGTCCTCGGTGAGCAGCCCGGCCCGGTGCAGCACCCGGGCGTGGGCGCGGGAGCCGGCGATGTCGTAGGGCGCGAGCCGCCAGTCGAAGTGGACGGAGGCGCTCAGCCGCTCCAGCGCGGCGGCCGGTCCGTCCGCGAACCGGCCGCCCCAGAGGCGGACGTCCTGGCCCTGGGTCTCTTCGGTCACTGGGCCAGGTCCCGCCGGGCCGCGATCTTGCTGGACATGCCGAAGATCTCGATGAAGCCCTTGGAGAGCGACTGGTCGAAGGTGTCGCCGGTGTCGTAGGTGGCGAGGCTGAAGTCGTAGAGCGACTGGGCGGACTTCCGGCCGGTGACGACGGCCCGGCCGCCGTGCAGGGTCATCCGGATGTCGCCGCTGACGTGCTGGTTGGCCTCGGCGACGAAGCCGTCGAGGGCGCGCTTGAGCGGCGAGAACCACAGGCCGTCGTAGACCAGCTCGGACCAGCGCTGCTCGACCTGCCGCTTGTAGCGGGCCAGCTCGCGCTCGACCGTGACGTTCTCCAGCTCCTGGTGGGCGGTGATGAGCGCGATGGCGCCCGGCGCCTCGTAGACCTCGCGGGACTTGATGCCGACCAGCCGGTCCTCGACCATGTCGATCCGGCCCACGCCCTGGGCGCCGGCCCGCTCGTTGAGCTCCTGGATGGCCTGCAGGGGGGTGACGGGGCGGCCGTCGACCGCGACCGGGACGCCGTGCTCGAAGGTGATGACGACCTCGTCGGCGCTCCTGGGGGCGGCCGGGTCCTGGGTGTACTCGTAGATGTCCTCGATCGGCGCGTTCCAGATGTCCTCGAGGAAGCCGGTCTCGATGGCGCGGCCGAAGACGTTGGCGTCGATGGAGTACGGGGACTTCTTGGTGGTGGCGATCGGGAGGCCCTTGTCCTCGGCGAAGGCGATGGCCTTGTCGCGGGTCATCGCGTAGTCCCGGACGGGGGCGATGCACTTCAGGTCGGGGGCGAGGGAGGTGATGCCGGCCTCGAACCTGACCTGGTCGTTGCCCTTGCCGGTGCAGCCGTGGGCGACGGTGTCGGCGCCGTGCTTGGCGGCGGCGGCCACCAGGTGCTTGACGATCAGCGGCCGGGAGAGGGCGGAGACCAGCGGGTACCGGTCCATGTACAGGGCGTTGGACCTGATCGCCGGGAGGCAGTACTCGTTGGCGAACTCGTCCTTGGCGTCCACGACCTCGGCCTCGACGGCACCGCAGGCCAGCGCGCGCTTGCGGATGACGTCCAGACTCTCGCCGCCCTGGCCGACGTCGACGGCGACGGCGATGACCTCCGCACCCGTCGCCTCGGCGATCCAGCCGATGCAGACAGAGGTGTCCAGGCCACCCGAGTAGGCGAGTACGACGCGCTGGGTCACGGGGGTCTCCTTCAGATGCATGCGTGGACAGGAATAAGTATGCAGGGCTTCGCATGGTTCGTCAATGCGAGCGACAAGGCTGGGCAAACCACCCGGACGGGTAGGACATACGGGCGAACGTACGACGACTCGCGCCGACTCCGGTCACCCCACGCGGGAGAACGCCCATCTCACCCATACGAGTGAATTACGAGCGGGCGAACGCGCTCCGTTGCCCCTTTGGCCTGAGCAGACCCCCTGGTCAGGGCGGTCGAACAGATCGGCAACGGCGCGCGTTGCCTTCCCCCGGCGCGCGGCGGATGCGAAACGCGCCGTTCCAGCGCGGCGGGGAAAACGGCCAAGCTGACAACACGATCGTTGTCCGCCGCCTCGGCCGTCACGGCGAGGCGGCGGGCGCGTGCGCGGGACCGTTACCGCGCGGCGGCGAGCCGCCCCTCGCACCAGTCGACCGTGCCGGGTCAGCGAACCCGGCACCGAAGCCAGCGGAGGTCCCGTCTTGACCACACTCCCCGAGACCTCGGACGAGCGGGCCACAGCGCTCGCCGCCCTGGGGCGCACCCGCGAGCTGCTCGACCCGGGCCTGCGCGACTGGGTCGGCCGGCTGCCGGAGCCGGTGGCCCGGGTCGCCTCCTACCACTTCGGCTGGACGGACAGCGCCGGCCGCCCCGGCGCCGCACCGGCCGGCAAGGCGCTGCGCCCGGCCCTGGTGTTCGGCTGCGCCGAGGCGATGGGTGCCCCGGCCGCCGAGGCGCTGGCCCCGGCGGTGGCCGTGGAGCTCGTGCACAACTTCTCGCTGCTGCACGACGACATCCTTGACGGCGACACCACCCGCAGGCACCGGGCCACGGCCTGGGCCGTCTTCGGCTCCTCGGCGGCGCTGCTCGCGGGGGACGCGCTGCTGGTCCAGGCCAGCCGGGTGCTGACCGAGGACCCGCTCGGCAGGGCGCGCACGGTCACCGGATTACGGTGGCTGGCCGAGGCCACCACGCGGCTGATCGAGGGCGAGCAGGCCGACATCGGCTTCGAGGAGCGCGCGCACGTCTCGCTGGCCGAGTGCCTGGCGATGACCGAGCGCAAGACGGCGGCGCTGCTCGCCTGCGCCTGCGCCCTGGGCGCGCTGTGGGGCGGCGGCCCGCCGGAGCGGATCGAGGCACTGCGGCGGTTCGGCACCCACCTGGGCATGGCGTTCCAGCTCGTCGACGACCTGCTGGGGATCTGGGGCGACCCGAAGGTCACGGGGAAGCCGGCCGGCGCCGACCTGGCCAGCCGCAAGAAGTCCCTGCCGGTGGTCGCCGCGCTCGACTCGGGCACCCCCGCCGGGCGGCGCCTCGCCGAGCGGTACGGCGCCTCGCGGGGGCGCTCGGCCGAGGCGGAGCCGGCCGAGATCGCCGCGCTCGCCGAGCTGGTGTCCGAGGCCGGCGGCCGCGCCTGGGCGGAGGAGGCGGCGGAGCGCGAGTTCACGCGGGCCATGGAGTCCCTGCGGGCGGCGGAGCCGGCCGAGCCGGCCGCGGCCGGGCTGGCCGCGCTGGCCCGTCTCGCCTGCCGCCGCGACCACTGAGCCGACGAGAAAGGCCGGGAGCCCGCGGAGAGCTCCCCGAGGAAGGAAGCGTCACCGATGGGGAAGGTACTGCTGGCCGCGCCGCGCGGCTTCTGCGCCGGCGTCGAGCGCGCGGTCGCCACCGTTGAGGAGGCGCTGTCGCGGCACGGACCGCCGGTCTACGTGCGCCGCCAGATCGTGCACAACACGCATGTGGTCCGCGAGTTGGCGGCGCGCGGCGCGGTGTTCGTCGAGGAGCTGACCGAGGTGCCCGAGGGGTCCCTGGTGGTGTTCTCGGCGCACGGCGTGGCGCCGGCCGTGCACCGGCAGGCGGCCGAGCGCCGGCTGACGGTGGTCGACGCGGTCTGCCCGCTGGTGACCAAGGTGCACCGGGAGGCCGAGCGCTTCGCCGCCGACGGCTACGAGATCGCGCTGATCGGCCACGCGGACCACGAGGAGGTCGTCGGCACCGTCGGGCACGCCCCGGACCGCATCCACGTCGTCGAGTCGCCGGCGGAGGCCGAGCGGCTCGACCTGCGGGATCCGACCCGGGTGGTCTGGCTCTCGCAGACCACGCTCGCGGTCGACGAGGTCGCCGAGACGGCGCGGGTGCTGCGCGAGCGCCTGCCGGCCCTGGCCGACCCGCCGGGCGACGACATCTGCTACGCCAGCCAGAACCGGCAGGACGCGGTGCGGGCCATCGCGCCGCGCTGCGACCTGCTGCTGGTGGTCGGCTCGGCCAACTCCTCCAACTCGGCGCGGCTGGTGGAGGTCGCGCTGCGCGCCGGCGCCCGGGCCGCCCGGCTGGTCGACTCGGCCGACGAGATCGTCGACGCGTGGTTCGACGGCGTCTCCACGGTGGGCGTGTCGGCCGGCGCCTCGGTCCCCGAGGCGCCGGTGACGGAGCTGGTGGCGGCGCTCGCCGAGCGCGGCTACCGGGAGGTGGAGGAGGTGCCGGTGGCCCGCGAGACGCTGCGCTTCACGATGCCACGGCGGCTGGCGCCCGGCTGACGGCGCGGTGCCACCGCGCGGCGGGTGCCGGCGCGCGCCGGTGCCAGCCGTCAGTCCGCGGGCTCCTCCCGCTCCTTCTGCTTCTGGGCGAGGCGCAGCAGATGCCCGGCGAGCGACTGCCCGCCCGCCGGGTCGCGGCTGATGAGCAGCAGGGTGTCGTCGCCCGCGATGGTGCCCAGGATGTCGTGCACCTCGGCCTGGTCGATCGCGGAGGCGAGGAACTGCGCGGCGCCGGGCGGGGTGCGCAATACGACGAGGTTGGCGGAGGCCTCGGCCGAGATCAACAGCTCCCCGGCGAGCCGGGCGAGCCGCTCCTCCTTGGCCGACTCGCCGAGCGGCACCCGGGGGGTGCGGAAGCCGCCCTCGCTCGGCACCGCGTAGATCAGCTCCCCTCCCGCGTTGCGGATCTTCACGGCGCCGAGCTCGTCCAGGTCGCGGCTGAGCGTCGCCTGCGTGACGCTCAGCCCGTCGTCGGCGAGGAGCTTGGCCAACTGGCTCTGTGAGCGCACCGGTTGACGGTTGAGAATCTCCACGATGCGCCGGTGCCGTGCGGTCCTGGTCTGGGGCACGGACGATCCCTGTGGCCCCAGAGCCTTCTGCGCGGCCGTCACGGGCTGCCGCTCGTCGGTCATGCTCCCCCTTCGGGTCATCTGGCTGGCGCCGACGCGTCCGCGTCGTCGAGGATCCGGGGCAGCGCCGCGAGCAGCGCGTCCACCTCGGCGTCGCCGATGATCAGGGGCGGAGCGAGCCGCACCACCTCGGGGGTGGCGGCGTTGACCAGGAATCCGGCCTGCTGGGCCGCCTGCTGCACCTGCGCGGCCAGCGGCTCGGTGAGCACGATACCGAGCAGCAGGCCCGCGCCCCTGACACGGTCGACCAGCGGATGGCCGAGATTCCACACGCCGTCACGCAGCCGCTCCCCCGCGGCCTTGACCCGCTCCAGCAGCCCCTCGGACTCGATGGTGTCGAGGACCGCGAGGGCGGCGGCGCAGGAGACGGGGTTGCCGCCGAAGGTGGAGCCGTGCTTCCCGGGGCCGAACAGCTCGGCCGCCTCGCCGAAGGCGAGGGTGGCGCCGATCGGCAGGCCGGCGCCGAGCCCCTTCGCCAGGGTGACCACGTCCGCCTCCACGCCCTGTGCCTGGCCGGCGAACCAGTGGCCGGTGCGGCCGATGCCGGTCTGCACCTCGTCGAGCACGAGCAGCGTGCCGGTGGCCCTGGTGATGGCCCTGGCCTCGGCCAGATAGCCCTCGGGCGGCACGATCACGCCGTTCTCGCCCTGGATCGGCTCCAGGATCACCAGGGCGGTGTCGGTGGTGACGGCCGCGCGCAGCGCCTCCGCGTCGCCGTAGGGGACGTGGGTGACGTCGGCCGGCAGCGGGTGGAAGCCCTCCTGCTTGGCCGGTTGCCCGGTGAGCGAGAGCGCGCCCATCGTGCGGCCGTGGAACCCGCCCTGGGTGGCGACCATGTGGGTCCTGCCGGTGAGCCGGCCGATCTTGAAGGCCGCCTCGACCGCCTCGGCGCCCGAGTTGGAGAAGTAGGCGCGGCCCGGCCGCCCGGACAGGGCGAGCAGCCGCTCGGCGAGCGCCACCGGGGGCTCGGCGACGAAGAGGTTGGAGACGTGGCTGAGCAGGGCGACCTGGTCGGAGACCGCGCGCACCACGGCCGGATGGCCGGTGCCGAGGGAGTTGACCGCGATGCCGCCGAGGAAGTCCAGGTACTCCTTGCCGTCCGCGTCCCAGAGGCGGGCGCCCTCGCCGTGGGTGAGCGGGACCCGGGGGGTGCCGTAGTTGTCCATCAGCGCGCCCCGCCAGCGCGTGGTGAGGGCCTCGTTGCTCGTGGCAGTGCTCATGGCGGTGCTCGTGCCGGTACTCATGACGGCTGTCCCGTCCCCTCTCCGTTGTCGTGTGCGGCCGGCGGGTCCGGCACGACCATGGTGCCGACGCCCTCGTCGGTGAAGATCTCCAGCAGGATGGCGTGTTGGACCCGGCCGTCTATCACGCGCGCGGTGCCCACGCCGTTGCGCACCGCGTGCAGGCAGCCCTCCATCTTGGGCACCATGCCGCTGGCCAGCTCCGGCAGCAGCCGCTCCAGCTCGCTGACGGTGAGCCTGCTGATCACCTCGTCGCTGGTCGGCCAGTCCGCGTACAGGCCCTCGACGTCGGTCAGCACCATCAGGGTCTCGGCGCCGAGCGCGGCGGCGACGGCGGCGGCCGCGGTGTCGGCGTTGACGTTGTAGACGTGGTGGTCGTCGGCGCTGCGGGCTATCGAGGAGATCACCGGGATGCGCCCGTCGTCGAGCAGCGCCTCGACGGCGCCGGTGTCGGTCGCGGTGATGTCGCCGACCCGGCCGAGGTCCACCGGCTCGCCGTCCACCTGGGCGTAGCGCTTGGTGGCCGTCATCAGGTGGGCGTCCTCGCCGGTCATGCCGACGGCCAGCGGCCCGTGCCGGTTGAGCAGGCCGACCAGCTCGCGCTGCACCTGGCCGGCCAGCACCATGCGGACCACGTCCATGGTCTCCGGGGTGGTCACGCGCAGCCCTGCCCGGAACTCGGAGGTCAGGCCGAGCCGGTCGAGCTGGGCGTTGATCTGCGGGCCGCCGCCGTGCACCACGACGGGCCGCAGGCCGGCGTGCCGCAGGAAGACGACGTCCTGCGCGAAGGCGGCCTTGAGCTCCTCGTCCACCATGGCGTTGCCGCCGAACTTGATGACGACGATCTTGCCGTTATGGCGGGTCAGCCAGGGCAGCGCCTCGATGAGGATCCGGGCCTTGGGGAGCGCGGTGTGCTTGCGGGTGGGGCTCTGCTGCGGTGTCGTCGTCATGAGGAGTAGGCGCTGTTCTCGTGCACGTAGTCGGCGGTGAGGTCGTTGGTCCAGATCACGGCGGTCGCGTCGCCGGCGGCCAGGTGGGCGGTGATGCGGACCTCGCGGTAGCGCATGTCGACCAGGGCGCGGTCCTCGCCGAAGGAGCCCTTGCGGCAGACCCAGACGCCGTTGATGGCGACGTCGAGCTGGTCCGGGTCGAAGGTCGCCGAGGTGGTGCCGATGGCGGAGAGCACCCGGCCCCAGTTGGGGTCCTCGCCGTGGATGGCGCACTTGAGCAGGTTGTTGCGGGCGATGGAGCGGCCGACCTCCACGGCCTCGTCCTCGGTGGCGGCGCCGGTGACCTCGATCCTGATGTCCTTGGAGGCGCCCTCGGCGTCCCCGATCAGCTGCCGCGCGAGGTCCGCGCAGACGGTCCTGACCGCCTCGGCGAAGGCGTCCGGCTCGGGCACCACGCCGGAGGCGCCGGAGGAGAGCAGCAGCACGGTGTCGTTGGTCGACATGCAGCCGTCGGAGTCGATCCGGTCGAAGGTGGTCCTGGTGGCGGCGCGCAACGCCGCGTCCAGCGCCGGGGCCTCGACGTCGGCGTCCGTGGTGAGGACCACCAGCATGGTGGCGAGCCCGGGCGCGAGCATGCCGGCGCCCTTGGCCATGCCGCCGACGGTCCAGCCGGCGCCCTCGGCGACGGCGGTCTTGTGCACGGTGTCGGTGGTCCTGATGGCGATGGCGGCCTTCTCGCCGCCGTGCGCCGAGAGCTCGGCGACCGCCTTGTCGACGCCGGGCAGCAGCTTGTCCATGGGCAGCCGGAGGCCGATCAGGCCGGTGGAGGCCACGGCCACCTCGCCGGCGCTGTGGCCCAGCGCCTCGGCGACGCGCTCCGCCGTGGCGTGGGTGTCCTGGAAGCCGAGCGGCCCCGTGCAGGCGTTGGCGCCCCCGGAGTTGAGAACGACGGCGGTGACGGCGCCGCCCTTGAGCACCTGCTCGGACCAGACCACGGGCGCGGCCTTGACCCGGTTGCTGGTGAAGACGCCGGCGGCGGCGCGCCGGGGGCCCTGGTTCACCACGAGCGCCAGGTCGGGCGCACCGCTCTCCTTGATTCCGGCGGCGACGCCGGCGGCTGTGAAGCCCTTGGCGGCGGTGACACTCATGGCGCGACTCCGATCGTGGAAAGGCCGAGCTCCTCGGGGAGGCCGAGGGCGATGTTCATGCTCTGCACCGCGCCACCCGCGGTGCCCTTGGTGAGGTTGTCGATGGCGCTGACGACGATCAGGCGGCCGGCCGACTCGTCGAGCGCGACCTGGAGCAGCGCGGCGTTGGACCCGGCGACGGCGGCCGTGTTCGGCCACTGCCCCTCGGGCAGCAGCCGGACGAACGGCTCGCCCGCGAGCGCCTTGGCGTACGTCTCGCGCAGCTCGGCGGCGGTCAGCCCCGGCCTGGCCCTGGCCGAGCAGGTGGCCAGGATGCCGCGGGACATGGGCGCCAGGGTGGGGGTGAACGAGACCGTGACCCGCTCGCCGGCGACCGCGGAGAGGTTCTGGATCATCTCGGGGGTGTGCCGGTGGCCGCCGCCGACGCCGTAGGGGCTCATGGCGCCCATGACCTCGCTGCCCAGCAGGTGCGGCTTGAGCGAGCGGCCGGCGCCCGAGGTGCCGCTGGCGGCCACGATCACGGCCTCCGGCTCGGCGAGGCCGGCGGCGTAGGCCGGGAAGAGCGCCAGCGTGACGGCGGTCGGGTAGCAGCCGGGCACGGCGATCCGCCGGGCACCGCGCAGCGCCTGCCGGCCGCCGGGCAGCTCGGGCAGGCCGTAGGGCCAGGTGCCGGCGTGCGGCGAGCCGTAGAACCGCTCCCAGTCGGCCGCGTCGGAGAGCCGGAAGGCGGCGCCGCAGTCGACGATCAGCGTCTCGTCGCCGAGCTGCTCGGCGACGGCGGCCGAGTGGCCGTGCGGCAGGGCGAGGAAGACGACGTCGTGACCGGCGAGGGCGGCCGGCGTGGTCTCCTCGACCACGCGGTCGGCCAGCGGCAACAGCTGCGGCTGGGACACGCCGAGCCGCTGCCCGGCGCTGGCGTTGCCGGTCAGTGTGCCTATCTCCACCTCGGGGTGCCCCAACAGCAGCCGCAGGATCTCCCCGCCCGCATAGCCGCTCGCTCCCGCCACCGCAGCGCGCAACGCCATCGCCTCCTTGTTACGATGGCATGACTATACGCAGCGCGGCACTTTTATGCAACGGGCCTCGGGTGGGGCGCCACGCGAGGTC
>NZ_JAVREM010000029.1:0-71048 GCF_031845425.1 Streptomyces millisiae
TCCGTGTTGCGGACCGGCCGTGGCCGGCCTGGCGGCCGTGCCGGCCGGGGAGGGCGTGCTCGCCCGCAGGCGGCCACGGCCGGGGCCGGGACCTGCCGGCTGGCGTGCCGCCTCGGCGCACTGCGCCGTGCTGTGGCGCTCCGCGCCTCACCCGGCGGCTGGCCGGGTACGGGCCGGGCCCGCGGCCGGCTGGCCGTCCGGAGCCCTCGGCCCGGTGTTGTCGGCCGCTGCCCGGGTGGCTGGCGCGCCACATCGGTGCACTGGCGGCCGGGTACGGGCCCGGGGCCCGTACCCGGCCGCGGCGCGGAGCGCCGGCCGTCCCGGGCGCAGGGCGGCGCTGGCCGCGCCGTGTCGGTTGTCGGCGCCGCTCCCGGCTGCGCCGGGATGGCGCCCTGAGGTGGGGACAGGAGGTCGTTGATGGTCGGCGGTGGTGAGGCCGTGGTCGGGTTGGGGCCGCGGGTGGCCGTGTGGGGGGCGCTCGGGGCCGTGTACCGGGCGCAGTTGTCGCGGGCGCGGGTGGCGCGGATTCCGTTGTTGTTCGTGGCGACGTTCCAGTCCGTCGGGATCATGGTCCTGATGCGTGGCGTCGTCGACGGCGGCGGGGAGGAGGCGCGGGCCGTGGTCGCGGGGTCGGCCGTGCTCGTCGTGGCCTTCGTCGCGCTCAACCTGCTCGCCCAGTACTTCGGGCACCTCCGCGCCGCCGGCGGGCTCGACCACTACGCGACGCTCCCCGTGCCCGGCGCCGCCGTGGCGTTGGGGACGGCGGCCGCGTACGCCTCGTTCACGGTGCCCGGGGTTCTCGTCACCGCCGTCGTGGGGGCCCTGCTCTACCAGCTGCCGCTGGGCGGCCTGTGGGTGGCGCTGGCCGTGGTGCCGCTCGCCGGGGCCGCGCTCGCCGGGCTCGGGGCCGCGCTCGGGCTGCTGGCGCCGCGGGCGGAGCTGGCCACCCTCTGCGGGCAGCTCGGCATGTCGGCGGCGCTGCTGCTCGGCGTGCTGCCCGAGTCCCGGCTGCCGGAGCTCGCCCGCTGGCTGCGCGAGCTGCTGCCGTCCAGCTACGGAGTGGACGCGCTGGCCGTCGCGCTCGACCCGCGGCCCGACTGGGGGTCGGTCGTCGCCAACCTCACCGTCTGCGCGGCCATCGGTGCCGTGGCGCTGGCCCTGGCGACCTGGGCGTACCGCAGGGCGGCGGTACGTTGAGCCGTTCATACGCCCGAACGGCCGTCCCGTTGGCCGAACACCCGGCCGGACCTGGCAGGATGACGGGGTGACCGCACCCGAGCCAACACCGGAACCGCGTCCCGCCCTCGATGGCGGCCACGACCCGTGGGGGGCCGCGAGCCCGCCCGCCCCGGCGGAGCCGGTCGCGCGGCGCTGGTGGCGGGAGATACGCGGGGCGCTGCTGGTCGCGGTGCCCGTCGCGGTGCTCACCGGGCCGCTGCTCGGTCTGCTCTGGCTGTGGCGGGCGCCCCGGGTGCCGCTCGTCGCCAGCGGCAACGACGTGATCCTCGCCGAGCCCGAGGGGCAGCAGGCCTTCGGCGCGGACGGCACCTTCTTCCTCGCCGGGCTCGCCGTGGGGGCCGTCGCCGGCGTGCTGGTGTTCCTGCTCCGCCGCCACGGCGGGGTGGCGTCCGTCATCGGGCTCGCCGCCGGCGCCCTGCTCGGCTCGTTCATCGCCTGGCGGATCGGCGTCTGGTTCGGCCCGGAGCAGGACGTGGCCGCGCACGCCCGCGCGGCCGGGGACGCCGTCTTCGACGCCCCGCTCGACCTGGGCGCCCGTGGGGTACTGCTCGGCCTGCCGTTCGCGGCGCTCGGCCTCCACCTGATCTGCACGGCGCTGTGGGGCCCCCGCGACCCGCAGCAGGTGCCCGCCGAGTTCCCCCGATGGGGTGAGGCGGCCGGTGGCCCGGGGCCTACTCCCGGGCGATCGGAGCAGTGACCGCGCCGGTCAGCCGGATCAGGTCGGCCGGCGCCAGCTCGATCTCCAGGCCCCGGCGGCCGGCCGACACGAACACCGAGGGCAGGTCGACCGCCGACCGGTCCACGACCGTCCGCAGCCGCCGCCGCTGCCCGAGCGGCGAGATCCCGCCCCGCACATAGCCGGTCGCGCGCTCGGCCGCCGCCGGGTCCGCCATCGCGGCCCGCTTGCCGCCGACGGCCGCGGCCAGCGCCTTCAGGCCGAGCGAGGCCGACACGGGCACCAGCGCCACCGTGAGTCCGCCGTCCACGTCGGCCACCAGGGTCTTGAACACGCGACCGGGGTCCACCCCGAGGACCCGGGCCGCCTCCTCGCCGTAGGACGCGACCGCCGGATCGTGCTCGTACGCGTGCAGCGTGAACGCCACCCCGGCCCCGCTCGCGGCCACCGTCGCCGGGGTGCCGCCCCGCTGCCCGCGCTTCGCCATGGATCCCCCCGGATCAGTTGAGGCTCGTCGGCCGGACCGTGAACTCGGTGCCCGGCACCGAGGGCAGCCGGGCGATCACCGCGGTCTCCTGCCGCAGGATCCGCAGCTCCTCGGCCAGCCGCGTCGCCGTGTCCTTGGCCTGCAGCAGCCGCTGCTTGTCCGCCGTGGGGAGCATCGTCGCGGCCGCCACCAGGTAGGAGACCACCGACGGGTCGTCCGGCAGCTCCTGCCGGGGCGCCAGCGTCCGCTCGTTGGCGCCGGCAAGCACCTTCTGGTAGCCGCGGAAGGCCCGCAGCACCCCGGTCGCCAGCGCCCCCGCGCCCTCGCCCGCGACCTCCTCCAACGGCTCGATCTCGGCCGTCAGATAAGGCCCGGTCGGGTCCACCGAGACCAGCCGGAACCGGGTGGTGCCGGTGGCCAGCACCTCGTACCCCTCGCCCCCCGTCCGCGGCCTGATGGTCGACGCGTCCGCCACGCAGCCCACGTCGTGGAAGGAGCGCCGTGGGTCCTCCGGGTCGAACCCGCCGGTGGGGCCCGGCTCGGGGCGCTCGCCGGCCTCCGGCAGCCCGAGCCCGCTCGGCGCGGTCTCCCGCCCGTCCCTGATGGCGACCACCGCGAACGGCCGCGGCGCCTCGTCGGGCAGTTCGAGGAGGTCGCGCATCATGGCGCGATAACGCTCCTCGAACACGTTGAGCGGCAGCACCAGCCCGGGGAACAGCACGGTGTTCAACGGGAAGAGCGGCAGGCGCGTGGTCGTCACGACCGGCCAGCCTATCGGCTGTGCCGAAGGCCGCTACCCGCGCACGCCCCGCGCGTGGCCCGCATGGTGAACGCGTCACCGGCCGGTTCCGGCCGTCTGCGAGACTGGTAACCGTGCTGAACCGAATCGATCTGCGGGACGCCCCGTCCGCCACGGACGGGATCGACCGCGACCTGCTGCCGCGCGCCGAGCTCGACGTCGAGGCCGCCCTGGAGAAGGTGCGGCCCATCTGCGAGAACGTGCGCCATCACGGCACCGCGGCGCTGATCGAGTACGCGGAGCGGTTCGACGGCGTCGCCATCGAGCGGGTGCGGGTGCCCGTCGAGGAGCTCGACCGGGCGCTGGCCGCCCTCGACCCGGCCGTCGGGGCCGCCCTGGAGGAGTCCGTCAGGCGCGCCCGCCTCGTCCACCGCGACCAGCGGCGCGCCGACTCCACCGTGCGCGTCGTGCCGGGCGGCACCGTCACCGAGCGGTGGATCCCCGTCGAGCGGGTCGGCCTCTACGTGCCCGGCGGCCGCGCCGTCTACCCCTCGTCCGTGGTGATGAACGTGGTGCCGGCCCAGGAGGCCGGCGTCGGCTCGCTCGCCGTGGCCTCGCCGCCGCAGGCCGAACACGGCGGCCTGCCGCACCCCACCATCCTCGCCGCCTGCGCCCTGCTCGGCGTCACCGAGGTCTACGCGGCCGGCGGCGCCCAGGCCGTGGCGATGTTCGCCTACGGCACCGAGGAGTGCCGCCCGGTCCGGCTCGTCACCGGGCCGGGCAACGTCTACGTCGCCGCCGCCAAGCGGCTGCTGCGCGGCGTGATCGGCATCGACGCCGAGGCGGGACCCACCGAGATCGCCGTGCTCGCCGACGACAGCGCGGACCCGCGGCTGGTGGCCGCCGACCTGATCAGCCAGGCCGAGCACGACGTGCTGGCCGCCGCGGTGCTGGTCACCCCGTCCGTGGCGCTCGCCGACGCGGTGGACGCGGAGCTGGCCCGGCAGGTGCCGGCCGCCAAGCACCAGGAGCGGATCGCCGAGGCGCTGGCCGGCCGGCAGTCCGGCACCGTGCTGGTGGCCGACCTCGACCACGGGCTCGCCGTCGTCGACGCGTACGCGGCCGAGCACCTGGAGATCATGACCGAGGACGCGGCCGCCGTCGCCGCCCGGGTCCGCAACGCGGGCGCCGTCTTCGTCGGCCCGTACGCCCCCGTCTCGCTCGGCGACTACTGCGCCGGCTCCAACCACGTGCTGCCCACCGGGGGCTGCGCCTGCCACTCCTCCGGGCTTTCCGTACAGTCGTTCCTGCGCGGTGTGCACGTCGTGGAGTACGACCGCGAGGCCCTGGCCGACGTCGCCCACCACGTGGTGGCCCTCGCCGAGGCCGAGGACCTGCCGGCCCACGGCTCGGCGGTCAGGGAGAGGTTCGCAGCCGACAGGAAGGCCGACCGGAAGGTTCCCCAGAGCAAGTGACCCGCATCGACGACCTCCCCGTCCGGGACGAACTGCGCGGCAAGTCCCCCTACGGCGCGCCGCAGCTCGACGTCCCGGTGCGGCTCAACGTGAACGAGAGCCCGTACCCGATGCCGGAGGAGCTGGTGCGGCGCATCGCCGAGCGCGTCTCGGACGCCGCCCGCACCCTCAACCGCTACCCCGACCGGGACGCGGTGGGCCTGCGCACCCAGCTCGCCGGCTACCTCACCCGCACCACGGGCCACCCGCTCGCGCCCAACCAGGTGTGGGCGGCCAACGGCTCCAACGAGATCCTGCAGCAGCTGCTCCAGGCGTTCGGCGGCCCCGGGCGCACCGCCCTCGGCTTCGACCCGTCCTACTCGATGCACCCGCTGATCTCCCGGGGCACCGGCACCGGTTGGATCTCCGGGCCGCGCACCGAGAGCTTCGACATCGACACCGAGGCCGCGGTCGCCGCCATCCACGAGCACCGGCCCGACGTGGTGTTCATCTGCTCGCCCAACAACCCGACCGGCACCGCCGTCTCGGTCGAGACGGTGCTCGCGCTGTACGAGGCGGCGCAGGCGGCCAGGGGCGGCCCGGGCGCGCTGGTGGTGATCGACGAGGCGTACGCCGAGTTCAGCCACCGGCCCTCGCTGCTCTCGCTGATCGAGGGGCGCCCCACGCTGGTCGTCAGCCGCACCATGTCCAAGGCGTTCGGCGCCGCGGGGCTGCGGCTCGGCTACCTCGCCGCCGACCCGGCCGTCGTCGACGCCGTGCAGCTGGTGCGCCTGCCCTACCACCTGTCGGCCGTCACCCAGGCCACCGCGCACGCCGCGCTGGAGTTCGCCGACACGCTGCTCGGCTACGTCGAGGAGCTCAAGGCCGAGCGGGACCGGCTCGTCGTCGAGCTGCGGGAGCTCGGCTGCGAGGTCACCGAGTCCGACGCCAACTTCGTGCAGTTCGGCCGCTTCGCCGAGCCGCACGACGTCTGGCAGCGGCTGCTCGACCACGGGGTGCTGGTGCGGGACAACGGGGTGCCGGGGCGGCTGCGGGTCACCGCGGGCACCCGGAAGGAGAACGACGCGTTTCTCGACGCGGTACGAGCCGTGATGAAGGAGATCAACCAATGACCCGCGTGGGTCGCGTGGAGCGCACCACCAAGGAGACCTCGGTGAAGGTCGAGATCGATCTCGACGGCACCGGAAAGGTCGACGTGTCGACCGGAGTCGGCTTCTTCGACCACATGCTCGACCAGCTCGGTCGGCACGGCCTGTTCGACCTCACCGTCACCACCGAGGGCGACCTGCACATCGACAGCCACCACACCATCGAGGACACGGCGCTCGCGCTGGGCGCCGCGTTCCGCGAGGCGCTCGGAGACAAGCGGGGCATCGTCCGGTTCGCCGACGCCTCGGTGCCGCTCGACGAGTCGCTCGCCCAGGTGACCGTCGACCTCTCGGGCCGCCCGTACCTGGTGCACCGGGAGCCGGAGAACATGGCGCCGATGATCGGCTCCTACGACACCACCATGACCCGGCACATCCTGGAGTCCTTCGTCGCCCAGGCCCAGATCGCGCTGCACGTGCACGTGCCCTACGGGCGCAACGCGCACCACATCGTGGAGTGCCAGTTCAAGGCCCTGGCCAGGGCGCTGCGCTACGCCAGCGAGATCGACCCCCGGCAGACCGGGATCCCGTCGACCAAGGGCGCGCTGTGAACGGGGTGTCGACCGCGCTGATCGTGGTCGGGCTCTTCCTGCTCGGCGGGGTGATCTCGTTCCTCAAGCAGGGGCTGCCCAGGGGCGTGGTCGTGCTGCTCGGCACCGGCAGCGCGCTCTGTCTCCTCGCCGGCGTCCTCAGGCTGGGGTAGCCGATGAGTGAGAAGAAGGTGGTGGTCTTCGACTACGGCTTCGGCAACGTGCGCTCCGCCGAGCGTGCCGTGGCCAGGGCGGGCGCCCAGGTCGAGATCACCCGCGACTACGACACCGCGCTGAACGCCGACGGGCTGCTGGTCCCCGGCGTCGGCGCCTTCGCCGCCTGCATCAACGGGCTGCGCGAGGCCCGTGGCGACTGGGTCGTCGGCCGGCGGCTGGCCGGCGGCCGGCCGGTGCTCGGCATCTGCGTCGGCATGCAGATCCTCTTCGCCCGCGGGATCGAACACGGCGTGGAGAGCGAGGGCCTGGACGAGTGGCCCGGCACGGTCGGCCCGCTGCGCGCCGACATAGTGCCGCACATGGGCTGGAACACCGTCGACGCCCCCGCCGACTCCGCGCTCTTCGCCGGCCTGTCGCCCGAGGACCGCTTCTACTTCGTGCACTCCTACGCCGTGCACGACTGGGAGCTGCCCACCCACCACGCGGCCCAGGCGCCGCCCAGGGTCACCTGGGCCACCCACGGCCAGCCGTTCGTCGCCGCCGTGGAGAACGGCCCGCTGTGGGCGACGCAGTTCCACCCGGAGAAGTCCGGCGACGCCGGCGCCCGCCTCCTCACCAACTGGATCGAGACCCTCTGATGTCCACGCTGCAACTGCTGCCCGCCGTCGACGTCCGCGACGGCCAGGCCGTCCGCCTGGTGCACGGCGTCTCCGGCACCGAGACCTCCTACGGCGACCCGCTCACCGCCGCCCTCGCCTGGCAGGCGGCCGGCGCCGAGTGGCTGCACCTGGTCGACCTGGACGCCGCGTTCGGCACCGGCGACAACCGGGAGCGGATCTCCGAGGTCACCCGCGCCATGGACATCAGGGTCGAGCTCTCCGGCGGCATCAGGGACGACGACTCGCTCGCCGCCGCGCTGGCCACCGGCTGCACCCGCGTCAACCTGGGCACGGCGGCGCTGGAGTCGCCGGAGTGGGTGGCCAAGGTCATCGCCGAGCACGGCGACCGCATCGCGGTCGGCCTCGACGTGCGCGGCACCACGCTGCGCGGCCGCGGCTGGACCAGGGACGGCGGCGACCTGTTCGAGACGCTGGAGCGGCTGAACTCCGAGGGCTGCGCCCGCTACGTGGTCACCGACATCAACAAGGACGGCACCCTGCAGGGCCCCAACCTGGAGCTGCTGCGCTCCGTCTGCGCGGCCACCGACCGCCCGGTGGTGGCCTCCGGCGGGGTCTCCTCGCTCGACGACCTGCGGGCGCTCGCCACCCTCGTGCCGGACGGCGTCGAGGGCGCCATCGTCGGCAAGGCCCTGTACGCCGGCGCCTTCACGCTGGAGGAGGCGCTGGCCGTGGTCGCCGGCGGAGAGGTCGCCGCATGAGCCTTGCCGTTCGGGTCATTCCCTGCCTCGACGTGGACGGGGGCAGGGTCGTCAAGGGCGTCAACTTCCAGAACCTGCGGGACGCGGGCGATCCGGTGGAGATGGCGCAGGTCTACGACGCCGAGGGCGCCGACGAGTTGACGTTCCTCGACATCACGGCCTCCTCCGGCAACCGGGAGACCACCTACGACGTGGTGCGCCGCACCGCCGAGCAGGTCTTCATCCCGCTCACGGTGGGCGGCGGTGTGCGGACCACGGAGGACGTGGACCGGCTGCTGCGGGCCGGCGCCGACAAGGTGGGCGTCAACACCGCGGCGATCGCCCGCCCCGAGCTGATCAGGGAGATCGCCCAGCGGTTCGGCAGCCAGGTGCTGGTCCTCTCGGTGGACGCGCGCCGCTGCCCCGACGGCACGAGCACGCCCTCCGGCTTCGAGGTCACCACCCACGGCGGCCGGCGCGGCACGGGGATCGACGCCGTGGAATGGGCGCACCGGGCCGCCGAGTTGGGCGCCGGCGAGATCCTGCTCAACTCGATGGACGCGGACGGCACCAAGGACGGCTACGACACGTCGATGATCGCCGCCGTCCGCAAGCACGTCACCGTCCCGGTGGTCGCCTCCGGCGGCGCCGGGCGGCGTGAGCACTTCGCCCCGGCCATCGAGGCGGGCGCGGACGCGGTGCTCGCCGCCTCCGTGTTCCACTTCGGCGACCTGCGGATCGGCGAGGTCAAGGAAGCGCTGCGGGGGGCCGGTCACCCGGTGCGCTGATAGGCCCCCGGCGGCCGCCAGTCGGCGATGCCGTCGAGGGCGCGCAGCGCGGCGGCCGGGCCGAGCAGTCCGGTCGCCGCGAACATCAGGGCCCTGGCCGCCACCGCGGGCCTCGACCGCCAGGCGGTGAGCGCCGCGACGCGGCGTGACCGCCGCGCCACCAGGGTGGTGCGGGGCAGCCGCCGCTCGGTGTACGCGGCCAACTCCCCTTCGGCGGTGGCGAGATGTGCCAGCACCACGGCGTCCTCGACGGCCTGGCAGCCGCCCTGGCCGAGGTTGGGCGTCATGGGGTGCGCGGCGTCGCCGAGCAGCGCGACCCGGCCGCGGTGGAACGCGGGCAGCGGAGTGGGCATGTCGTGCACGTCGTCGCGCAGGACGGCGTCCGCGGCGACGGCGTCGAGCAGTTGCGGCACCGGGGCGTGCCAGTCGCCGAACCGCCTGCGCAGTTCGGCCAGTTCGTCGTCCGGGGCGCGACCGCCTGGCGGGACGACGGCCGTCGCGTAGCAGTACACCCGGCTGCCGGCCAGCGGGGTGGTGCCCCAGAGCGTGCCGCGCCCCCATGTCTCGTGCGGCTCGTACCCGGTGGCAGGGGCGTCCGCGACGAACCGCCAGGCGGTGAGGCCGGCGTAGTCGGGTCCCGGGTGGTCGGGGAAGAGGGCGGCGCGGGTGGGGGAGTGGACGCCGTCCGCCGCGACCACCAACTCCGCTTCCACCGTTCCCCGTTCGGAGGTGACGCGGGCCGGCGCGCCGCCGGCGGCGCCGGGTTCGACGTGGGTGACGGTCGTGCCGGTCCTGACGGTGCCCTCGGGCAGCGCGCCGAGCAGCAGGTCGACGAGCTCGGCGCGGCGGGTGAGCACCACGGGCCCGCCGAAGCGGGCGGCCGCGGCCTCGCCGGTGGTCCGCGAGATCCACCGCCCGCGCGGGGTGCGGAGCCCGCCGGAGCCGGAGAAGGCGGCCCGCGCACGGACGGCGTCGCCGAGGCCGAGGACGTCGAGCGCCCGCTGGGCGTTGGGCGCGACCGCGATGCCGGCGCCCACCGGTTCGAGTACCCGGGCGCGTTCGAGGACCGTGACCCGCCAGCGGCGTCGCCACAGGGCGACGGCGGCGGTCAGGCCGCCGACGCCGGCGCCGACGACGACGGCTCGTGGCTGGGGCATGGCTCCTCCGGCGAGAGACGCGTTAACTACAGATGTAGTGCAGTCTAGCGCCTGGGACTACGGATGTAGTCGTGTGGTGGCCGCAGCCTTACGGTGGTGGCTCAGCGGACCCGGTCGTAGACGAGGGCCAACGTGCCGTGCTCGCCCGCGGTCTGGCTGACGAGCGTCCACTGTCCGGCGGGCAGGCCGTCCTCGAAGAGACGCGGCCCGCCGCCGAGGACGACCGGGAATATGGTGAGCGCCAGCCGGTCGACGGCGTCGGCCGCCAGCAGCGCCTTGATGACGCTCGCGCTGGACAGCACGAGGATGTCGCCGCCCTCGGTCGCCCGCAGGTCCGCGACCGCCTCGGCGGTCGACTTGTCGACGATCGTCGTCCGCTCCCACGGCGCCTCGTCGAGAGTGCTGGAGAGGACCACCTTGTCGGCGTCCACCAGCCACTTCGCGAACCCCTCGTCGCGCGGGTCGGCGCCCTCCATGCCGATGACGGTGGGCCAGAAGCCCAGGAAGCCCTCGGCGTTGACCCGCCCGAGCAGGGCCGTCGTCGCCGACTCCCAGAGGCTGGTCAGGTGGTCGCGAGCGACGTCGGAGACGGCGTACGGCATCACCCAGCTCATGTCCAGCGGGTTGTCCGGCTTGGCGTAGCGGCCGTCGAGGGAGAGGCTCATGTTGGTGACGACGCGGCGGCCGGCGGTCTGCTGGGTCATTTCGTGCTCCTTGCGTTGGTGCTGTCGGTGTCGTGTGAGTCGGTGGCGAGGGGCGCTGCGAGGGTCGCCGCGAGCCGGTCCAGGCTCTGGCCGAAGCCGAGCTCGATGCCCGCGACGAAGTCCGCGGACTCGACGGTGCTGTCGGTGAGGCGCCAGTGGACGTCGAGGTCCGTGCCGGTGTCGCTGGGGCGGAGGCGGAGGTCGACATGGGCCGTGAAGGCGAGGCCCCCGTCGGGAAGCAGCGGGGAGAGGCGGTAGGCGAGGCGCTCGCCGGGGCGAACGTCGTCGACGACTCCCTCCGCGCGCCCGACGACCGGGTCGGAGCCGTCGGTGTCCTCGGCGTCGCGGTACTCCTGGACGATCCGCCCACCCGGCCGCGCCTCGAAGACGAGCTCGGAGACGCGGAGGTCGTCGGGCGTCCACCAGTGGGCGAGCAGGGCGGGCTCGGTCAGGTGGCGCCAGACCAGCTCGGGGCCGGCCGCGAGGGACCTGTGGAAGGCGAACGAGCGGTCGTCGGCCCACCCGGAATCCGTGGCGGCGAGCCGCTCCGCGCGGAGGCTGAGCCCGTGCTCGTCGAAGGCGGCACGCGGGCCGTCGGCCCGGTCGGCGGTGTCGGCGAGCCGGCCGAGCGCGGCGGCGAGCTCGCGCAGCGGACCGGGCCGGAGCGCGTAGACGCGGCGCTGACCGGTGCGCTGGGAGGTGACGACGCCGACGCGTTCCAGGGTCTGCAGGTGCTTGGTCGTCTGTGGCTGCCGCGCCCCGGCGAGCTGGGCGAGCACGCCGACCGAGCGGGGTCGCTCGGCCAGCAGGCCCACGAGCCGCCAGCGGGCCGGGTCGGCCAGCGCGGTGAGGAGTGCGTCCATGCCCAGAAGTATTCTCCATGACGAATATTCGTGTCAAGGAATAAGTTCGCCGGGTGTCGGCCCGTATAGGTTCGTCCGGTGAGCAAGGCGCGTATCGATGTGATCGCCGACGCCGCGCTCGGCCTGCTGGCCGAGCGCGGCGCCCGGGGACTGACCCACCGCGCGGTCGACGAGGCGGCCGGGCTGCCGCCCGGCTCGACATCCAATCGGGCGCGGACCCGCACCGCGCTGCTCGAACTGGCGACCAGGCGCCTCGCCGCGCGCGAGGCGGCGGTCCTCGGCGCCGGCGAACCGCTGCCCGCCGGCGCGGAGCCGGAGGCGGCGGGGGCGGTGCTGGCGACGGCCCTGCACCGGTCGATCACCGAGGGCGCCGACCTGACCAGGGCCCGCGTCGAACTGGCCCTGGAGGCGACCCGCAACCTCGAACTCCGTGCCGTCTACGACGAGTTCGGCCGTGGGTTCCGGGACGTGCTGGCCGCCATGCTGGCCGCGCTCGGCGCCCCAGAACCCGCGCGTCAGGCCCGCTCCCTGGCCGCCTGGTGCGAGGGCGTCCAGTTCCGATTCGTAGCCGGCGCGGAGTCCGCGACCCCGCCGAGCGAGGCCGAACTCCGCACCGGCATCACCGAGTTGCTGCGCGGGATGCTGGCCGCCTAGCTAGGCGGCGGGTTGGCGCAGCATCGCCTCGACGAGGTCGGCCGCTCGCGTGGTGCCGCCCTCGGCGCGGGCCTCTTCCCGCAGCCGTCGCGAGCGTCGCGCCACCTCGGGGTCGTCGACCAGTTCGGTGAGTGCCGCCCGCAGCGCCTCCGCCGTGGCGTCCGCCGTGTCGAGGCGGCGGGCCACACCGAGCTCGACCAGCCGGTCCGCGTTCATGAACTGGTCGACGGCCTGCGGCACGGCGATCATCGGCACGCCCGTGAACAGCCCTTCGCTGCTGCCGCCCATCCCGGCGTGGGTCACGAACGCGTCGGCCTGCTCCAGGATCGCCAGCTGCGGCACCCAGGGGTGCGTCTCGACGTTGGCCGGGATCTCGCCCAACTCGGCCGGGTCGGTGTGCCGGCCGATCTGGAGCACCACGTGCCAGCCCGGCAGGTCGCCGAAGGCCCGCAGGCACCGGCGGTAGAACTCGGGCTGGCGGGTGTAGGCGGAGCCCAGCGAGACCAGCAGCACCCGCTCGGCGCCGGCCGGGCGGGTCCACGCGTCGCGCGCCGCGCGGGTGCCGAAACAGGGGCCGACGAAGGTCACCGTCCCGGTGTCGACCCGGTCGGCCTGCGGCTGCATCGCCCGGGGGATCAGCGCCAGGGCGCGCGACGGGCGCCCGGAGAAGGCGTCCACGTCGGTAGTGGTCGCGCCGCACGAGCCGAGCCAGTCGGCGAACCTGGCGCGGTACGCGGCCGCGCCCGGCAGCTGCCAGATCTGGGCGGCGACCTCCTCCTCGTATCCCTTCCAGGCCACGTAGGTCGGCGACAGCTGGAGCAGCGGACGCCCCTGGGCCTCGGCGAGGGCGCGGGCCGCGTAGGCGCCGATGTCGTACAGGTAGAGGTCGGCAGGGTCCGGGTCGTAGGCGGCCCGGAGCTGGGGGAGTGCCTGGACGGCGTCGTCGAGGAAGCAGCCCATGGCGGCGATCGGGTCGTCCGGCCAGTCGTTGTCGTCGACCGGCAACGTGGAGTGGCAGGGCACCAGTTCGGCGCCCGTCTCCCTGATGCGCTCGGCGACGCGTGCGACGCGCGGGTCGTTGGCGTAGGTCACGCGGTGCCCGCGGGACACCAGCTCGCGGATGACTTCGAGGCTCGGCAGGACGTGGCTGATGGCGGGGATGCCGACCATGGCGATATGGGCACGGCGACGGGACATGGAGATCACTCGTTTCAGATCTACGGCGAGAAAGGGAACGACGAGCCGGGGCACCGCCGTTGGCGGCGCCCGCACGACACGTGGAGCGGAGGCCGGGCGCTGCCCGGGGTCCGCGTCAGCCGTAGATCTGAAGCATGTGCATGGGGGCAGGCTACCCGGACGTGATCACGCGCGCACCCGGGTTGTGGTCGCGGGGATGATGGCGCGTTCCAACAGCCCTTGCAGCGTGCGCTGTTCGTCCTGCGAAAGGGCGGCGAGCGGGGAGTCCTCGCCGAGGAGGGCGAGCAGCCGCTCCCGGAGCGCGGTGCCGTCCGGGGTGAGGACCAGGTGCCTGGCGCGGCGGTCGGTGGGGTGCGGGCGGCGCTCGATGAGCCGCTGCTTCTCCAACCTGTCGACGACGAAGGTGGCGTTGGAGGGCTCGCAGCTCATTCGCTCGGCGAGCTCCCGCATGGTCATCGGCCCGCTGAGCTCGCGCAGCGCGGTCGCCTGCGGCGCGGTGAGCCCGAGCGTGGCGGCGCGTTGGCGCAGGTGCTCGGCGATCTGCTGGGCCATCCCGTTCACCAGGCCGCACAGCTGCCGCTCGGCGACGGCCCGCGTCTCCTGATCGTCGATGCTCATGCGGGCCATCCTAGCTCAAGCCTGGATATTGTGAGCTTGAATGTTTCTAGCTTGATGCTTTATGGTCGCCGCCATGGACACGGACGAACGACTGCGCACCCCCGCGACTCTCAGGTCGCTCCGGCTCGGCGAGACCACGGTGACCTACGTGCCGGACGGAGCCGTCCAGCTCACGCCGCGCGGCTGGCTCCCCACCACGACGGACGAGGACTGGGCCGCCCACCCCGAGTACCTGGACGCCTCGGGCCACCTCGCCGCCGGCATCGGCGGACTGCTGGTGGAGCGGGGCGACCGCGCCCTGCTGATAGACGCCGGCTTCGGCCCCCGGACACTCCCGGCCGAACCGGGCAGCGCCATCGGCGCCATCCACGGCGGCGCGCTCCTCGACAACCTGGCCCGAATCGGCCGCGCGCCACGGGACATCGAGGCCCTGGCCTTCACCCACCTGCACGTCGACCACCTCGGCTGGGCCGGCCACCCGGCCCTCGCCCACGCCCCCCACCTGGTCGCCGAGCCCGAGTGGACCCAACGCGACCTGCTGCAGTCGCACGGCACCGGCAAGGACGTCCTCGACGCGCTCGCCCCGCACGTCCGGACCGTCGCGGACGGCGAGGAGATCTTCCCCGGCGTCCATGTCCGCCTGGCCCCCGGCCACACCCCCGGCCACGCCGGCTACGTCATCGCCTCCGGCGGCCGCCGCCTGATCGCCTTCGGCGACGCCCTGCACTCCCCGATCCAGATCAACCACCCGGAGTGGCACGCGGCCCCCGACCACGACACGACCTGGTCGACGGACGTCCGCCGCCAACTGATCGCCGAACTCCGGGAACCCGACACGATCGGCTTCGGCATCCACTTCGCGGACGTGCCCTTCGGCCGGGTCCTGGCGGACGGCGACCGCCTGGCCTGGGTGCCGGTGGATGCGTGACGGAACATCTGGGACGTGCGGCGTCTGGCCGCGAGCGCGCTTCAGCGAGTCGGCGACTTGGCGGAGGGCGTCTCGACGTACGACGCCAGGTTGGCCAGCGAGGAGGCGATGCCGGCCTCGTGGTCGGCCTGGGCGATGCCGGGTGGCACGTCGGTGGCGGTGACGGTCACCTCGGTCCCCTCGCCGGCCGGGGTGAGCTGCCAGGTCATCGTCATGGTGCCGGCGTACGACGGGTCGTCGGCCTCGAACACGGCCCGCTGCACCACGCGTTCCCCTGGTACCAGGTCGGCGAACCCGACCTCGACGACGTCCGTCGCGTCCGACGTCTTGCCGGGGCTGTCGGTGGGGTCGAGATAGGTGAGGACCATCCGGAACCCGCCGCCGGGCCGGGGGTCCCACCACTCGACCCGCCCCCGCATGCCGTCCGGCGGCAGCCACGCCTCGATGGCCTCCCGGTCGAGGAGGGCGTCGTAGACGGTCGTCTGTGGTGCCGCGATCAGCCGGCTGGCGCGGTCGGTCCTTCCCATGGGCTGAGTCTAGGTGCGGGGACGACGACGGGAGCCGGCGGGATCACGCCTCCGCCAGGTAGCTCGCCAGCGCCCGGCGGCTGCGTTGGAGGCCGGTGATGCGGTCGTCCATGGTGGCCAGCTCGCGGCTCAGGACGGCGCGGAGGTCGTCGCACCAGGTGAGGTGGGCGGGGTCGCGCAGTTCGCCGCGGACGCAGGGGAGGACGGTGCGGATCACGTCGGTGGAGAGGCCGATGTCCAGCAGGGTGCGGATCTGTCGGACGGTGGCGACGGCGTGCTCGTCGTACTCGCGGTAGCCGTTCACGCCCCGGCGCGCGGTGAGGAGGCCCTGGGCCTCGTAGTAGCGCAGCGAGCGGTGGCTCGCCCCGGTCAGTCTCGACAGCTCTCCGATCAGCATGTGACGCACACCATCCGTGTTTGACCTTTCCACCGGTGTCAGGGCCTAACGTCGCCGGCGCTGTGAACATTCCGGATTTCCAGGGAGCTGACCATGGCCTTCTTCGTCGTGCAACGGAACGGGCGGCCGGCGAGCGCCGAGGAGCTCGCGCCGTTGGCGTTCGCGGGATACGCGCACTTCACGGCCGCGCAGGTGCGGGGCGGGCGGATCAGAGGGCTCGATCTCCATCTGGCGCGGTTGCGGTCGGCGTCGGTGGAGCTGTTCGGGCGGGCGTTGCCCGACGAGCGGGTGCGGGAGCTGCTGCGGGCCGCGCTCGGGGAGTCGCCGGCCGACGTCTCGCTGACGGCGACGGTGTACTCGTCGGCGGGGGAGTTCACCGCCGCCGGGGGTGAGCTGGACGTGCTGGTGCGGACCGGGCCGCCCACGGACGGGCCGGCGGGTCCGCTGGCGTTGGACGTGGTGGAGCACGAGCGGACGCTGCCGGGGGTGAAGCACGTGGGGGAGGTGGCCAAGACGTACCTGTTGCGCGGGGCCGTGGCCGAGGGCTTCGACGACGCGGCGTTCGTGGACCGGCGGGGCCGGTTGAGCGAGGCGACGATCTGGAACCTGGCGTTCTGGGACGGCGAGGCGGTGGTGTGGCCGGAGGCCGAGGTGCTCGGCGGGGTCACGATGGGGATCCTGCGCCGGCGGTTGGCGGGGCTCGGGGTGCCGCAGCGGGTCTCGGAGGTCACGCCGGCCGACGTGGCGGCGCTGAGGGGGGCGGTGGTGATGAACTCGTGGACGCCGGCGGTGCCGGTGCGTCGGATCGGGGCCGTGGAGCTGCCGGCGGCGCCGGCGTTCGTCGCGGCGCTGCGACGGGGGTACGAGGCGGAGCCGCCGACCGCTCCCTGACCAGGGCGGGGGCCGCCGCGTGCCCGTTTCGGGCACGCGGCGGCCGTGCGGGGTACCCGAACGGGCAGACCGATCTCGCCTTGTGGGTGGTTGCCGCTGGCATGAGGCTTGGGGGAGATCGACCGCATCCCAGGCACCCCCGACCCAACGCCGCCCGTTTCGGCGACCGAGGAGATGGCATGCCCATGTCACAGAACGGTGAGTCCTTCGTCCAGACCGTCCGGGGCCCGGTCGGCGTCGACGACCTCGGCGTCACGCTCATGCACGAGCACCTGTTCGTGCTGACCCCCGACGTCCAGCAGAACCAGCCGCACCTGTGGAACGAGGAGGAGCGCGTCGACGACGCCGTGGCCAAGCTGACGACGGCCTACGAACTCGGCGTGCGCACCTTCGTCGACCTCACCGCGATCGGCCAGGGCCGGTTCATCCCGCGGGTCCAGAAGGTGGCCGCCCGGGTGCCGCTCAACATCATCGTCGCGACCGGCGTCTACACGTACCACGACGTCCCCTACTTCTTTCACTACCGCGGCCCGGGGCGGCTCTTCGAGGGGCCGGAGCCCATGACCGAGCTGTTCGTGCGCGACATCACCACCGGCATCGCGGACACCGGGGTCCGCGCCGCCGTGCTCAAGTGCGCGACGGAGGAGGCCACCGTCTCCGAGGGCGTCGAACGCGTGCTGCGCGCCACCGCCCAGGCCCACCGCGAGACCGGCGCGCCCATCACCACCCACTCCAACGCCTACGTCCGCAACGGCCTTCCGCAGCAGAAGATCCTCGCCGAGGAGGGCGTGGACCTCAGCCACGTGATCATCGGCCACAGCGGGGACACCGACGACCTCGACTACCTCAAGGAGTTGATGGACGCCGGCTCGACCATCGGCATGGACCGGTTCGGCCTCGACAACTTCACCCCCCACGAGAAGCGGGTCCGCATCGTCGCCGACCTCGTCGCCGCCGGCTACGCCGACCGCATGGTCCTCTCCCACGACTGCCCCTGCTTCATCGACTACTTCACCCAGGAGGACATGGCGGCGACCCTGCCCGACTGGGACTACACCCACCTGCACCGCCGCGTCATCCCCGCGCTGCTCGAACTCGGCGTCACCGAGGAGGACATCCGCGTGATGCTCGTGGACAACCCGCGCCGCTACTTCACCCCCGTCGCACCCTACTGACCCCCGATCACGCGCAACACCGCGAAGGAGCCCCCGACATGAAGACCCGACTGACCGGCGACAGCGGACTCGAACTCTCCGCGATCGGCCTCGGCTGCATGGGCATGAGCTGGGTCTACGCCGAGTCCGAGCGCGACGACGCCGAGTCCGACCGCGTCATCAAGCGCGCCGTCGACCTCGGCGTCACCTTCATCGACACCGCGGACCTCTACGGCCCGTTCACCAACGAGGAGCTGGTCGGACGCGCGCTCGCCGGCCGGCGTGACGAGGTCGTGCTGGCCACCAAGTGCGGCCTGGTGCCGGACATGTCGCTCTACCCGACCAAGGTCAAGGTGACGCCCAACGGCCGTCCCGAGCACATCAGGGCCTCCATCGACGGCAGCCTGCGCCGCCTCGGGACCGACCACGTCGACCTCTACCAGCTGCACCGCATCGACCCCGAGGTGCCCATCGAGGAGTCCTGGGGCGCCATGGCCGAGCTGGTCGCCGCCGGCAAGGCCCGGCACATCGGGCTGTCCGAGGCCAAGGTCGAGCACCTGGAGCGCGCCTCCGCCATCCACCCGGTCGCCACCCTCCAGTCCGAGCTGTCGCTGTGGTCGCGGGACCCGCTGGCCGACGTGCTGCCCTGGTGCCAGGCGAACGGCGTCGGCTTCCTGCCGTTCTCGCCGCTCGGCCGCGGCTTCCTGACCGGCACCATCCGCAGCGCCGACCAACTGCCGCCCAGCGACTTCCGCGCCCAGCAGCCGAGGTTCGCGCCCACCGCGCTGGAGCGGAACCTGCGCATCGTGGACGGCGTCGAGAAGGTCGCCCAGCGCCACGACGCCACCCCGGCCCAGGTCGCCCTGGCCTGGGTGCTCGCCCAGGGGCCGCACGTCGTGCCGATCCCCGGCAGCACCAGGCTTGCGCACCTGGAGGACAACGTGAAGTCCGTCGACCTGGAACTGGGCGAGGCCGACCTCGTCGAGCTCGACGGCCTGCCCGCGCCCGTCGGCACCCGCTTCTGACCCCGGCCTCCGGTACCGCAGCCGACCGTCCGCCACCCTCCCCCGGCCGCCGCCGGGCGGGGCACCCAGGAAGGTGACCGCGCACCATGCCGAGCCCCGGCTTCCCCCACGCACCCCAGGCCCCCACCATCCCCACGCCCGACATCGGGTTCCACTCCACCATCAGCCGCAGCCGCGTGCACCGCGCGGCGCTGGCCGAGACGTTCGTCACCGACATCGTGCCGCTCGCCGCCGACCTGTTCGCCTGCGGTGCGCAACTCCCGCGTTCCCACGCCTACTTCGGCGACGGCGGCCGGGCGCCCGCGCACCACGACACGCTGCTGCTGGTCGAGGTCGTCCGGCAGGCCGTGATGGCCGGCGCCCACGAGTTCCACGACATCCCGGAGCGCGACAAGTTCGTCCTCACCCACAACCGGATCGCCGTCACCTCACTGCCCGGACTCCGCGTCGGACCGGCCCCGGCGCAGCTGACCGTCAACGTCCGCGTCGTCCGCACCGTGCTGCGCGACGACGCGGTCCGCGGCCTCGACTTCGAGGCCATCCTCATCATCGAGGGACACCCGGTGGCCGAGGTCGGCATGGGCATGGTCTACAAGACCCCCGACTCCTACGCCCGGCTGCGCGAACGCGGCCGGGCCGAGGCCGGACTCGCCGCCGAGGGAGTGCCGCTCGCGCCCCTCCAGGCCATCGCCCCCGACCTGGTCGGCCGCCGCGACCAGGACAACGTCGTGCTCGCCGCGCCGCGCGTCACCGGGCCCGGCGAGGTCACCGCCGACATCCGGGTCGACCAGGACCACCCCAGCATGTTCGACCACCCGCAGGACCACGTCCCCGGCATGGTGATGAACGAGGCGTACCGGCAGATCGCCCTGCACGCCGCCGACGCCACCCACGCGCTCCACCCGTTCCGCGGCCGGCTCACCGGGCTCGACGCCGTCTTCGTCCGGTTCGGCGAGCTCGACCTGGCCACCACCGCGACCGCCACCGCCGGCGCCCCGGTCACCAGGGGCGGGCTGCTGACCGTGCCGGTCACCGCGACGCTCGGCCAGCGGGACACGCCGATCTCCACCGCCGAGATCGAACTCACCTACCTGCGGCAGGGAGGTTGAGCGCCGTGCCGACCACGACCGACGTGGCCATCGTCGGCGCGGGACCCACCGGACTGGTCGCGGCCTGCGAACTCCTGCGCCACGGGATATCGGTCCGGCTGATCGACGCCAGACCCGAACCCTCCGCCCACTCCAAGGCGTTGCTGCTGTGGCCGCGCAGCATGGACGTGCTCGACCGGCTCGGCGTCGCGCGGGCGGCGGCCGGAAAGGCCATCCCGCTGCGGCGGTTCAGCTACTACTCGTCGAAACGCCCGGTCGCGCACATCGACTTCGACACCGCGACCTTCCCGCAGTGCCTGCCGCAGCGCTCCACCGAGCAGGTGCTGACCACCCTGCTGCACGAACTGGGCGGCACGGTGGAACGCGGCCGGCGGCTGGTCGAGCTCGACCAACGCCCCGAGGGCGTACGCCTGGTGACCCGGGCCCCGGACGGCGCGACCGACACCATGACCGCCGGCTGGGTGATCGGCGCCGACGGCGCGCACAGCACGGTGCGCGAGCTGCTCGGCATCGAGTTCGTCGGCGCCACCTACCCCAACACCTTCATGCTGGTCGACGCCTTCGCCACCGCCCGCCGGCGCGGCGCGGGCGGCGACCTCCTCGCCCGCGACATCGCCCACTACTACCAGTCGCCCGGCGGCGTCCTGGTGGTGGTCCCGCTGCCCGACGGCCGCTCCCGGTTCTTCGTCAACGCGCCGACCGGGCAGCGGCAGGCCAGCCTCGAACTGCTCCAGGACGTGGTGGAACAGCGTGGCCCGGGCGGCGTCGACCTGGCGGACCCGGAGTGGATCAGCACCTTCGAGGTCCACCACCGGCTGGTCACCCGCATGCGCGGCGGACGCTGCTTCCTCGCCGGCGACGCCGCCCACATCCACTCGCCCGCCGGCGGCCAGGGCCTCAACACCGGCCTCCAGGACGCCCACAACCTCGCCTGGAAGCTGGCCGCCGTGATCACCGGGCGCGCCGCGCCGACGCTGCTCGACACCTACCACAGGGAACGCCACGCGGTGGCCCGCCAGGTGGTCAGGGACACCGACATCCAGACCAGGGCCTGGCTGGTGTCGGCCCCCTGGAAGGTGCGGGTCCGCGACGTGCTGCTGCGCGCCGCCGACTCCACCGGCGTGCTCACTCGCCGGTACGCGCCCGTGATGGCGGGCCGCCGCATCACCTATCCGCCCATGCTGCGCCCGCCGGGACGGCGGGCACGCGCGCACGGCGGTGTCGGCGCCGCGTTCCCCGCCAGGCTGCCGGCCACCGGCCCGCAGCGGGACGGCTACCGCCTGGTGACCGTCGGCTCCGGCGCCCTCGCCCGGCGGGCCGGGGCCGTGGCCGCCGACTGGCCCGGCCTCCTCACGCACCACGCGCTCGACCAGGCCCGCGTGCCGTCGCTGCCCTGCGCCAGGGACGGCTACTACCTCGTCAGGCCCGACGGCTACGTCGCCGACCACGGGCACCCCGATGACCTGGAGTCCGTGCACGCGCTGCTCGCCGCGTTCCACCCCGCGCGGGTGGCCGCGCCCGCCCCCACCTCCGAGGAGCACCCCATGACCACCGTCACCGACCCGGACGCGGGAGCCGCCTCCCACGACGGGCCCTGGAAGGAACTCGGCGCCGAACTCGAGGTCGACACCCGCGACGCCAGGTCCTGGGTGGAGCGCATCCCGCGCGGCGAGAGCCGTCCGTTCCACACCCACCACAGGCCGTGGCTGACCATCGTCGTCAGCGGCGGCTCGGCGCAGGTGAGCGACGCCGAGGGCGGCGAGCCCGAGGACGTCGAACTCGTCACCGGCACGGTCAAGTTCAACCCGCTCCCGGCGGGCGGCAGCGTCCGGCACGCGCTGCGCAACACCGGAGAAACCGACCTGGTGCTGGTCGCGGTCGAGCTCGGCGCGGCGGGTGACGCGCGATGACCACCCGCACCCAACGGCCCTACCTGGTGTTCTGCGACGTCGACGAGACGCTGATCAGCACCAAGAGCATGTTCGACTTCCTGGCCTTCCACACCCCGCCCGGCGTCTACCGGCGGGTGGCGGGGGAACTGCGCTCGATGGCCGACCGCGGCGTCCCCCGTACCGAGGTCAACCGCGCCTACTACCGGGCCTACCGCGGCGCCCCGGTGGCGGAGATCCGCGAGGCCGGCCGCCGTTGGTACGCCGACCGCGCCGCGCGCGAGGGCTTCTACCTGGCCGACACCCTCCGCGCGCTGCGCGAACACCGGCGGGCCGGGGCCGCGTTGGTGCTGGTCTCCGGCTCCTTCGACGCCTGCCTCGACCCGATCGCGGAGGCCGTGGACGCCAGCCACGTGCTGTGCACCAGGCCGCTGACCGCCCGCGGCCGCTACACCGGGGAGATCGAGACCCCCATGATCGGCGAGCACAAGGAGGCCGCCGTCCAGCGGCTGCTGGACGAGCACTCGACCGTCGACCCCGCCGACTGCTACGCCTACGGCGACCACCCCAGCGACCTGCCGATGCTCGACCTCGTCGGCCACCCGGTCGCCGTCGGCGACCACCCCGAGGTGCTCGCGCACCTCGCCGCGCGCCGGCGCCGCCGCGCGGGACACAGCACCGCGGGGCACAGCACCGCGGTACGACCGACCGCGAGAGGAGCGAGGGCATGACCGCCTTCCCCGAAGGCACCCCGGGCACCGGCATCGTCGGCGTGGGCTCCCACCTGCCGAGCCAGGTGGTGTCCAACAGCGTCGTCGCCGCCCGGGCCGGCGTCACCCCGGAGTGGATCGTCCGCAAGACCACGATCAGGGAACGGCGTTACGCCGGCCAGTACGAGGCGACCTCGGACCTGGCGGTCAAGGCGGCCCGGGCCGCGCTCGCCGACGCCGGGATCACCGCCGACCAACTCGGCTGGGTGCTGGTCGCCACCTCCACCCCCGACCAGCCGCAGCCCGCCACCGCCTGCCTGGTGCAGCACCAGATCGGCGCCCACCAGGCCGCGGCCTTCGACATCAACGCGGTGTGCGCCGGCTTCGTCTTCGCGCTCGCGGCCGGCGCCCGCCTGATGTCGGGCACCGGCGGCTACGGCCTGGTCATCGGCGCCGACGTCTACTCGCGCATCATCGACCCGAGCGACCGCAAGACGGCGATCCTCTTCGGCGACGGGGCGGGCGCCGTGGTGCTCGGCCCGGTGCCGCGCGACCGCGGCTTCGTGGGCGGCGGCATGTCGAGCCGCGGCGACCTGTCCGGGCTCATCCGCGTCGAGGCCGGCGGCAGCCGCGTACCGGCGAGCAAGGAGAGCGTCATCGACGGCTCGCACCACTTCCGGATGGACGGACGCGGCGTCAGGGAGTTCGTCACCGACCAACTGCCGGCGGCCGTCGCGAGCGTGCTCGACGCCAACGGCCTGACCGGCGACGACGTCGACCACTTCGTCCCGCACCAGGCCAACGGCGCGCTGCTGGCCGACGTCTGGCCGCTGCTCGGGCTGGGCCGGGCCCGGCAGGTGCTCACCGTGGAGCGACACGGCAACACCAGCGCCGCCTCCATCCCGATCGCGCTCGACCACGCCCGTGGCGAGGGCGCGTTCGCGGACGGCGACCTGCTGCTGCTCGCCGGTTTCGGCGGCGGCATGTCGGTGGCCACCGCGCTCATCCGCTGGCACGAACGGCCTGCGGCCGGCGAAGGAGGGACTCGTCATGCGGACTGAGCCTGCGGCGCGGCGGGATCGCGGTCCGTTGTGGGATCCTCGCCCGCCGTGCGACGACGCCGTCGCCTGCTGGTCGATGGGCGGCGGCCTGCCGGGCCGCCAGGTCTGCCCGCCGGGCTGCGACGCGCTCGGCGGCGAGCCCGTGGCGCCCGGCTCACGTGGCGAACCCGGCGGCTAGCGCGCGGTGTCGCCCGGCTCGCGCGGCGGATCCCCGGCGACGCGCTCGACGACGAGCGCGACCGGGGCGCTGCGGCGCCCCGTCGCACGGCAACCCGGCGCGCC
Organism: Streptomyces millisiae; assembly: GCF_031845425.1. Classification (NCBI taxonomy): domain Bacteria; kingdom Bacillati; phylum Actinomycetota; class Actinomycetes; order Kitasatosporales; family Streptomycetaceae; genus Streptomyces; species Streptomyces millisiae. Next base: position 23,783 of record NZ_JAVREM010000029.1, read on the forward strand.
GACGAGGCGACCGCCGGGCCCGTTCCGCGGACTGTCACACGCTCGACGAGGAACGCGGCTGATCTTCGTCGGGCAGCGGTCCGCGTGGCGGGACCCGCGGGGCGATGATCCGTCGCGCGCACTCCGCCACGAACCGCTCGTGCTCGGCCAGGACGGCCTCGTCCGGCTCCCCGCCGAAGAGCAGCCGCACGATCTGCGGCACCGCGAACCAGTAGTTGACCATCCCGAGCAGCACGATCATCAGGTGTCTGGGGTCCAGCTCGGGGTCGACGGTGCCGGCCTCCTGGGAGGCGCGGACGGCGTCGAGCTTGTCGGCGAAGTGGGCGCGGCGCTCCTCGATCGCCGCGTCGCTCCGCATCCCGATCCCCTCCATCCCCTCCCACAGACAGAGCCTCAGATAGCGCGGATCGTGCCGGTAGTGCCGGAACAGGCCCGCCACGTACTCGTCCAGCGCGTTGGCCTCAGGGGTGACGGTGTCCCCGTTGTGCCGCAGGTACTCGCTGAGCACCTGCTCGAGCAGCTCCTCCTTGAGGCCGTAGTAGCGGTAGATCGACTCCTTGTTCGCCCGCGCGTTGCGGGCGATCCGGTCCACCCTGGCCCCGGCCACGCCGTGCTCGGCGAACTCGGCGAGCGCGGCGGCCATGATGCGGCTCTTGGTGTCCAGCGACGTCATATGCCACTTCCTCCACGGGGTTGCCACACGGGAAACCATGCGGTTTCATGACGATAGCGCCCAACCAAACGGTTTGACTGTGTGGTTTGACTCCTTCGTCTAACTAACTAGTTGCAGCTGGGTAACCCAACCCGGCCCCGAAGGAAGACAGTTCGCATGCAGATAACGCCATCCCCCCGCTTTGTCTGGCTGCTGACGCTCGCGTGCGGCCTGACGGTGGCGAACCTGTACTACACACAGCCGTTGCTGCACGCCATCTCGGAGAGCTTCGGCGTCTCCCAGGGCAGCACGGGCGCCGTCGTGACCGCCACCCAACTCGGATACGCCGCAGCCCTGGTGCTCCTCGTGCCGCTCGGCGACATCGTGCCGCGCCGCCCGCTGGTGTGCGGCCTGCTGCTGGTCGACGCCGCCGCCCTCACCGTCAGCGCGGCGGCGCCCAACCTCACCACCCTGATCGTCGCCGCCTGCGTCGTCGGCGTCAGTTCCGTGGTGGTGCAGATCCTGGTCCCGTTCGCGGCCTCGGTGGCCGGCGACGCCCAACGCAACCGCGTCATCGGGATGCTGCTGAGCGGGATGTTGATCGGCGTGCTGCTCTCCCGCACCTTCGCCGGGCTCGTCTCCGAGGCCGTCAGCTGGCGCGCGGTCTACGCGCTCGCCGCCGTCTTCATGCTGCTCGCCGCCTCCGTCCTGTTCCGGCTGCTCGGCCCGCGCCCCGCCGACCTCAGCATCACCTACCGGCAGCAGATGCGGGCCATCGTCTCGGTCGCCGCCAGCCAGCCCGTGCTGCGCCGCCGTTCGCTCATCGGCGCCTGCGTCTACGCGGCCTTCAACTGCTTCTGGACGACGGCGGCGTTCCTGCTCGCGGACGACCCCTACCACTTCGACCAGGGCGACATCGGCCTGTTCGGCCTGGTCGGCGTCGCGGGCGCGCTCACCACCAACCTGGCCGGCCGGTACATGACCGACGCGCGGCAGAGCGTGCTCTCCGGGGTGATGCTCTCCGCGCTGGCGCTCTCCTTCCTCGCGATGGGGGCCGGCGGCGAGAGCCTGCTGCTGCTGATCGTCGGGGTGTTGGTGATGGACGCGACGGTGCAGGGCGTGCACCTGCTCAACCAGGGAGTGATCTACGCCCTCTCGCCCAGCGCGCGCGCCCGGCTGACGGCCGTCTACATGACGAGCTACTTCATCGGCGGCGCGCTCGGCTCGGCCATCGGCTCCGCCGCCTACCAGATGGCGGGCTGGGCGGGCGCCTCGGCGGCCGGCGGCGGCCTGTCGCTGGTCGCGTTCCTCGCCTGGGCCGTCAGGCCCAGATCCACCAAGCGCGCGGAGTCGACCGGACCGCAGGCTCCGGAAATCGCCACCGCCCGTACCAGCTAACGTTTACACGCACGTTTCCGAGACGATGTGCGGTACTTCGGCAGGGAGAAATTCTCGGCATTCTCAAAAACGCTTCCCGTGGCCTCTCCGTGATCAATACCGCGTCATTTGTATGGTCTGGATTTGGGGATCCCTTGGGGTTACCTTTAAGTGCACTCCAATGACCAGGGGTGCTTGACCAAACGACTGGGGGTCGTCATGTTGGATGTCACGGAAAGTCAGGAGAGAGGGAGTGTCACCGGTCGCGTCACGGTCGGAATCGGGAACGGCGTCGTCCGCCTCGGCGTCGAGCGGATGCTCCAACTCATGCCCCGGGAGCCCGAGATAAGCACCAGGTCGGGCCTGGCCGGCGCGCTGGACTCGGGCCTCCACGCGGGCGACGTGCTGATCGCGCTTCTCAACGAGGTGGACGAGGACTCCGCCAACGAGCTGCGGGACACCGTGGCCCGCGGCGTCGGCATCGTCCTCCTCGTCGAGGAGGGTGACCTCTTCGATTTACCGAAGGTCATGGGGCTCCGTGCCGGATTCGTCAGGGCCAGCAGCGTCAACGAGTACAGTCTGCGCAAGGCGGTGGCCGCCGCGGCGAACGGCGGTGCCGCGATCCCGGAGGAACTCGCCTCCGATCTGGTGCGTTTCGCGGGCCGACACAAGGCACCACCACAGGTCCGACTGAGGCTCACCCCACGGGAACAGGAAGCCCTGGTTCTCATGGTCGAGGGCATGAGCAACAAGCAGATCGCCCGCGGTCTGCAGATATCGCAGAACGGCGCGAAGCGGCTGGTGGCCAACATCCTGGCGAAGATGGACTGCAACAACCGCACGCTCGCCGTTTCGAGGGCTCTCAGGGAGGGCCTGTACGAACGTTATGCGCACGCCCGACAAGCGGCGCCGTAGCGCCTCGCCGCCCCGCCCACCCCGTCACGCCGAGGACCGGTCCCCGCCACCCCACCGGGCGGGGGCCGGTCGACGTTTCGGGCGCCCGGCGGACCGGCCCGCCGGACCGGGTCAGGCCGAACCGCCCCTGCGGGTGGCGCGCAGGAACTCCCGGTTCATCGTGGTGATCGAGGACAGCGGGATGCCCTTGGGGCACACCGTGGTGCACATGCCGGTGACGGTGCAGCCGCCGAAGCCCTCGGCGTCCATGGTGTCGATCATGTCGAGCACCCGGCTCTCGCGCTCGGGGGCGCCCTGCGGCAGGGAGTTGAGGTGCACCACCTTGGCCGAGGTGAACAGCATCGCCGAGCCGTTGGGGCAGGCGGCCACGCAGGCGCCGCAGCCGATGCACTCGGCGTGCTCGAACGCGGTGTCGGCGGCCGGCTTGGGCACCGGGGTGGCGTGCGCCTCGGGGGCGCTGCCGGTCGGCGCGGTGATGTAACCGCCGGAGCCGATGATGCGGTCGAACGCCGACCTGTCGACCACCAGGTCCTTGACCACCGGGAAGGCGGCGGCCCGCCAGGGCTCGACGTCGATGGTGTCGCCGTCGCTGAAGCTGCGCATGTGCAGCTGGCAGGTGGTGGTGCGCTCCGGGCCGTGCGCGTCGCCGTTGATCACCATGCCGCAGGCGCCGCAGATGCCCTCCCGACAGTCGTGGTCGAAGGCCACCGGCTCCTCGCCGCGCAGGATCAGCTGCTCGTTGAGGGTGTCCAGCATCTCCAGGAACGACATGTCGGGGGAGACGTCGGCCACCTCGTAGGTGGTCATGGCACCGGGGGACTCCGGGTCGCGCTGCCGCCAGATGCGCAGGGTGAGGTTCACGCGTAACTCCGTTGCGTGGGGTGGACGTACTCGAAGGTGAGGGCTTCCTTGTGCAGCACGGGCGCCTGTCCCGTGCCGGTGAACTCCCAGGCCGCCGCGTAGGAGAACTCCTCGTCCCGGCGGGCGGCCTCGCCGCCCTCGGTCTGGCTCTCCTCGCGGAAGTGGCCGCCGCAGGACTCGGTGCGGTGCAGCGCGTCCAGGCACATCAGCTCGGCCAGCTCCAGGTAGTCGGAGATCCGGTTGGCCTTCTCCAACGACTGGTTGAGCTCCTTGCCGTCGCCCGGCACCCTCACGCGGCGCCAGAACTCCTCGCGCAGTTCGGGGATGCGGCCGAGCGCCTTGCGCAGCCCGGCGTCGTTGCGGGCCATCCCGCACTCGTCCCACAGCAGTTCGCCGAGCTCCCGGTGGAAGGAGTCGGGCGTGCGGTCGCCGTTGTTGGACAGCAGCCGGTAGAGCCGGTCGGTGACCTCGAACACGGCGTCGGTGACGGCCGGGTGGTCCTCGGCGACCTCCTCGTGCGGGTGCCGCGCCAGGTAGTCGGCCAGGGTCGAGGGGAGGATGAAGTAGCCGTCGGCGAGCCCCTGCATGAGGGCCGAGGCGCCCAGCCGGTTGGCGCCGTGGTCGGAGAAGTTGGCCTCGCCGATCGCGAAGAGCCCCGGGATGGTGGTCTGCAGGTCGTAGTCGACCCACAGGCCGCCCATCGTGTAGTGGATCGCCGGGTAGATTCGCATCGGCACCGTGTACGGGTCCTCGGCGGTGATCCGGGCGTACATGTCGAAGAGGTTGCCGTACTTGGCCTCCACCGCCGGGCGGCCCATCCGGGCGATGGCGTCGGCGAAGTCCAGGTACACGCCCTGGCCGCCCGGGCCGACGCCGCGGCCCTCGTCGCACACGTTCTTCGCCGCCCGGGAGGCGATGTCGCGCGGCACCAGGTTGCCGAACGACGGGTAGATCCGCTCCAGGTAGTAGTCGCGCTCGTCCTCCGGGATGTCGGCGGGGGCGCGGTCGTCGCCCGGGCGCTTGGGCACCCAGATGCGGCCGTCGTTGCGGAGCGACTCGCTCATCAGCGTCAGCTTGGACTGGTGGTCGCCGGAGCGCGGGATGCAGGTCGGGTGGATCTGGGTGAAGCAGGGGTTGGCGAAGTAGGCGCCGCGCCGGTGGGCGCGCCAGATGGCGGAGGCGTTGGAGTTCTTCGCGTTGGTGGAGAGGTAGAAGACGTTGCCGTAGCCGCCGGTGGCCAGCACCACGGCGTCGGCCAGGTAGGTGTCGACGCGGCCGGTGATCAGGTCGCGGGCCACGATGCCGCGGGCCCGTCCGTCGACCACGATCAGGTCGAGCATCTCGGTGCGCGGCCGCATCTCCACGTTGCCCGCCGCGATCTGCCGGGAGAGCGCCTGGTAGGCGCCGAGCAGCAGCTGCTGGCCGGTCTGGCCGCGGGCGTAGAAGGTGCGTGAGACCTGCACGCCGCCGAACGAGCGGGTGTCGAGCAGGCCGCCGTACTCGCGGGCGAACGGCACGCCCTGGGCCACGCACTGGTCGATGATCTCCACCGACACCTGGGCGAGGCGGTGCACGTTGGACTCGCGGGCGCGGAAGTCGCCGCCCTTGACGGTGTCGTAGAAGAGGCGGTGGACGGAGTCGCCGTCGTTGCGGTAGTTCTTGGCCGCGTTGATGCCGCCCTGGGCCGCGATCGAGTGGGCCCGGCGCGGGGAGTCCTGGTAGCAGAACTGCAGCACGTGGTAGCCCTGTTCGGCCAGGGTGGCGCCGGCGGCGCCGCCGGCGAGGCCGGTGCCGACCACGATCACGGTGTGCTTGCGGCGGTTGGCCGGGTTGACCAGCTTCGCCTCGAAGCGGCGGCGGTCCCAGCGTTCGGCGATCGGTCCCGACGGCGCCCTGGTGTCCTGGATCGGGTCGCCCGTCGTGTAGTCGAGGTAGCTGAGGGAGTCGCTCATGGTCGTCACTACTCCACGATTCCGGTCATGACGCCGACGGGGACGGAGAGGAAGCCGACGGTCAGCAGCAGGGCGAGGCCGTTCGCGACGCCCTTCAGCAGGCGGTCGCGGCCGCGGCCGCCGGCGCCGAGGGTCTGGGCCGCGGCGTGGAAGCCGTGCCTGATGTGCAGGCCGACGGCGAGCATGGCGACGACGTAGATGACGTTGCCGTACCAGGTGCTGAAGGCGGCGACGATGTTCTCGTAGGGGCGGCCGGCCTCACCGTTGGGGTTCACCGTGCCGGTCGTCAGGTCCAGGATGTGCCAGACCAGGAACAGCGCGATGATCACGCCGCCCCAGCGCATGGTGCGGGTGGCGTAGCTGGTGCGCGCCGAGCGGTGCTGGTACTTGACGGGCCGGGCGGCGAGGTCGCGGCGGCTGAGCTGGTAGGCGGCCGTGCCGTGGGCGACGACGGCGGCCAGCAGGGCCACCCGCGCGATCCACAGGAACCACTCGTGGTGCAGCACCGGCTCGCCCACGGTGCGCAGCCAGTGGGCGTAGCCGTTCATCTCGTCGGGGCCGAAGAAGACCTTGAGGTTGCCGGCCATGTGGACGACCAGGTACAGCAGCATGATCGTGCCGCTGACGGCCATCACCGTCTTCTTGCCGACCGTGGAGTGCCAGAACCTGGCCGGCGCGGACGACGGCCGGCGGCGCTGGGGGGTCTTCGGGGGAGTCGGCGTGCGTGTCGCCAGAGCCATGTGATCGACGGTAGGAGAGACCCACGGAATCAGTCCAAGACATAGATCGGCTGCTTTCGATAGGCGATGTCTATCGTGCCGCCGTACGATTCCGGTCATGCAGCTGCAGCAGCTCCGCTACTTCACGGCCGTCGCCGAGACCCGGCACTTCACGCGCGCGGCCCGCCGGGAGCACGTCGCCCAGCCCTCCCTCTCCCAGCAGATCCGGTCGCTGGAGCGGGAGCTCGGCGCCGAGCTGTTCTCCCGGGCCCGCGGTCACATCACGCTGACCGACGCGGGCGCCGCGCTGCTGCCGCTGGCCCGCCGGATCCTGGCCGACGCGGAGACGGCCCGCCGCGAGGTGCAGGAGGTCGCCCAGCTGCGCCGGGGCCGGCTGCGGCTCGGCGCCACCCCGAGCCTGTGCGCCAGCCTGGTGCCCGACGTGCTGCGCACCTTCCGGGACAGCTACCCGGGCGTGGAGCTGAAGGTGCACGAGGACGGCTCGCAGGACCTGGTGCGGATCCTGGCCGCCGGCGACCTCGACCTCGCGCTGATCATCACCCCGCTGACCGCGCAGGGGCCGGCGCTGGCCACCACCGAGCTGCTGCGCGAGGAGCTGGTGGTGATCTCCTCGCCGGCCGAGCCGCCGCCCGGAGCCGGCGGGCGGATCAGGGTCGAGGACCTGCGCGACCAGCCGCTCGTGATGTTCCGGCACGGCTACGACCTGCGCGAGCTGACCCTCGCGGCCTGCCACGGGGCCGGCTTCGAGCCCTCGTTCAGCGTGGAGGGCGGCGAGATGGACGCCGTGCTCGGCTTCGTGCGCGCCGGCCTGGGTCTCGCCGTGGTGCCCAGCATGGTGGCCGACCGCTCGGGGCTTCGGGCCACCCCGTTCGCCCCGCCCGGGCTGCACCGGACGATCTCGGTGGCGCACCGGGGCGACGTCTCGCCGCCGCGGGCCGCGCGTGAGCTGCAACGCATTCTCATGAGCCACCGCGGCCGGTTCCCGTATCTGGGATAGCATCCCGAATATGGGAGACACTTTGGAGGACCCGATCGACCGGCGGCTGGCCGCCAGGCTCGGCGAACTGCGCCGCGAACGCGGCCTGACCCTGGACGAGCTGGCCGCCAGGTCCGGCGTCAGCCGGTCCGCGCTCTCCCGCCTGGAGCGGGCCGAGATCAGCCCCACCGCCGCCCAGCTGGGCCGCCTCGGCACGGTCTACGGCCTCACCATGTCCCGACTGCTCGCCGAGGTCGAGCGGGAGCCGCCCCAGCTGCTGCGCGCCGACCAGCAGCCGGTCTGGCGGGACGAGGCCACCGGGTTCACCCGGCGCTCGCTCTCCCCGCCGCACCCGGGGCTGCGCGCCGAACTGGTCGAGGGCACCCTGCTCGCCGGCGCGACCATCGACTACGACGCGCCACCCGTCGCCGGTCTTGAGCACCATCTGTGGCTGCTCGCCGGCGAGTTGGAGCTGACCGTCGACGACCGCCCACACCTGCTCGGCCCCGGCGACTGCCTGCGCTACCGGCTCTGGGGCGCCTCCCGCTTCCGCTGCGCGGGGCCGGCCCCGGCCCGCTACGCCCTCGCGGTCGTCCTCCCGTGAAGGAGTCCACACCCATGCGCCACCGTCCGGATCCGGCACTCGTCAGCCTGTCGACCGGAGCCCAACTGCTGCACCACGTCGAGGCGTTGGCCGACCTGCTGGTCGACACCGTGGCCGGCGGCGCCTCCGTCGGCTTCCTGTCGCCGTTCGAGCACGCCGAGGCCGCGGCCTGGTGGGCCGCCCAGGCCCCGCTCGTGGCCGACGGCCGACAGACCGTCTGGATCGCCAACGATGCCGGCGGCCAGCCGCTCGGCACCATAAGCCTGGTCAGGGCCGACAAGCCCAACAGCCGGCACCGCGCCGAGATCGTCAAGCTCATGGTGCGCCGCGACGCCCGCGGCCGGGGCGTGGGCGGCGCGCTGCTCGCGACCGCCGAGGCCGCCGCGCTGGCCGAGGGCCGGACCCTGCTGATGCTGGACACCGAGACCGGCAGCCCCGCCGAGGCGCTGTACGCGCGGCGGGGCTGGACCAGCATCGGCGTCGTGCCGGGCCACGCGGCCGCCCCCTCGGGCGAGCCGCGGCCCACGACCTTCTTCTACAAGTCGCTCTCCGCCTGATCCCGCGCCGCCGACCGCTGCTCGACCGCGATGCCGGCCAGCGCCAACAGGCCGCCGGCCACCAGCGCCAGCGGCAGCAGCATCCACACGAACACCGCGCACATCAGCCAGGCGAACGCCAACAGCACCGACCCGGCCGGATCGCGCACCGCGCCCTCGGCCGACTCCCGCACCAGCGAAAGCGGTTCGGCCCGCTCCGGGCGCCAGCCGGCGGCGGCGCGCAGCACCACCACCCCAAGCGCCGCCATCATCAGCGGCGTCACCAGCAGCAGGCCGCCGGCGCCCGGCAGCACGTCGGCCTGCGCCAGCGACAGGTTCCACAACAGCACGAGCGCGGCCACGGCGGCGGCCAGGCCGGCCGCCCACAGCGAGCGGCAGGCGGCCGCGAAGTCCCGCAGCAGGTCCGCCACCCGCACGCTGTCCCCCGACAAGTGCCGCCGCAGGTGCGCGGCGCCCGCGGCGAGCGCCGGCAGCGCGGTGACCACCGGCAGCGCGAGCACGGCCACCAGCACCCCGACGATCACCACCTCGCCGAAGAGCGCGAGGCTCGCGCCAAGCCGCTTCCCGCCGCTCCGCCCCGCCACGGCACTCATCCCTTCAACCCCTGGGTGGCCACACCCTCCACGATGTACCGCTGGAAGAGGATGAAGAAGATCATCACCGGTGCCAGCGCCAGCACGGCCGCCGCCATCTGCGCCCCGTAGTCCGAGACGCTGGTCTGGTCGGTGAACTGACGCAGCATCAGCGGCAGCGGGTACTTGTCCGGGCTGCGCAGGTAGATCAACGGCGCCAGGAAGTCGTTCCAGCTCCAGATGAACGCGAAGATCGACGACGTCGCCAGCACCGGACGCATCAGCGGCAGCATGATGGCCGAGAAGATCCGCAGGTGCCCGGCGCCGTCGATGCGCGCCGACTCGTCCAGCTCGCGCGGCAGGTTCCGCATGAACTGCACCATCAGGAAGACGAAGAACGCCTCGGCGGCCAGGAACTTGCCGACCAGCAGCGGCAGGTACGAGTCCGTCCAGCCGATCTCGTTGAACATGATGAACTGCGGGATGATCACCACGTGGAACGGCAGCAGCAGGGTGCCGATCATCAGGCTGAAGAACAGCCCCCGGCCCGGGAAGTCGATGCGGGCGAAGGCGTAGGCCGTCACCGAGCACGACAGGCAGACGCCGACCACCGAACCGACGGCCAGGAACAGCGAGTTCCCGAAGAACGTCCAGAACGAGATGCCGCCGATGCCGTCCAGCGCGTTCCTGAAGTTGTCCAGCGTGGTGTTGTCCGGGATCAGCCCCGTCTCACCGATGATCTGGTTGGTCGGCCGGAAGGACGACAGCAGCATCCAGACGCCCGGGTAGAGCATCACGATGGCGATCGCCCAGACCGCGGCGTGGAACACCACGGTCCGCCCGACCCGCCGCCGCTTGGCCCGGCGGCGTGACGTCTCGTGCTGCTCAGTGAGGGTGGTTGTGCTCATCGGCCCTCTCCGGTGTAGTGGACCCAGTAGCGGGAGGTCCTGAAGAAGATCAGCGTGATGACGCCGACCACGATCACCAGGAGCCAGGCCATCGCCGCCGCGTAGCCCAACTGCCCCTGACCGAAACCGCGCTGGTAGAGGTAGAGGGTGTAGAACAGCGTCGAGTTGGCCGGGCCGCCACGGCCGCCGGAGATGATGAACGCGGAGGCGAACACCTGGAAGGAGTGGATCGTCTCCAGCACCAGGTTGAAGAACAGCACCGGCGAGAGCATCGGCAGCGTGATCCGCGTGAACTTGCGCCACGGACCCGCCCCGTCCACCTCGGCGGCCTCGTACAGCTCACCCGGGATCTGCTTGAGGCCGGCCAGGAAGATGACCATCGGCGCGCCGAACTGCCAGACCGTCAGCAGGACCATCATCGGCATCGTCTTGCCCGGGTCGCCGACCCAGCCACCCTGCCAGGTGCCGAAGAAGTCGCCGACGTCGTCGACGATGCCCTGGTCGTTGAACATCGCCTTCCACACGATGGCGATGGAGACGCTGGCCCCGATCAGCGAGGGCGCGTAGAACATCGACCGGTAGGGGCCCTGGCCCCGGCGGCGGTTGTTGAGCAGCATGGCCACGCCGAGCGCGGCGGCCAGCTTGATCGGCGTGCCGACGATGGCGTAGGTCAGCGTGACCTGGACCGAGTCCAGGAAGCGCGGGTCGTCGAACAGGCGGGTGAAGTTCTCCACGCCTATCCACTCGCCGCCGCGGATCGGGTGGAAGTCGGTGAAGGCCAGGTAGAGCGAGGCGATCATCGGCCCCGCGGTCAGGGCGATGAAGCCGAGCAACCAGGGCGCCAGGAAGGCGTAGCCGGCCCGGGTCTCGGCGGCCCGCCGCGACGGCCGCCGGTTCTGCGGCCGTCGCGGGGGCTTGCCGACCTGAGCGGACCGGGTCGCCTCATGGGTGATGGTCATGAGGGGGTTCCGTTCGGTGAATCGGTGTCACACGGGTCACATGGAGTCGACGCCGGTCAGGAGGTCACCAGGAGGTTGGACGCCTCGGAGAACCAGCGCTCGACGAACTCGTCCACGGAGATCTGCCCGTACTGGAACTCCTGCGAGAGGACCTCCACGTACTCGGTCTCCAGGGCACCGAAGCCCTCCGGCTGGAACGGCACGGTCGCGGTGGCGTAGCCCTCGTCACGGACGCGCTGCTCGTACTCGATGACCCGCTGGTCCAGGCTGCCCTCCTCGACCTCCAGCGCCTCGAGCCGGGTCTGCGAGGACGGCACGCCCAGGTCGGTGCCGATGATCTGGCCCGCCTCCGGGTCGTTGATCAGGAAGTCGATCAGCGCGGCGGCCTCCTCGGGGTGGGCCGTGTTGGCGCCCATCGCCAGCTGCATGGTCGGCTTGAAGAACATGTGCTTCTGGCCGTCGGCCCCGGTCGGCATCGGCATCAGCTGGATGTTGTCGCTGCCGAGGTCGTTGCTGTAGCCGCTGATGAAGTTGTCCCAGTGGAACTCGACGGGCGCCTCGCCGCTGGTGAACCCGCCCTTGGGCAGCAGCTGTTCGCCGCGCTCCAGCGGGAAGAACGCGTCGCCGCCCGCGGCCTCGCGAACCGGGTCGGCGCTGCTGATGAAGTCGCGCATGTCGTCCTCGGTGAAGTTCATCTCGCCGGTCTCGGAGAACGGCTCGATGCCCTGCTGGACGAGGTACTGCATGAAGAACCACCAGGTCATGGTGTAGTCGCCACCGCCGTACACCCGGGGGTCGCGGTCCGCGCCGGCCTCGCTGGCCGCCACGACGAAGTCCTGGTACTCCTCCCAGGTGTAGTCCCAGTCGGGCAGCTCGACGCCGAGTTCCTCCACCAGGTCGGGGTTGACCATCAGCGCGAGGGTATTGGAGCCCGTGGGAATGGCGACCAACTGTTCATTGGTGCGGCCCGACTCGAGCAGACCCTCGTCGATCGTCGAGGTGTCGATGCCGTTTCCCTCGAATTCGGTGAGGTCGTACAGCAGACCGTTGTTGGCATATTCCAGCAGTCGCGAGACGTCCATCTGCAGCACGTCAGGGAGTTCGCCCGAGGTGGCGTCGGTGCTGCGCTGGGTCCAGTAGTCCTGGAACTCGGCGAAGCTCGTCTGGACCGTGATGCCCGGGTTCGCCTCCTCGAAGAGATCGATGGCGGCCTCGTAACGCTCGGACCGCTCGTCGCTGCCCCACCAGGTGAAGTTGAGCGTCACGTTCCCGCCGTCGCCACCGTCATCGCCCCCGGAGCCGCAGGCGGTGAGGGCCAGCGAACCGGCCAGGGCGAGAGCGATGCCGCTCGTCGCGGTCTTTCTGATTGACATAGGAGCCTCCCTGCTCTGTCAATGTGGAACTACACTCCGGAGGCGGTGGCTTGGCCCTTTTCGGCTCCGGCGCCCGGCCGAAGTGAATCGTTACAATACCTGCGGGTCCCCACCCGGCAACCGGATCGCGGATAACTTTTCAGAAACGTCGTCGTGACCCGGCGAAACATGGATCGACTGCTGGACAACTACGAGATCCATCGGAATAGCGGTCGGCCATTCCGACCGGCCGGCTCCGCCCTCGTGAGGGAAGAGAACCGGCCGATCGGAAAGGCTATTCAGTTGAGTCTGGACATTCAGTGCCGGGCCGTGTAGCGGATGTTCGGCCGCGGTTGCCGATCAGCCATCCCCTCCCCGATGAAGTAGCTCGGATGCGGCGGCTGGTTGTACGCCACGTTCTGCCAGGCCACCGCGAGCCGGTACTGCGGGTCGTGCATCAGCGTCCGCAACCGCAGCTCCGTCTCCTCGGTCGTCGTGTAGACCCGCAGCGCGGAGTCGTCCTGGGCGCGGTAGACGACCTCCTCGCGCCAGTCGCCGTACAGGTCCGCCTGAAGTACCGGGGTGCCCTTGGTGTAGTTGTTGGAGTAGACGCCGTCCGGCTGGAAGACCACGCGCTGCTCGCCCGACTCCCAGTCCCACTCGGCGACATAGGGCCGACCGGCCGGATCCACACCCTCCACGAAGTCATGGTCGAGGATCTCGCGCAGCGGATCGCCGTCCCACCAGATCATGAAGTTGGCCGAGGGAATGTCCGTGCCGATCAACGTGCCGTCGGCGCCCCGGAGTTGACCCTCGCGTGAGTTCCACGCGCCGGTCGCGGTGACCGCCCAGCTCTCGGCGCCCTCGTGCCTCGGGTCGATGTCGCCCACGGCGCCGCGGCCGGTGTCCCTGGTGCCCGGCAGCTCGTGGATGATCTCGCCGGTGGCCGCGTCCCTGAACGTCGCGCCCCGGTTGCCCGAGGCCGACATGGACTCGTGCGGCGCGAACACCTCGAGCCCCGGCCGGTCCGGCGCGAAGTCGCCGACGTGCAGCGCGTCCCCGTGCCCGAGCCGGGTGTTGTACAGCGGGGAGCCGTCGTCGTCGATCGTCATCGAGCCGTAGACGATCTCGTCCCTGGCGTCCCCGTCCACGTCGGCCACCGAGAGGTTGTGGTTGCCCTGCCCCTCGTACTCACGACCCGCCTGGGCCGAGTCGAAGGTCCAGCGGTGCTCCAGGCTCCCGCCGTCGAAGTCGTAGGCGGCCAGCACCGTGCGCGTGTAGTAGCCGCGCGCGAACACCACCGACGGGTGCTCGCCGTCCAGATAGGCGACGCCCGCCAGGAACCGGTCCACCCGGTTCCCGTAGCAGTCGCCCCAGGAGCAGGTGTCGCCGCGCGGCGGCGTGTACTCCACCGTGTCCAGCGCGGCCCCGGTCGCGCCGTCGAACACCGCCAGGTACTCGGGCCCGGCCAGCACGTAGCCGGAGGCGTTGCGGTGGTCGGCGGTCGGGTCACCGATGACCGAGCCGGTGCCGTCCACCGTGCCGTCGGCCGTCTTCACCGCCACCTCGGAGCGGCCGTCGCCGTCGAGGTCGTAGACCATCAACTGGGTGTAGTGCGCGCCGGCCCTGATGTTGGGGCCGAGGTCGATGCGCCACAACTGCTCGCCGTCCAGCGTGTAGGCGTCCAGGTAGACGTTCCCCGTGTAGCCGGAACGCGAGTTGTCCTGCGCGTTGCTCGGCTCCCACTTCTGCACGATCTCGTAGCGGCCGTCGCCGTCGAGATCGCCGATGCTCGCGTCGTTGAGGCGGTAGGAGTAGGTGGCGCCGGTCGGGGTCACGCCGTCCGGCGGGCGGTTCACCGGGATCTCCCGGTACTGCTGCTCCCACACCCCGAACCGCTCGGTGCGCTCGGCGACCCGGCCGCCGCGGAGCACCGCCACCTGGTAGACGGAGTCCTCGGTGCCGCGCGGGTCGGTGAGGCTGGTCGCGCCGGTGATCGGGCGACGGGTGATCCGCTCGCCGTCCCGGTAGACGTGGAAGGCGACGGACTCCGGGTCCAGACCCAGCATCCGCCAGCCGACGAAGACGCCGTCCTCGGTCGCCACGGCCACCGGGGCGCGGTCCAGGTTCTCCATCTGGCGCGCCGGGCGGTGCGGCCGGTCGGCGTCCGAGGCGGCCGCCGCCGGGGCCGAGAGGCCGGCCGCGGCCGTGGCGAGGGCGGCGAGCGCCGCGGTCAGCAGCGTGCCGAGGCGGGGCGCGCGCCGAGCTCGCGGGACGGGGGCGGCGGCTCTGGTGCCCATCCGGTGCTCCTTTGCTCGTCGGAGGGTGGCGGTGCGTTCTGCGCTCGGGCCCGGGGCGGGGCGTTTCGGGATGAATCGATTCATTCGAGCGATGGAAAGCGCTCTCATTGCGGGCGAGTCTCGCAATCGCTGATCGGTTCCGTCAAGACTTGTGTGAGCCTGTTGGAACGTTGATGTTTGTTGACGGACGGCGGGCCGGTGCGTCCCGGCCGCCGTCGGGGAAGGGGAGCGGTCAGCCCACCCTGGTGATCACCAGGCCGTTGAGGTGGCCGGTCTGGCCGTAGACGGTGACGCTCAGCTGGCCGTCCCGGACGTCGACCAGCGTGAAGGTCTGCCGGGTGATGGCGTTCGGCGAACCGATCACCTGCCCGCGGTCGCCGCCCTCCAGGACGAAGCCGGAGCGGGAGGAGCCGGCGGCGTCGCCGACGTGGGCGGTCACCGCGTAGGTGCCGTTCGGCGTGTCGGTCCTGAACTCGTAGCGCCCGTCGAAGTAGGCCACGAAGTCGCGCCCGAGGTCGTCGGTGCCGGGGCCGCGGTCCCGGGTGATGAGGCCGGTGGCGTCGGTGAAGCCGTAGCCGCGCTCCGGCGTGTACAGGGTCTCCGGGCTCACCCCGACGAAGCCCTCGGCGACCGGGCTGTCGGCCGGGCCGAAGTCGTACCGCAGGTCGGCGACGCGGGTGGTGAGCCGCAGCCTGGGCGAGGGGGCGGACTGGCCGCGGCCGTTGACCGCGATCACCCGCAGGTCGTAGGCGGTGTCCTCGGCCAGGCCGCCGATGTCGGCCAGCGGGATGGGCGAGGTGGTGGCGAGGGTGTACTCGTCGTCCGGCACGTCGCGCCGCCGTCGCTGGATCCGGTAGAGCTCCGCGCCCGGCACCTCGTCCCAGGTGAGCCTGGCGCCCTCGTGCGAGACCAGGGCCGCGACGGGCGCGGCGGTCGGCCGGTCGGGGCGGTGGCGCGGGGGCGCGGTGTTCCGGACGTGGCGCGCCAGCGGGACGCCGAGCCGGGCCACGTCGAGCGCGATCAGCCGGGCGATCCGGACGGCGCCGTAGTGCTGGAAGTGGGTCTCGTCGATGGTGCCGAACGGGCGGTTGGGGTAGACGCCGGGCGGCACGTGCAGGAAGACCGACCTGGCCTCCTCGATGCCGACCTCGTCCAGGTAGGCGCGGCTCGAGGCGGAGAGGTCGACCAGCGGCACGCCCTCCTCGGAGGCCACCTCGACGGCCTTCGCCACGTACTCGGGGAAGGAGACGTTGAACTTCCCGGTGGCGCGGTTGAAGTCACGGCGCGAGACGGGCGTGACCACCACCGGGACGGCGCCGCGGGCCCGGGCGCCGCCGATGTAGTCGTTGCGCAGGAACTCCTTGTAGTCGGCTGGCGGCGTGTACCGCTCGGGCCGGCTGATCGTCGCGTCGTTGTGGCCGAACTGCACGAACAGGTAGTCGCCCGGCTGGATGACGTCCAGGATCGCCTGAAGCCGGCCCTCGGCGATGAAGCTCCGCGAACTCCGCCCGCCGATGGCATGGTTGGCGACGGTGACGGCGTCCGAGAAGAACTGCCCGAGCACCTCGCCCCAGCCGGCCTGGGGCGCGTAGTAGGGGTCGTAGGTCTGGGCGGTCGAGTCGCTGGCGATGTAGATCGTGGGCCCGGTCCCGGCGCCGGTAGCGGCGCCCGCCGCGTCGGCGGCGCGGGCGGTCCCGGGCAGCGCGAGGCCGGCGGCGCCGGCCGTGGCCGCGCCGGCGAGCGCGGCCCGCAGGACCGTCCGTCTGCGGTGGCCCGTGGGGGGCGTGGCGGCTGTTCCGTCCATCCGTTCACTCCTGTGTGGTTGGTGGCACGGGCTTGCCGACGGGCAGGGCGGATCCCGGGGTGAATCGATTCATAAGCGGGGTGTGGCGCGCGGCTCGTGAAGCGGTTCATCGGGATGGCGCGCGCCCGGCGGCAAGCGCTTGCTGATGGTGCGCCCAGAGTGTCCCGGCGGGCTCGGCGGGAGTCAAGGGGTGTGCGGGTGTGATGAGTTGGGCCCGTCACCCGGCTGGCGGCGCGGGCGTGGTCGGTGGCAGGCTCGTGCGGGGGCGCTGGCGCTGACCTCGGCGGCGCCCCACGCGACGCGTGGTGATCGTGGACGGCGACGATGCGGCGAACGAGCCGCCCGGCCTGAGCGGGCGAACCCCGCGACGGTCACGGTGGACCCGACCCGTTGTGCGGTGGGCGCCCGTGCGCCGGCGGCTGTCAGTGGGCGGTGGGACGATCGCCGGATGACAGAGGAGATCATCCCGATCCTGCGCGTGAGGGACGCCGCGGCGGCGGTCGCCTGGTACGCGCGGCTCGGCTTCGTCCAGCAGTGGGAGCACCGCTTCGAGCCCGGCCTGCCCGTGTTCACGGAGGTCGCGCGCGGAGCGGTGCGGCTCTTCCTCTCCGAGCACGAGGGGGACGCGCGGCCCGACACCCTGGTCTATCTGCGGGTGCGCGATCTGGACGAGGTCGCGGCGGAGTTCGGGGTTCGGCCGCGGGAGGCGCCGTGGGGCCGCGAGGTGGAGCTGCGCGACCCCGACGGGAACCGGCTGCGGATCGGCACGCCGAGCGGTTGAGCGGTCGCCCGGCCGGCGCGGCTCAGGCCGTCGCCCGTGGCGCGGGCCCGGGCCGGTGCCCGGGCCCGGCGCGGCTCACTTCTTCAGTGGCTGGTTGAAGCGCAGCATGTTGCCCGCCGGGTCGCGGAAGGAGCAGTCGCGGACGCCGTAGGGCTGGTCCGTGGGCTCCTGCAGTACCTCCGCGCCCGAGGCGCTGACGCGTTCGAAGAGGGCGTCGCAGTCGTCCGTGGAGAAGATGACGCCGCGCAGCAGGCCCTTGGCCATCAGCTCCGCCATGGCCTGCTTGTCGGCCGGCGAGGTGTTCGGGTCGGCGGCCGGCGGTTCCAGCACGATGTTCACGTCCGGCTGGGAGGGCGCCCCGACGGTCACCCAGCGCATGCCCTCGAAGCCGACGTCGTTGCGGACCTCCAGGCCGAGCACGTCGCGGTAGAAGGCGATCGCCTTGTCGTGGTCGTCGACGGCGATGAAGCATTGGGAAAGGCTGATGTTCATAGTGATCACGCTACGGCTGGGGGGCGGCGCTCGCTTCTCCGTTTCTGACCGGTCGCGTGTGGATCTTGGCGATGCACGCCGGAATGGCCGCGCCGTGATCATGGTCCCGGGCCCGGTAGGCGCTCGGGCTCTCGCCGACCAGCTGGGTGAAGCGCGTGCTGAAGGAGCCGAGCGACGTACAGCCGACCGCGAAGCAGACCTCGGTCACCGAGAGGTCGCCGCGCCGCAGCAGCGCCTTGGCCCGCTCGACGCGGCGGGTCATCAGGTAGCTGTAGGGCGTCTCGCCGTAGGCGGCGCGGAAGCTGCGGGCGAAGTGGCCGGTCGACATCAGGGCCTCGCGCGCCAGCGCCGGGACGTCCAGCGGCTGGGCGTAGTCGCGGTCCATCCGGTCGCGGGCCCGCCGCAGCCGGCGGAGGTCGTCGAGGTCCTGCCGTCTCACCCGGTCAGTCTGCCACGGTGGGCTCCCCCGATGGGCGGCCGGAACCGATCAGGAATGAAGAAGCGCCGGTCAGAGGCGTGTACCTAGTGTTCGAGCCATGGACATAACCATTCACTGGACCTTCCTCCCGCACGACGACCCCGAGGCGTCCCTGGCCTTCTACCGCGACACCCTCGGCTTCGAGGTCCGCAACGACGTCGGCAGCGGCACGATGCGGTGGATCACCGTCGGCCCCGCCGGTCAGGCCGGTACCGCGATCGTCCTCGAGCCGCCGGCCATGGACCCCGGCATCACCGAGGAGGAGCGGCGCACCATCGTCGAGATGATGGCCAAGGGCAGCTACGGCCGCGTCACCCTGGCCACCACCGACCTGGACGCCACCTTCGCGCGGGTGCGGGACAGCGGCGCCGACGTCGTGCAGGAGCCGACCGACCAGCCGTACGGGTTCCGCGACTGTGCCTTCCGCGACCCCGCGGGCAACATGATCCGTTTCAACGAGGTCCGCTGAACGACCGGGCGACGGTGGCCGTGGTCCGCCGACCGCGACCACCGTCGTGCCGACGAAGGTAAATCAGACATACTGCTCGACGCCGGTCGGATTCAGCCAGGCGACGCCGAGCCCACGACCGCGAGGGCGGCCCTCGCACGACCCGGATCCCCGAGCCGGATCCCGACACCCATGGAGAACACGATGAGCAAGGCCACGGGGAAGGACGCGCCCGCGCCGCACGCCGCCGACAGCCACGATCTGATCCGCGTGCACGGCGCGCGCCAGAACAACCTCAAGGACGTCAGCATCGAGATCCCGAAGCGCCGGCTCACGGTGTTCACCGGCGTCTCGGGCTCCGGCAAGAGCTCCCTGGTCTTCGGCACCATCGCCGGCGAGTCGCAGCGGCTGATCAACGAGACCTACAGCGCCTTCGTCCAGGGCTTCATGCCGACCCTGGCCCGGCCCGAGGTCGACGTGCTCGACGGTCTGACCACCGCCATCGTCGTCGACCAGCAGCGGCTGGGCGCCGACCCCCGTTCCACGGTCGGCACCGTCACCGACGCCAACGCGATGCTGCGGGTCCTCTTCAGCCGGCTCGGGCAGCCGCACATCGGGCCGCCCAGCGCGTACTCCTTCAACACCGCCTCGGTCCGGGCGAGCGGCGCGATCACGGTCGAGCGCGGCGCCAAGAAGGCCGTGAAGGCGACCTACTCCCGCACCGGCGGCATGTGCCCGCGCTGCGAGGGGCGCGGCGCCGTGTCCGACATCGACCTCACCCAGCTCTACGACGACTCCAAGTCGCTCGCCGAGGGCGCGTTCACCATCCCCGGCTGGAAGTCGGACAGCTTCTTCACCGTGCGGGTCTACGCGGAGTCCGGCTTCGTCGACCCGAACAAGCCGATCCGCGAGTTCACCGAGCGGGAGATGGCGGACTTCCTCTACCGGGAGCCGACCAAGGTGAAGGTCGAGGGCGTCAACCTCACCTACGAGGGGCTGATCCCCAAGATCCAGAAGTCGTTCCTGTCCAAGGACAGGGAGGCGATGCAGCCGCACATCCGGGCCTTCGTGGACCGGGCGGTCACCTTCACCGAGTGCCCCGAGTGCGGCGGCACCCGGCTCAGCGAGGCGGCCCGGTCGTCGAAGATCGAGGGGATCAGCATCGCCGACGCGTGCGCCCTGCAGATCAGCGACCTGGCCGAGTGGGTCCGCGGCCTCGACGAGCCCAACGTCGCGCCGCTGCTCACCGCGCTGGGCAGGACCCTGGACTCGTTCGTGGAGATCGGCCTCGGCTACCTGTCGCTGAACCGCTCCTCCGGCACGCTCTCCGGCGGTGAGGCGCAGCGCGTCAAGATGGTCCGGCACCTGGGTTCCTCGCTGACCGACGTGACCTACGTCTTCGACGAGCCGACCATCGGCCTGCACCCGCACGACATCCAGCGGATGAACGACCTGCTGCTGCGGCTGCGGGACAAGGGCAACACGGTGCTGGTGGTGGAGCACAAGCCCGAGGTCATCGCCATCGCCGACCACGTCGTCGACCTCGGCCCGGGCGCCGGCGCGGCCGGCGGCACCGTGTGCTTCGAGGGCACCGTCGAGGGGCTGCGGGCCGGCGACACCATCACCGGCCGGCACCTCGACGACCGGGCCGCCGTCAAGGAGACGGTGCGCCGGCCGACCGGCACGCTGCCGATCCGTGGCGCCGCCACGAACAACCTGCGCGACGTCGACGTGGACATCCCGCTCGGGGTGCTCACCGTCGTCACCGGCGTCGCCGGCTCGGGCAAGAGCTCGCTGCTCCACGGATCGCTGGCCGGGCGCCCAGGGGCGGGCGTGGTGGCGATCGACCAGGCCCCGATCCGCGGCTCGCGGCGGAGCAACCCGGCGACCTACACCGGGCTGCTCGACCCGATCCGCAAGGCCTTCGCGAAGGCCAACGGCGTCAAGCCGGCGCTGTTCAGCGCCAACTCCGAGGGCGCCTGCCCCAACTGCAACGGCGCCGGGGTCGTCTACACCGACCTGGCGATGATGGCCGGCGTCGCCACCCCCTGCGAGGAGTGCGAGGGCAAGCGGTTCCAGGCCGCGGTGCTCGAACACCACCTCGGCGGCCGGGACATCAGCGAGGTGCTCGCCATGTCGGTGGCCGAGGCCGAGGAGTTCTTCGGCGCCGGCGAGGCGCGCACCCCGGCCGCGCACGCCGTGCTCGGCCGGCTCGTCGACGTCGGGCTCGGCTACCTCACGCTCGGCCAGCCGCTCACCACGCTCTCCGGCGGCGAGCGGCAGCGGCTCAAGCTGGCCACCCACATGGCGGAGAAGGGCGGCGTCTACCTCCTGGACGAGCCGACCACCGGCCTTCACCTGGCCGACGTCGAGCAACTGCTCGGCCTGCTCGACCGGCTCGTGGACTCCGGCAAGTCCGTCATCGTGATCGAGCACCACCAGGCGGTCATGGCGCACGCCGACTGGATCATCGACCTCGGCCCGGGCGCCGGCCACGACGGCGGCCGGATCGTCTTCGAGGGCACGCCCGCCGACCTCGTCGCCGCCCGTTCCACCCTCACCGGCCAGCACCTGGCGGCCTATGTCGGTGCCTGACGACCGGGCGGGCGGCGGCGAGCGGGCCCCCGGGGCGTACGATCGTACACATGGTCAAGGAGTACTTCGCGGGCGATCCGCGCACGAACCTGGAGCGGATGCTCGCGGGTGACCTCTACGTCGCCGACGACCCGGAGATCGGCAGGCGGCTGCGGCACGCCATGCGGCTCGCGGCCCGCTACCAGGCCGCCTGCGTCGAGGACCCGGACTCCGCCCGCGCCCTCCTCGTCGAGCTGCTCGGCTCGCTCGGCGAGGGCGCGGAGGTGCGGCCCCCGCTGTACGTCGACTACGGCAGCAACATCACCATCGGGGCCCGCACCTTCGTCAACTACAACCTGACCGCGCTGGACGTCGCCCGGATCACCGTCGGGGCGGACTGCCAGATCGGCCCCAACGTCCAACTGCTCACCCCGACCCACCCCTTGGAGCCCGAGCCGCGCCGCGACAAGCTGGAGGCCGCGCGCCCCATCACCATCGGCGACAACGTCTGGCTCGGCGGCGGGGCGATCGTGCTCGCCGGCGTGACCATCGGCGACAACTCCGTGATCGGCGCCGGCGCGGTGGTCACCAAGGACGTCCCGGCCAACGTCGTCGCGGTCGGCAACCCCGCCCGCCCGGTCCGCGAGCTCTGACGAACGCGGTTCCTGAGCCGCCCCGCTCAGGGACGGTCCGGCGCGGCCGAGCCCGTGCCGGAGCCCGGCAGGGCCCGGACGGTCTCGGCCAGGGAGTCCTCGATCGGGGTCGGGGTGAGGCCGAAGGTCTCGGTCGCGGCGGTGGAGTCGAGGACGAAGGGCGCCCTGAACTGGTACTGGGTCTCGCGCAGTTCGCGGACCAGGGGGTCGAACAGGCCGCCGAGCCACAGCACCGGGCGCGGCATGGTGGCCAGCCGGGGGGCGGGGGCGCCGGCGATGTCGCAGGCGAGCGAGGTGAGTTGGCGGATGGAACGCGGCGGGGCGCTCGGCACGTGCCAGGGGCGGCCCCAGGCGCGCTCGTCCTCGGCGGCCGCGACCAGCGTGCGGGCGACGTCGCCGACATAGGTCCAGCTGTGCGGGGCGTCGAGGTCGGCGGGGACGCGGGCCCGGCGGCCGGCCAGGGCCGCGGGGAGCACGGCGGCGGTCAGCATGGTGAGGGTGCCGGCGCCCAGGTAGTCGGCGCCGCGGACCTCGGTGGCCCGGACCCGCCCGGCCTCGTGCGCGGCCAGCGCCTCCTGCCACAGGCGGGCCCTGACGCGGCCCTTGACGCCCGTCGCGCGCAGCGGGGCCGTCTCCGTGATGGCGCCGTCCACCGGGCCGTACCCGTAGAGGTTCGAGGCGGTGGCCAGCACGGCGCCGCTGGACTCGGCGGCACCCAGCACGGCGGCGGCCAGCGGCGGCCACTCCTCGGCCCAGCGGTGGTAGGGCGGGGCGGCGCAGTTGTAGAGGGCCGTCGCCCCCTCGGCGAGCTCCGCGAGCCGGGCGGCGTCGGTGGCGTCCGCGACGACCCGCTCGATCGCCGGGTGCTCGGGGCCCGTGCCACGCCGCGTCAACAGGCGCACCCGCTCGCCGCGTTCGGCGAGAAGAAGGGCGGTGGCCGTGCCGACCGGGCCGGCTCCGACGATCACGTGCTGGGGCATGACGTTGACCTCCTGGTACGCCGTTCTGTTTCGAGAACGGTGTTCTCTGTGTGGGGGTAACCGTACACACGGGAACCCTGCCGCGCAAGAACAGTGTTCTCGAATCGCTCCCCCGTTCTCCTCGCGTGCCATAATCCGGTGTCATGCCAGGAAGAACACTCCGCGAACGCGTGCGTGCCGAGATCACCGAGGAGATCCTGGCGGTCGCCCGTCGGCATCTGGCCTCCGAGGGGGCCAATCTCTCCCTGCGCGCCGTGGCCCGCGACACCGGGCTGGTGCCGTCGGCGCTCTACCGCTACTTCGACAGCCGGGACGCCCTGCTCAGCGCCCTGATCACCGAGGCGTACGAGGCGTTGGCCGACGCGGTGGACGCCGCTGTCGCCGCCTCGCCGACAGCGGGCCAGGCCGACCGCTGGTTCGCCCTCTGCCACGCCGTGCGCACCTGGGCGCTCGCGCATCCGGCCGAGTACGCCCTGATCTACGGCAGTCCGGTGCCCGGTTACGTCGCGCCGCGGGAGACGGTGGGACCCGCCGCTCGGATCCTGCTCACGCTCACCGGCATCCTGTTCGCCAGCGCGTCCGGCGGCGGCCGCCAGGCCGTGCCCGAGCGGCCGCTGCCGCCCGCGATGCGGGAGGACGTACGGCGGCTGATGGGCTACTGGCCCACCGAGCCCCCCGAACTGCCCGTGCCGCCGGACGGGGTGCTCGCCATGGCGCTGACCCTGTGGACGCAGCTCTTCGGCCTGGTCACATTCGAGTGCTTCGGCCGGCTCGACGGCATGATCGACGCCCGCCACGAGTACTTCGACCACCAGGTGCGGGTCATGGCCGACCTGGCCGGCCTCGACGCGCCCGACCCCGCCGGCCCACCGGTGGAGACCTGACAACGGTCCTGGCTCAGCTCGGGCAGCTGCCAGCGCACGGCGGGGAGCGCGGCGAACGCCGGCGCGGCCGGTGAGTGGGCCGGCAGGCAGGGCGGCGCGGCGGTAATCCCCTGGCCGGCTGTCAGTGGTGGCTGGGAGCATCGGGGGCATGGACACGGAGCGGGGGAGGAGCCCGGTCGAGGCGCGGAGCCGCGAGGAGTTGGCGGCGCTGGTCGGCTCGGGGGCGCGGGTGAGGTGGCTGATGTTCTGGCGGCATCGGCCGCCGGAGGCGGACGGCTCGGTGGGGCCGGGGGTGTTCAGCCAGTGGTGCCCCTCGCCCTTCGTCGTGGACGGGCAGGAGTACGCCACCGCCGAG
This sequence comes from Streptomyces millisiae, assembly GCF_031845425.1. NCBI lineage: Bacteria > Bacillati > Actinomycetota > Actinomycetes > Kitasatosporales > Streptomycetaceae > Streptomyces > Streptomyces millisiae. The sequence goes on from NZ_JAVREM010000029.1 coordinate 47,957, forward strand.
CACTGGATGATGGCCGGCAAGGCACGGCTCTTCGACGACGCGCGCTCGGTGGAGCGGATCCTCGCGGCCCGGCATCCGGCCGAGGCCCAGAAGCTGGGGCGGCGGGTGCGCGGCTTCGACGAGCGGCGCTGGGCGGCGGCCCGCTTCGAGCTCGTGGTCCGGGGGAACGTGGCGAAGTTCGGCCAGGACCCGGCCCTGCGCGCCTACCTGCTGGGGACGCGCGACCGGGTGCTGGTCGAGGCGAGTCCGCTGGACCGGATATGGGGCATCGGCCTGGCGGCGGACGACGACCGGGCGGAGCACCCGGCGTGCTGGCCCGGCACGAACCTGCTCGGCTTCGCCCTCATGGAGGCGAGGGCCAGGCTGGCCGCGGCCCGGGGGGACTGACACCGCCGCCGGGACGTGGGGGTGTTGAGGTGTCGGAGCCTCGCGCTGTCAGGTCCGCCTGCCTGACTTCGGCTGTGTGCACGAATCCGCACTGTCGTCCTCAGCCAGGTGAGAAGGGCGCGGCGTAGCCGGCGGCCCGACACGTCGCGAACGGTTCGTCGCGGCGGCGGTCGAGCGGAGCGTGACCCCGGTCAGCCCGTCATGAGCTCGTCCCCGATCCACGCGGTGACCGACCCGTGGCGCGGGGACCAGCCCAACTCCCGGCGGGCGCGGGAGGCGCGGACCCGGCTGTTGGAGCCGAGGGCGTAGACGGCGGGCTCGTAGCCCCAGGCGTCGATGGCGGCCTCGACGTCCCACGGCTCGGGACCCGCGACGCCCAGCCGCTCGGCGATGGCGGCGGTGATCGCGGCGAAGGACTCCTCGCCGTTCTCCACGAAGTGGAAGGAGCCGGCGGGGGACTTGGTGAGGGCGCGGAGGTAGAGGTCGGCGACGTCCGCGATGTGGACGTTCGACCAGATGTTCAGGCCGCGGCCGACATGGCGGGCGACGCCGCTGGCGCGGGCCTGGCGGACCAGGGCCGGGATCTGGACGCTGTCGCGCGCCGGGCCGAGCCCGTGGCCGTAGATCAGTGTGTTGCACAGCACCGTGGAGCGGACGCCGGCATCGGCTGCCGCCAGGACGAGGCGGTCGATGGCGACGCGGGCCGCCTTGTCGGGGGCGGGACGCCAGGTCGAGCCGGGAGCCATGATCTCCTCGGCGAAGACCGTGTCCGACGGCTCGCCGCGTGAGTCGGTTCCGACGATGCTGGAGCCGCTGGTGTGGAGCAGTGGCTTGCCGGAGCCGGCCAGGCCGGCGATCAGCGCCTCGACCGCGCCCCGGTGGTCGCTGTCGGCCGCGTTGACCACGGCGTCCGCCGCGCCGGCCTGTGCGGTGAGGAGGGTGGCGTCGTCGAGCGTCCCCACGACCGGGGCGATGCCCAGCCGGTCGAGCGCGTCGGCCTTTGCGGGGTCGCGGGTGAGGCCGACGACCGTGTGGCCGGCGGCGACGAGACGCACGGCGACCGAGCCGCCGATGTATCCGGTCGCGCCGGTGACCAGCACCTTCATGAGGGTTCGCTCCTGTGCGGCGAGAGGCATCCTTGCGTACGCCGACTATTCTCCATCGTGATAGCAGGCGTATGCAAGTAAATGCGATGCCGGGGAGGGCGCGCCGCCTAGAGACCGCGGGCGGCTCAGTCGTCCGCGGTCTCCAGGCGGCGGGCGATGGCCCGCAGGCCGAGGGCCAGGTCGGCGGCGCTCGGGGCGCGGTCGGGGTCGACCAGCCACTGGTGGATGAGGCCGATGGTCAGGGCCATGTGGACCGAGCCGATGGCCCGCGCCTCCCGCTCTTCGCCGTCCGCCTCGGTGCCGACGCCGTGCAGTTCCTCCGCCATCCGGGGACGGGACCGCTCCAGGGCCTCGGCGATCTGCCGGCGGATGTCCTCGGAGCGCTCGGCCTGGGCGTAGGCCTCCACGGCGGCGACCAGCATCGGTCGGTGCGTGGTGACCGACTCGATGATGTCCGACCACATCCGGTCGAGCCGTTCGGCGTCGTCCCCTTCGGCCGCCGGCTCGGACCGCGGCACCGTGCGGTCGCCCCACTCGTGCAGCGCTTCGAGCAGGGCGGCGTTGAGCAGGGCCTCCTTCGAGCCGTAGTGGTAGTTGATGGTGCCGAGCGGGGCCTCGGCGGCCGCGGCGAGGTCGCGCGAGGTGATGCGGGCGTAGCCGCGTTCCGCCAGGAGGCGCCTGGCGCCGGCCATCAACCGCTCACGGTGTCCCATGCGGGCACCCTATCGCGGGCTTGAACGACCGTTCAGACGAGCCGTCGTACGGCCGCCGCCGCCTTGAGGTCCGCCCACAGTCCCGGACCGGCCGCGACGCGCGGACCGAGCCTGAGCACCGTCGTCTTCTCCAGACCCCGGACGTGGAGATGGACCTCCGTCGGGCCGGGGTGGGCCGACACGGCCTCCTTCAGGCGCCGTACCGAGGCCGGGGTGATCGCGGACTCCGCGATCTCGAGCCGGACCGGGGCGTCGGAGCCGGCGTGGCTCAGGTCTGGTACCTGGAGTTCCATGGCGACGAGGCGGGGGACGTCCTCGCGTTTGTCGAGGCGTCCCTTGACGAAGACGACGGCGTCCTCGACGAGTTGGGTGGAGACGAGCTGGTAGGTGGCGGGGAAGAACATGCAGTCGAGGGAGCCGCCGAGGTCCTCGACGGTGGCGATGGCCCAGGGGTTGCCCTGTTTGGTCATCTTCCGTTGGAGCCCGGAGATGATGCCACCGATGGTGACCACGGCCCCGTCCGGGTAGTCGCCGCCGTTGAGCGCCGAGATCGCCGCGTCCGCCTTCTCGTCCAGGATGTGCTCGATCCCGAACAACGGGTGGTCCGACACATACAGACCCAACATCTCCCGCTCCTGCGCCAGGAGTCGGGGCTTGGGCCACTCCGCCTCCGCGAAGTCGACCGGCGGGCCGAGCACCGGCGAGGAGTCGGAGGACGCCGCGCCGGCGCCGCCGAACAGGTCGAACTGCCCCTCGGCCTCCCGCCGTTTGACCGCGACCGCCGCGTCGATCAGCGGCTCGAACCGCTCGGCGAGACCTCGCCGGGTGTGGCCGAGCTGGTCGAAGGCGCCCGCCTTGATCAGCGACTCGGTGGCCCGCTTGGTGCAGACCACGACCTCGGCCTTGTCGAGGTAGTCGGTGAAGTCGGCGTACTTCCCCCTCGAGTCGCGGGTGCGGATGATCGAGTCCACCACGTTCCGGCCCACGTTGCGGACGGCCGTCAGGCCGAAGCGGATCCGGTCGGCTCCGCTGGGCGTGAAGTCGGCGTCCGACTCGTTGACGTCCGGCGGCAGCACCCTGATGCCCATCCGGCGGCACTCGTTGAGGTAGACGGCCATCTTGTCCTTGTCGTCCTTGACGGACGTCAGGACGCCCGCCATGTACTCGGCCGGATGGTTGGCCTTGAGGTAGGCCGTCCAGTAGGAGACCAGGGCGTAGGCGGCGGCGTGCGCCTTGTTGTAGGCGTAGCCGGCGAACGGCACCAGGGTGTCCCACACGGCCTGGATCGCCTCGTCCGAGTAGCCCCGGTCCCGCGCCCCGCGCTGGAAGGTGACGAACTCCTTCGCCAGCACCTCGGGTTTCTTCTTGCCCATGGCGCGGCGGAGCAGGTCGGCCTGTCCGAGCGAGTAGCCGGCGAGCACCTGGGCCGCCTTCTGCACCTGCTCCTGGTAGACCACCAGGCCGTAGGTGACGTCCAGGACGTCGCGCAGCGGATCCGCCAACTCCGGGTGGATCGGGGTGATCTCCTGCTGGCCGTTCTTGCGGAGGGCGTAGTTGATGTGGCTGTTCATGCCCATCGGGCCCGGACGGTACAGGGCGGTGACCGCCGTGATGTCCTCGAAGTGGTTCGGCTTCATCATGCGCAGCAGCGACCGCATCGCGCTGCCGTCGAACTGGAAGACGCCCAACGTGTCGCCGCGCCCCAGGAGTTCGAAGGTGGCGCGGTCGTCCAGCGGCAGCGCGAGCAGGTCGAGCCGGTCGCCGCCGGCGCGCTCGATCAGCGCCAGCGCGTCGTCCATGATCGTGAGGTTGCGCAGGCCGAGGAAGTCCATCTTCAGCAGGCCGAGCGCCTCACAGGTGGGGTAGTCCCACTGGGTGATGGTGACCCGGTCGGTGTGCCTGACCCAGACCGGGATGTGGTCGGTGACGGGCTCGCTGGACATGATCACGCCGGCCGCGTGCACTCCCATCTGCCGGACCAGGCCCTCCACACCCCGCGCGGTGTCGATGACCTTCCTGACGTCCGGCTCGTTCTCGTACATCGACCTGACCTCGGCCGCCTCGGCGTAGCGCGGGTGGTCCCTGTCGGTGATGCCGGAGAGCGGGATGCCCTTGCCGCCGACGTCCGCCGGCATGGCCTTGGTGACGCGGTCGCCCATCGCGTACGGGTAGCCGAGGACCCGGGTGGCGTCCTTGATGGCGTTCTTGGCCTTGATGGTGCCGTAGGTGCCGATCAGGCAGACCTTGTCGGCGCCGTACTTCTCGGTGACGTACCGGATGACCTCGCCGCGCCTGCGCTCGTCGAAGTCGATGTCGACGTCCGGCATGGAGACGCGCTCGGGGTTGAGGAACCGCTCGAAGATCAGCCCGTGGTCGAGGGGGTCGAGGTCGGTGATGCCCATCGCGTAGGAGACCAGCGAACCGGCCGCCGAGCCGCGCCCTGGACCCACCGCGATGCCCTGCGACTTGGCCCACATGATGAAGTCCGCGACCACGAGGAAGTAGCCGGGGAACCCCATCTGGATGATGACGTCCATCTCGTACTCGGCCTGGCGGCGGTGGCGTTCGGTGACCCCGCCCGGGTAGCGGCGGGCCATGCCGCGCGCGACCTCCTCGCGGAACCAGGAGACCTCGGTGTGCCCCTCGGGCACGTCGAACCGCGGCATCAGGTCGCGCTTCTCGAACCAGCCCGTGGTGTCGACCCGTCGGGCGAGGAGCATGGTGTTGGCGCAGCCCTGCTGCCAGGCGTCCGAGGAGTCGATGGCGTACATCTCCTCGGGCGACTTCAGGTAGTAGCCCGTGCCGTCGAACCGGAAGCGGTCCGGGTCGGAGAGGTTCTTGCCGGTCTGGATGCAGAGCAGGGCGTCGTGCGCGCTCGCCTCGGCGGCGTGGGTGTAGTGCGAGTCGTTGGTGACGATCGGCGGGATGCCGAGCTTCCTCCCGATCTCCAGCAGCCCGTCCCGGACCCGGGTCTCGATGTCGAGACCGTGGTCCATCAACTCCAGGAAGTAGTTGTCGGCCCCGAAGATGTCCCGGTAGTCGGCGGCGGCCCTGAGCGCCTCCTCGGGCTGGCCGAGGCGGAGCCTGGTCTGCACCTCGCCGGACGGGCAGCCCGTCGAGGCGGCGAGACCGGCGGCGTGTCCGGCGATCGTCTCCTTGTCCATCCGGGGCCACTTGACGAAGAAGCCCTCCGCGTAGGCGTCCGAGGACAGCTTGAAGAGGTTGTGCAGGCCGGTCTTGTCGACGGCCCAGATCGTCTTGTGCGTGTAACCACCGGAACCGGAGACGTCGTCCTTCTTCTGGTGCGGCTGTCCCCACTGCACCCGCCGCTTGTGCCGCCGCGACTCCGGCGCCACATACGCCTCGATCCCGATGATCGGCGTCACCCCGGCACCCGTCGCCTGCTGGAAGAAGTCGTACGCCCCGTGCAGGTTCCCGTGGTCCGTCACGGCCAGGTGCGTCATGCCGTGTGCCCGGCATGCGGCGAACAGGTCCCCCAGCCGGGCCGCGCCGTCCAGCAGCGAGTACTGGGTGTGGACGTGCAGATGGGTGAAGCCCCGGTCGTTCGCGTTGCCCATGGGGGCACACCCTACCCGAGTTTTGAACGAGCGTTCAGGACGTACGTTCAAACCGGAAAGGGGGTGCCGACGGGCGGCCGGCTCCGTAGGGTCGACGGCATGGGAGCGACCGGCGAGTTGCTGAACGTGGTGGACGTCGAGGCGACGTGTTGGACCGGCCAGCCGCCACCCGGCCAGGTCAGCGAGATCATCGAGATCGGCCTCACGGTGGTGGACCTGGCGGCCGGTGAGCGGCTCGACCGGCACCGGGTCGTGGTGCGGCCGGCCAGGTCGAGGGTCAGCGCCTTCTGCACCGAGCTGACGGGCCTCACCCAGGCCGAGGTGGACCGGGGTGTGTCCTTCGCCGAGGCGTGCCGGCTGCTGGCGGTGGAACACCGGGCGGGGCCGCGCCCGTGGGCGAGCTGGGGCGACTACGACCGCAGGCAGTTCACCCGCCAGTGCCAGGCGACCGGCGTCCCCTATCCGTTCGGCCGCCGCCACACCAACGCGAAGCTGGCCTTCACCGAGGGCTACGGCCTGCGCAAGCGCCCCGGCATGGACCGCGCCCTGGAGATCGCCGGGCTGCCGCTGGAAGGCCGGCACCACCGGGGCGAGGACGACGCCTGGAACATCGCCGCGCTCGTCCTCGACCTGGTGGGCAGGGGCGCCTGGCCTGCCAGTTAGCCCGTCGCCGCGCCGGTCGGCACCGCCTCCGGCGCGCGCGCCGCGTGGCGGGGGAGCAGCGTCGTGGCCGCGAGTGCCACGGCGAGCAGCGCGGCGGCGAGCAGGAGCGTGTCGTGGAAGGCGTCGCCGACGGTCGTGACGTCCGGCGCGAGGCCCTGCGTCCTGGCGAAGAAGAACGTGCCCATCACGGCGACCCCGACCGCGGCGGCGAGCTGGGTGACGGTGTTGAAGAGCGCCGATCCCGAACCGGCGTGCTCGGGCGGCACGTCGGTCAGCGTCAGCTGGATGATGGGCGCGACCACCAGACCCATGCCGGCGCCGCCGAGCGCCACGCTCGGCAGCAGGTCGAGGAAGCCGGTGTCCGGGGTCGCGCCGGCCGCTGTCCGGGCCATCAGCAGCAGCGCGAGCGCGAGCACCACGAGACCCGCCCGCACGGTGAGCCGGCCGATCCTGGGCAGCAGCACGGCGGCGCCGAGCGCGGCCAGCACGGCCACCGAGATCGACCAGGGCACCAGCGTGAGACCGGCCTCCAGCGGCGCCATGCCGACGCCGACCTGGAGGAACTGCATCATCACCATGAAGAAGCCCATCACGGGCACGGAGAAGAGGAGTTGGACGAGCAGCCCGCCGGCGAGCGAGCGGTGGCGGAACAGCGACACGGCGACCAGCGGCGAGCCTCCGGCACGCTCGGCCCGGCGCTGCCGCAGGACGAACGCCACCAGCACGGCCCCGCCCGCCAGCAGGCAGCCGGTGGCCCAACCCGGCCAGCGCCCGCCGTCGGACGCGGCGATCAGCGGGTAGAGCAGCAGGAGCAGCCCCGCGGTCGAGACCAGCACCCCCGGGATGTCGAGCCGCGGCGGAGCCTCGGCGCGGCTCTCCGGCAGCAGGCGGATCGAGGCGTAGGCGGTGGCGAGACCAAGCGGCACGTTGACCCAGAAGACCAGCCGCCAGCCGGTGCCGGCCAGGTCGGCCTCCGTGAGCGCCGGCCCGAGGATCGGCCCGAGGGTGGCGGCCAGGCCGGTGAGCGAGGCGAACCCGGCCATCGGGCCGCCTCGTTCGTGTGGCGCGTAGAGCAGCTGGATCTGGGCCAGCACCTGCGGGACCATGGCCGCCGCGAACAGGCCCTGGGCCACCCGGCTGGCGATCAACATGCCAGGATTCAGGGCCAGCGCGCACAGCGCCGAGGCGGCGGTGAAGCCGAGCACGCCCGCGACGAAGACCCGCCGGTGGCCGGCGATGTCGCCGAGCCTGGCCCCGCTGATCAGCCCGGCGCCGAGCGCCAGCGTGTAGGCGCTCAGCATCCACTGGAGCTGCGCGGGAGAGGCACCGAGGTCGGCCTGGATGGAGGGAAGGGTGACGGTGAGGATCGTGACGTCGATCAGGTCGATGAACGCTGCGAGCAGGATGGCGGTCAAGGCCAGCGTTCGGGTTCTTCCGGGCGGCAGGGACGACACCCGCGGCTCCTCTCGGCCGGTGGTGGGGTGATGGGATGCGCGATGCGTGAGATGTGACTGAGCGGCGCAGTTACTGCATCGCTCATTATCTGAATGAGTAAGATAAATCTCCGAGTGAAAGGCGTCAAACCCGTGCCCGAGCCCGAGCCCGCCCCCGACTCCGCGGCCGCCCGGCTGATCGACGAGATCCTCTACCTGATGCCGGACATGGCGACCGCGACGGTCCAGCTCAACGAGCTGGTGGCCGGGCGCCTCGGCGTCTCCACCACCGACCTGCAGTGCCTCCACGCGCTCGCCAAGGCCGACGGGCCACTCGGCGCCGGCGCGCTGGCCACCCGGCTCGCCCGCACCACGGGCGCCGTCACCCGCATGATCGACCGTCTCGAGGCGGCCGGCTACGTCGAGCGTGCCGCCGACCCCAACGACCGCCGCCGCGCCCTGGTGCGCGTCACCGAGCGGGGAAGGACCCTCCCCGCCGCCCACTACGACGGCATGGGCCGCCGGGCCACCGAGCTGCTCTCACGCTTCGACGAGCGCCAACTCCGCGCCGTGCTCACCTTCGTGGCCGCCACCCGGGACGACGCCATGACCGAGGCCACACTGCTGCGCGAGACGCCCGCCGCGGAGGACGAGGGGCGGGCACGATGACCCAACGCGCCTACGTCGACGCCCTGATCATCTTCGAGCGCGCCGGGCAGGTGCTGCTCGCCGAACGGGCCAACACCGGCTACGCGGACGGCCGGCTCAACCTGCCCAGCGGCAAGGTCGAACACGGCGAGAGCGTGGTGCGGGCTGCGGTCCGCGAGGCACGCGAGGAGGTCGGCGTCGACGTCGACCCGGCCGCGCTACGGATCGTGCACACCATGCACTACCGATCCCCCGAGGGTTCCGCGCGCGTCGGCTTCTTCTTCGCCACCAACCGCTGGGCCGGCGCCCTGCACAACGCCGAACCGCACAAGTGCGCGGGCCTGTTCTGGCACGACCCGCGCCGCCTGCCCGGCACCGTCGTCCGCTACAACGCGCTGGGCATCGGCCACTACCTGCGGGGCGAACCGGCGTCCGTGCACGGCTGGTAGGAGCCTTGCCACGGCCCGGGCGGAGGCGGTCGCCTGACGGACCGTGAACCGCGGGAGATAGCCTGCGCACAGGTTCCGCGTCACCCCGGGAGAGAGATGAGCACCCCCACCGACCCCTTCAACGTGCCGCACTCGGCGCGGATGTACGACTACTACCTCGGGGGCAAGGACAACTACCAGGTCGACCGGGAGGCCGCCGAGAAGGTCCTCGACTGGTGGCCGGGGGTGCGCGACGCGGCACGGGCCAACCGGGCCTTCATGCAGCGGGCGGTCCGCCTCCTCGTCGAGGAGGCGGGGATCCGCCAGTTCCTCGACATCGGCACCGGCATACCCACCGAGCCCAACCTGCACCAGGTGGCCCAGGAGGCCGCGCCCGAGTGCCGGATCGTGTACGTCGACAAGGACCCGCTGGTCCTCACGCACGCCGAGTCCCTGATGCGCAGCACGCCCGAGGGCCGCACCACCTACATCCACGCCGACCTGATCACCGACCTCGACGACATCCTCCGGTCGCCCCAACTGGCTGAGACCATCGACCTGACGAAGCCGGTCGCGCTCTCGCTGCTCGCGCTGCTGCACTTCGTGACGGACGAGCAGGGCGCCCACGCCATCGTGCGCCGGCTGCTCGACGCGCTGCCCGCCGGTTCCGCGCTGCTGCTGAGCCACGTCACGCCGGACTTCGACGCCCCGGCGCTGCGGCAGGTGGAGGAGATCTACCGGCGCGGCGGCATCCCCGCCCAGGTCAGGACGCGTGAGGAGGTGGCCGGGTTCTTCGACGGGCTCGAACTGGTCGAGCCGGGCATCACCGTGCCGCACCGCTGGCGGGCGTTGGCGAGCGAGTCGACGGAGCTGGACAAGAAGATCTCCGCCTGGGCCGCCGTGGGGATCAAGCGCGCCTAGGACGCCGGGGCACGGTGCTGCTGACCGGCGGCATCATGGTGCCGCCGCCCGCGATCGTAACGCCCGACGCCTGCACCTTCCACGCCGGGGACGAGGCCGTTCTGAACGCCCGTCGGGAAGCGCTTTCCGCGCTGAGCCGGATCGACTACCGGGGGCGGACCCCGGCCTGGCGATGGTCTGGTGCCAGGCGATGCTCGCCGTCTTCTGGCCGCCGAGGGACCGACGGCCTTCCTCAACGGGATCACCGCCGGGGCCGGTCACGGCGCCGAGGGCTTCACCAGCGTCGTCGAGCGGGTCAGGAAGCCGTGAAGTGGTCCGGGCGCCCCTGGGTGTTGGGGGCCGTGGGGCGCCCGGACCGGTCCTCAGGCCGCCGGCAGGATCTCGACGGCGTTGAGATGCGCGGTCTCCCCGGAGACCACGAGGTCGAGCAGCCCGTCGGTGACCGACACGCCCGCGTAGGTCTGCGTGGCCGCGGTGTTGGCGGCGGGCGCGAGCCGGCCGGTGACCGAGCCCTCGACGGTGACGTTGGTGCGCGCCGAGCCGGTCGCGTCGCCGGCGGTGATCCGCACGTCGTAGACCCCGTTCGGCACGTTGGCGCGGAACTCGTACTGGCCGTCGAACAGGGCGACGAAGTCCCGCTGCAACTGGTTCATCGCCGTGCCCCGGTCGCGCTCGATCAGGCCGCTGCCCACGATGCCGTAGCCGCGCGACGCGCTGTAGGCGGTGGCGGCGGTGACCTGGGTGTACGAGGAGGCGACCGGGCCGCTCGACGGGCCGAGGTCGTAGACGTCGTCGACCGTGTCACGCACCTGCGAGGAGAGCGCCAGGCCCTCGCCGCGCACCTCGCGGGCGATCAGCCGGGCCATCTGCAGGGCGCCGTACCGCTGGAAGTGGGTGTCGTCCGCGGTGCCGTCCGGACGGTTCGGGTACTCGCCCGGGGCGGTGTGCAGGAAGACGCCCCTGGCGGCCTCGGGGCCGATGGAGTCGAGGTAGGCGCGGCTGGACGCGGAGAGGTCGATCAGCGGGACATTCTCCTCCTGCGCCACCTCGATCGCCCGCTGCACGTACTCCGGGAAGGAGACGTTGAACTGCCCGGTCGAGGCGTTGTAGGAGCGGCGCGAGACGGGGGTGACGATCACCGGGATCGCCCCGCGGGCGCGGGCGCCCCCGATGTAGTCCGCGCGCAGGTACTCCTTGTAGTCCGCGGGGGAGGTGTACCGCTCGGGGATGGTGACCGAGGCGTCGTTGTGCCCGAACTGCACGAACAGGTAGTCGCCGGGCTGGATCCGGTCCAGGATCGTCTGGAGCCGGCCCTGCTCGACGAACGACCGCGAACTGCGCCCGCCGATGGCGTGGTTGGCGACGGTGACGTCGTCCGCGAAGTACCGGTCGAGCATCTGTCCCCAGCCGGCCTGCGGCTCGTAGCCGGAGTTGTACGTCTGGGCCGTCGAGTCGCTCGCGATGTAGATCGTCGGACCCGCCGCGGCGGCCGCGGCCGTCCCCGGCAGCCCCACCGCCGCCGCGGCCGCGGCGGCGACCACGGCCAGCGCGGTGCTGGCGGCTCTGAGTATTCCTCGCATCCATCACTCCCGTGTGCTGGATCTGGCGCCGGCCGCCGAGGCCTCGCGTGAATCGATTCATCCGAACCTGCGAAGCCCCGGGTGGTAAGCGCTTTCAAGGGACGGCGGAAGCGTGACAAGGTCGCGCCCGACTGTCAACAGCCGCGGCTCGGGAGGACGTTGAACGGTCGCCAGGCGCGCCGAGCGGTCGGGCCGCCGCCGCGCCCGGCGGTCAGGCGAAGCCCAGCCTGGCCGCCCGCAGCTTGGCGATGGCCTCCTCGTCGCCCTCGACGGTGACGCGGGCCGCGTCCTGCCGGCCGGAGGCGAAGATCAGCAGCTCGCCGGGCTCGCCGGTCACGGTGACGACCGGGGCGCCCTTGTGGGCGACGGCCACCTGCCCGTTCGGGCGGCGCAGCACGAGGCCGACCGGGCTGCGGCGCCCCATGATCCGCGCGCCCGACTCCACCCGACGCCACAGCGCGTCCGCGAAGACCGGGTCGAGCGGCCGCGGCTCCCACTCCGGCTGCGCGCGCCTGATGTCCTCGGCGTGGATGAAGAACTCGACCGTGTTGGCCGCCTCGTCGACCTGCTTCAGCGAGAACGGGGAGACCCGCGGCGGCCCCGTCCTGATCAGCTGGATCAGCTCCTCGTACGGCTTGGCCGCGAACTCGTTGCGCACCCGCTCGCCGCGCGCCGCCAGGGGTTTGATGATGATGCCGCTCGCCGCGTCCGGGCGGCGCTCCCGGACCACGACGTGGGCGGCCAGGTCACGCGCCGTCCAGCCCTCGCACAGGGTGGGGGCGTCCGGACCCGAGGTCTCCAAGAGGTCAGCGAGCAACAGCCGTTCACGCTTCGCATGGGTAGACATGATCTCCACCTTAGAGTCCCCGGCGGCCAGGCGGCAGAATGGACACATGCCCAAGCCAGCCGCTCTCGACCCCGCCATCGCCGCCCGCCTCAAGCGCACCACGGACGGCCTGGTGCCCGCCATCGCGCAGCAGTACGACACCGGTGAGGTGCTGATGCTGGGCTGGATGGACGACGAGGCCCTGCACCGCACGCTCACCACCGGCCGCTGCACCTACTGGAGCCGCAGCCGCCGGGAGTACTGGGTCAAGGGCGACACCTCGGGGCACGTGCAGTACGTGAAGTCCGTGGCGCTCGACTGCGACGGCGACACGGTGCTGGTCAAGGTCGACCAGGTCGGCGCCGCCTGCCACACCGGCGACCGCACCTGCTTCGACGCTGGCGCGCTGCCGCTCGGCTCCGCCTGACGGTTCCCGGCGGGCGGCGTCCGCCGTTCCACCGCGCACGATCCGGCAGGCCCGTGGCAGTAGGCTCAGCCGGCATGGACCTCGACCGTTTCCGGGTGCTCGCCAAGGACCGGCGGGTGATCCCGGTCACCCGTCGCCTCCTCGCCGACGGTGACACCCCCATCGCGCTCTACCGCAAGCTCGCGGGCGAGCGCCCCGGCACCTTCCTGCTCGAGTCGGCGGAGAACGGCCGCACCTGGTCGCGCTACTCCTTCGTGGGCGTCCGCAGCTCGGCCGCCCTCACCGTCAGGTCCGGGCGCGCGCACTGGCTCGGCTCGCCGCCCGTCTCGGTGCCGCGCGAGGGCGACCCGCTCCAGGTGCTGCGCCAGACGCTGCGCGCCCTGCACACCCCGCGCGACCCGGAGCTGCCGCCGTTCACCGGCGGCATGGTCGGCTACCTCGGCTACGACGTGGTCCGCCGCCTGGAGTCGGTCGGCGACAGCACCCGCGACGACCTGGCGCTGCCCGAGCTGACCATGCTGCTCGCCTCCGACCTCGCGGTGCTCGACCACCGCGACGGCACGGTGCTGCTGATCGCCAACGCCATCAACCACAACGACCTGGACACCGGCGTCGACGAGGCGTACGCGGACGCCGTGGCCAGGCTCGACGCGATGGAGGCCGACCTCGCCCGCCCGGTGCCGGCCGGCGCCGTCGCGCTGCCGCCCGCCGAGCTGCCGTCGTACACCGCGCGCTGGGGCGGGCCCGACTACCAGGCGGCCGTCGAGCGGGTCAAGGAGTACATCAGGGCCGGGGACGCCTTCCAGGTGGTGCCGTCCCAGCGCTTCGAGACGCCCTGCCGGGCCAGCGCCCTCGACGTCTACCGGGTGCTGCGGGCCACCAACCCCAGCCCCTACATGTACCTGTTCAGGTTCGCCGGCGAGGGCGGCGGACCCGAGGGCGGCTTCGACGTCGTCGGCTCGAGCCCCGAGGCGCTGGTGAAGGTGGAGAGCGGCCGGGCCATGCTCCACCCCATCGCCGGCACCCGGCCGCGCGGCGCCACCCCCAGGGAGGACGCCGAGCTCGCCGAGGAGCTGCTCGCCGACCCCAAGGAGCGCGCCGAGCACCTGATGCTGGTCGACCTCGGCCGCAACGACCTGGGCCGCGTCAGCTCGCCGGGCAGCGTGGAAGTCGTCGACTTCATGTCCGTCGAGCGCTACAGCCACGTGATGCACATCGTCTCCACGGTCACCGGCCGGCTGGCCGAGGGCCGCACCGCGTTCGACGCGCTCACCGCCTGCTTCCCGGCCGGCACCCTGTCGGGAGCGCCCAAGCCGCGCGCCCTCCAGATCATCGAGGAGCTCGAACCGACCAGGCGCGGCGTCTACGGCGGCTGCGTCGGCTACCTCGACTTCGCGGGCGACGCCGACACCGCGATCGCCATCCGCACGGCGGTGCTGCGCGACGGTATCGCCCACGTCCAGGCGGGCGCGGGCGTGGTGGCCGACTCGGACCCGGTCGCCGAGGACACCGAGTGCCGGAACAAGGCGGCGGCCGTTCTCAGGGCGGTGGCCACCGCCGGAAAGCTGCGCGGTAGCGTGGAGGGGTGAAGCGAGACCCCACCCCCGGCAGTTCGAGCGCCCCACGGCGCGCGCTCGCCGGCGCGCTGCTGAGCGGCGCGGCCGGGGCCGCCGTCGTGTTGATCGCCGCCGGCCAGACCTGGGGCGAGGGCGAGGCGTCGGCCGCCGGCGCCGAGCTGCCGGTGACGGCCAGCGGCAGCGCCGTGTCCGGGCTGCCGAGCGCGCTGGCGCTCGTCGGCCTCGCGGCCCTGGTGGCCGTGTTCGCGGTCCGCAGAACCGGCCGCACCGTGGTCTCCTCGGTCCTCGCGCTCAGCGGCGCCGGCTCGATCGGCGCGGCGCTGCTCGGCGCCGGCGACACCGAGGCGCTGGAGCGGAACGCGGCGGAGGTCATGGGCCTCAGCGAGGCGGCCGTCAGCAGCGTGAGCCACACCGGCTGGCCGTGGGTCTCCGCCCTCGGCGGCCTGCTGCTGCTCTGCGCGGGGCTGCTCGCGCTGAGCTACGGCCGGCAGTGGCCGGCCATGTCGGCCCGGTACGAGCGGGCCGGGCGCCGCGCCGACCGGCGGCGGCCCGCCGCCACGGACTCCGACCGCCCTGAGGACATCTGGCGGGCGCTGGACCGTGGCGAGGACCCCACCTAGGTCCCGCCGCGGCGGCTGCGACAATGGACGACGGCACCCGAGCGAGGGCCAGCGCGCCCGATCCTGACCCACAAGGAGCACTCATGGCGGACAAATACCACCACGGCAACTCTCCCGCCGCCTGGACCGCCGTCCTGATCATCTTCATCGGCACGGTCGTCGGCAGCGCCTACACGATCATGGCGCAGCCGCTCGGCGTGGTGGCCGGCGGCGTGATCATCGCCCTCGGTGGGATCGCGGGCCTGGTGCTCAAGGGCATGGGCTTCGGCCAGCAGCAGGTGCCCGCCAGCGCGGCGCACGTCGCCAAGGCCAAGGTGCGGGCCGGTTCGGCCCAGCCCGCGGGCGTGACCGCCGGCGCGGCCGGCACCGACCCCGAGCCCGAGCAGGCCACGGTCGGCGGCTGACCTTCACCGTCGTGCGATTGCGGGGCGGCGGCCGCGCTCCCATGCTGGGCGTGTGCCACCACCCCGTCCCCCGCTCGCCGGCCGCCTGAGCCGGCTGTCCTGGGCGGCGGGGGCGGCGGCCGCCCTGGGCGCCGTGGCCGTCCTCGACCCGGCGGCCCCCGGCCGCTACCCGCCCTGCCCGGTGCCGGCGCTCACCGGCCTCCACTGCCCGGGCTGCGGGGGCCTGCGCTGCGTCTCCGCGCTCGCCGACGCCGACCTCGGCGCCGCCCTCGGTGCCAACGCCCTCGCCGTCGCGATCCTGGCGGCACTGCTGTCCTTCCTCGCGCTGCGGCTGGCCCTGGCGCCGTTCGGCCGCCCGCTGCCGGCCCCGGCGCCCCGCACCGTGGCCTGGGCCCTGGGCGGCGCGGCGCTCGTCTTCACGGTGCTGCGCAACCTGCCGATCGGCGCCGCACTGGCCCCCTGACCAGCCCCGGCGCCGCGCACGTCCGGCATGTGGGACGGGGCCCCACCGGATGCGAAACCTCTGCCCAGCGCCCGATACCATCGGTGTGATTGCTCTCCTGGACTGTGGTCCGGGATCCCCAAACCGACAGGAAGGGGCCGGTCGCGTGAGTGTCCTCGACGAGATCATCGAAGGGGTCCGCGCCGATCTTGCCGAGCGGCAGGCGCGGACAAGCCTCGACGAGCTCAAGGAATCCGCGGCGAAGGCCCCGCAGACCAAGGACGGGGTCGCGGCCCTCAAGGGCGACGGCGTCTCGGTGATCTGCGAGGTCAAGCGTTCGAGCCCGTCCAAGGGCGCGCTCGCCGCCATCGCCGACCCGGCCGCGCTCGCCGCCGACTACGAGTCCGGCGGCGCGGCGGCCATCTCCGTGCTCACCGAGCAGCGGCGCTTCGGCGGCTCCCTGGCCGACCTGGCCGCGGTGCGGGCCCGCGTCGACGTGCCGGTGCTCCGCAAGGACTTCATCGTCACCTCCTACCAGCTGTGGGAGGCCCGCGCCTTCGGCGCCGACCTGGTGCTGCTCATCGTGGCCGCGCTCGAGCAGCCGGCGCTGGTCTCGCTCGTCGAGCGGGCCGAGTCCCTCGGCCTCACGCCGCTGGTCGAGGTCCACGACGAGGACGAGGTGACCCGCGCGGTCGACGCCGGGGCCCGGATCATCGGGGTCAACGCGCGGAACCTCAAGACGCTCGAGGTCGACCGGGGCACCTTCGCCCGGGTGGCGCCGGAGATCCCCGACCACATCGTCAAGGTCGCCGAGTCCGGGGTGCGCGGCCCGCACGACCTGATCGCGTACGCGCACGACGGCGCGGACGCCGTGCTGGTGGGCGAGTCCCTGGTGACCGGCCGCGACCCGCGGACCGCGGTCGCCGACCTGGTCGCCGCGGGCACGCACCCGGCGCTGCGACAGGGCCGCTGATGCGGGGGCGCTGCGCTGGCTCGACCGCGCCGGCCGGCGGCTCCGCCGCCGCGCCCGGCCGGCCGCCGGCGAGCGCCTGCGAGGTGGTGTGGGACGAGGTTGGTGCGCCGCAGGCGCGGCGTGTTGGCTCCGCCGGTGTGGCCGGGCGGACGCCGGTGGGTGCCGATGAGGTGGTGTGGGGCGAGGTTCGTGCGCCGGAGGCGCGGCCTGTTGGCTCCGCCAAGGTGGCCGGGTGGTTGGCGTCGGGTGCCTGTCAGGTATTGCGGCGTGCCGTCCGTGCGCTGGAGGCGCGATCCGTCGGCGTGGCCGGGCGGCCGGCGGTGGGTGCCGATGAGGTGGTGTGGGGCCAGGGTCGTGTGCCGGAGGCGCGGCGTGTTGGCTCCGCCGGTGTGGCCGGGTGGGCGCCGGTGGGTGGCGCCGTAGCGGTTGGCGTCGCCGTTTCGGCCGTGCCGTCCGTCGTGCGCGGCTCGTGGGGTGAGGTCCGAGCGCTGGCCGGGGGGCGGGGCAGCCTGGTGGCCGCCGATGTCGGCTTGGACAGTGTGCGGTGGTCGGTGGGGATGCGTGTGGACCCGGGGCGCGGGCTTCGCCCGCGTGGGTGTCGGGCGCCGGCTCGTCGGGTGTTGGGGCGGCGGGTCCGCTACCACATCGGCTGCGAGCCCGGTCGGATCAACGGTCGCCGATGGCGGCCGGCCCGGGCCGCGTCCCAAGCATGAGCCGGGCCGCCTCGCGCTCGCGATAGCGAAGCGGCGAGGGCCCGAGCCGGTACGACGCGAGCGCCTGGCAGCGCGGAACTCACCCTGCCCGTGGCCCGTCGACGGCCACCGGCCAGGGCTGCGGCGTTCCGCTCTGCCGGCCGCGCAGGCCCAGGCCCCGGCCCTCGCACACACCCCTCGTTCGCAACAATCCGGAAGGCAAGGCAACGCAACGAATGTCTGACACCGAATCCGTGGAGTCCAAGCGGGCCGCGGAGTACTTCTTTCCCGACCACGGGGGGCCGGTGCCCAACGACGGTGGGTACTTCGGGGCGTACGGCGGGATCTTCGTTCCCGAGGCGCTGCGCGCCGCCGTCGAGGAGGTGGCGGCCGAGTACGAGAAGGCGAAGGCGGACCCGGCCTTCGGCGCCGAGCTCGACCGGCTGCTCACGCACTACACCGGCCGGCCGAGCGCGCTGACCGAGGTGCCGAGGTTCGGCGCCGAGGCCGGCGGGGCGCGGGTGTTCCTCAAGCGTGAGGACCTGAACCACACCGGCTCGCACAAGATCAACAACGTGCTCGGTCAGGCGCTGCTCACCCGCCGCATGGGCAAGACGCGGGTGATCGCCGAGACCGGCGCCGGCCAGCACGGCGTGGCCACGGCGACGGCCTGCGCCCTGTTCGGCCTCGACTGCACCATCTACATGGGGGAGATCGACACCCAGCGGCAGGCGCTCAACGTGGCCAGGATGCGGATGCTGGGCGCCGAGGTGATCCCGGTGGCCTCCGGCAGCCGCACCCTCAAGGACGCGATCAACGAGGCGTTCCGCGACTGGGTCGCCAACGTCGACGACACCCACTACCTGTTCGGCACCGTGGCGGGCCCGCACCCCTTCCCCGCCCTGGTCCGCGACTTCCACCGGGTCATCGGCGTCGAGGCGCGCCGGCAGATCCAGGAGCAGGCGGGCCGGCTGCCGGACGCCGTCGTGGCGTGCGTCGGCGGCGGATCCAACGCGATCGGCCTGTTCCACGCGTTCATCCCGGACACCGGGGTGCGACTCGTCGGCTGCGAGGCGGCCGGACACGGCGTCGACTCCGGCGAGCACGCCGCCACCCTCAGCGCCGGCGAGCCCGGCATCCTGCACGGCTCCAGGTCCTACGTGCTGCAGGACGACGAGGGCCAGATCACCGAGCCGTACTCCATCTCCGCCGGTCTCGACTACCCCGGCATCGGCCCGGAGCACTCCTACCTCAAGGACTGCGGCCGCGGCGAGTACCGGCCGGTGACCGACGACGAGGCGATGCGGGCCCTGCTCCTGCTGTCCCGCACCGAGGGCATCATCCCGGCCATCGAGAGCGCCCACGCGCTGGCCGGCGCCCTGGAGGTCGGGCGGGAGCTCGGCTCCGAGGGGCTCATCGTGGTCAACCTCTCGGGCCGCGGCGACAAGGACATGGACACCGCCGCCCGCTACTTCGGGCTCTACGACGGCAACACCGGCCGCGACGCCGAGGAGGGCGACAAGTGAGTGGCAACGCGGCGGCGCTCAGCGCCGTGCTCGAGGCGGCCAGGGAGGCCGACCGGGCCGCCCTCGTCGGCTACTTCCCGGCCGGCTTCCCCACCGAGGAGGGCGGCGTCCGCGCCGTCGTCGCGATGGTGGAGGGCGGCTGCGACATCATCGAGATCGGCCTGCCGCACAGCGACCCGGTGCTCGACGGCCCCGTCATCCAGAGCGCCGACACCATCGCGCTGCGCGGCGGCATCCGGATCGCCGGCGTGCTGCGCACCGTCCGGGAGGTCCACGCGGCCACCGGCGTGCCGGTGCTGGTGATGACCTACTGGAACCCGGTGGACCGGTACGGGCCCGAGCGGTTCGCGGCCGAGCTCGCCGAGGCGGGCGGCGCCGGCTGCATCCTGCCCGACCTGCCGGTCGAGGAGTCGGACGCCTGGCGGAAGGCGGCCGAACAGCACGGCCTGGCCACGGTGTTCGTGGTCGCCCCGAGCAGCAGGGACGAGCGGCTCGCCACCATCACGGCGGCCGGCAGCGGCTTCGTCTACGCCGCCTCGCTGATGGGCGTGACCGGCACCCGGGAGTCCGTCGGCCGGGACGCGGCCGAACTGGTGCGCCGCACCAGGGCCACCACCGAACTGCCGGTCTGCGTCGGCCTCGGGGTGTCCAACGGGCGGCAGGCCGCCGAGGTCGCCGCCTTCGCCGACGGCGTCATCGTCGGCACCGCGTTCGTGAAGCCGCTGCTGGAGCACGACGACGAGGACGTCGCGCTGCAGCGGGTGCGCGAGCTCGCCGCGGAACTCGCGGCCGGCGTCCGCCGCACCGGCTGACCGGCACGTTCGCCCGAACGCGGCCCGGGCCACGGGCCGCGTTCGGGTACAGTCCTGGCTCATGGGTACCGAGGGGACCGCGGCCGGCATACCGTGGCAACCGCCCACGGCGGTTGAGCAGGGCCTGTACGAGGCCGGTTCGCGGGGCGACTGGGCCGCCTTCCTCTCCCGACTCGCCGGCACCGACCTCTTCTTCCCCATGTCGCAGGAGCTGGCGGACGCCGTCCCCGGCGGTCTCCGCCTCAACCCCTTCCGGGACCCCCAGGTGGAGGGGCTCTGCGTGGCCGTCTTCACCCGCGGCATGCTGCCGCCACCGGTCGGCGGGCAGGTCTTCGAACGCGTCGACCTCGCTGGCCTCGTCAAGTCCTGGCCGCGGCCCGTCCGTTGGCTGGCCGTCAACCCCGGCACCCCCGTGGAGACCTTCCTCCCGGCCGAGCCCAGGCGGTGGCGCAGGCACCTCAGGAACGCCACCCCCGAGGGCCCGCTCAAGACGCTGTGGACCGGGCACCGCTCAGGGCCGCTCGCCCACGGAATGGCCTGCGGCGCGCTGCTCCTCGTCAACAACGGCTCCCTCTGGAACCACCTCGGCTGGCAGAACGGCGGCTACCGCGAGGAGCGCGAACTGCTGCGCACCTGGTGGGGTGTCTCGGGGCGCGGCGACTGGCAGCGGATCCAGGAGCGGCTGCTGCGGGCCGACGTCATCTCGCCCGCCTGGGAGTTCGTGCTACGCGTGCGGCAGGCGCTGACCAAGGAGCACGGGCCCGCGCCGGGCGCCGTGCGGTGGCGCGAGACGGCCGAGCGGGTGCTGGTCTCGCGCACCGCCGAGGTGGTCGACCAGACGGGCCGGCCACCGGAGTTCGACCTGGAGGCGGACATCGCGCTGGTGCAGGAGCTGATCGGCCGCATCCTGCGCTACGAGGCCCGCTTCCGCGCCGACGGCCTGCTGGCCGCCGACGACTCGGTGCGCTCCGTGCTCGCCTGGGACCACGGCCGCGCCTCCTGCATGGCGCGCTGGGGCCTCGGCGCTCGCTACTGCGAACTCCCGGAGACCGAGCGGGCGCTGCTGCGCGTCGGCTCCGCCGCGCGCCAGGCGTACCGCTCCTGGTCCGACTTCGCCGCCGGCTACGTCCTCGGTCGCTGCCTGCACTTCGACAGCGAGGAGTACGGCGACTGGTACACCGAGATGGTCGCCGCGCACCGCGTGCTGTCCACGGACCCGGACAGCCCCTGGCTGAGCGTCTCGTGGGAGCAGTCGGCGCCCGACCGTTCGGACCACTGAGCGGCGGAACGAGGCCGGTGACGCGGGCCCGCACCGATCGAGTGGCGCGCCGGGCGTGTCCTGACCGGGCGCGGTTCGTTGGCTCAGGGCGTGAGCCAGAGAAATCGTGACGGAAAGCAGAGCGCCCGCGAGCGGATCAAGCGGGCACGGGAGCGGGAGCGCGTCTCGGAGCGGCGCGCCAGGGGCGCCAAGGTGGCGGGCGTGGCGGTGGTCGTCCTCGCGGCCGCGGCCGCGGTGGGCATCATCGCGGCGAACAACGGGGGCAGCACGAGCGGCGCCACCGACGCCGAGCCCATCACGGTGGGCTCATCCGACGCGCCGGCGACGCTGACCGTCTACGAGGACTTCCGCTGCCCGGCCTGCGGCACGTTCGAGGACAACTTCCGGGACACGGTCAACGACCTGACGGAATCCGGGAAGCTGCGCGTCGAGTACCACCTGGTCAGCATCATCGACGGCAACGTGGGCGGCAGCGGCTCCAAGGCCGCGGCCAACGCCGCCGCCTGCGCCCGCGACCAGGACCGGTTCCGGGAATACCACGACGTGCTCTTCGAGCACCAGCCGGCCGAGCAGGACGACGCGTTCGCGAACACGTCGCACCTCATCGACCTCGCCGGGAGCGTCGAGGGCCTGGACACCGACGCCTTCCGCTCCTGCGTCGAGGACGGCAGCCACGACGGCTGGGTCAGCGACTCGAACGCCGCCTTCCTGAACTCGGACTTCAACGCCACCCCCACCATCCTGCTGAACGGGGAGAGCGTCTACGGCGACGCCAACAACCCGCTGACGCCGGACAGCCTGCGCGACCGGGTGAACCAGCTGGCGGGCTGATCCGCCGCCCCCTGACGTCGCGTGCCCGGCCGGTCGCGGTAGGTGGCGTCGGGTCCACCGGGTGGCCCTCGGGCGCCCCCCGGAAGGACCCGCGGATTACCTCATGCCGGCCGGGCAGGGTAGCGTCGGGGTCACCATGGAGATCCTTGCCTCGATTCCCAGCCCCAGCGAAAGCGAGATCCACCTCGGACCGCTGCCGCTGCGCGGATACGCGCTGTGCATCATCATCGGCGTCTTCCTGGCCATCTGGCTCGGCGGCAAGCGCTGGGTCGACCGTGGCGGGAAGCCGGGCACCGTCGCCGACATCGCCGTGTGGGCCGTGCCCTTCGGCCTGGTCGGCGCCCGTGTGTACCACGTGATCACCGACTACCAGCTCTACTTCGGCGACGGCCGGGACTGGGTCGACTCGTTCCGGATCTGGGACGGCGGCATCAGCATCTGGGGCGCGATCGCCGGTGGCGCCCTCGGCACCTGGATCGCCTGCCGGCGCCGCGGCATCGCGCTGCCGCCGATGGCGGACGCGCTCGCCCCCGGCATCGCGTTCGCACAGGCGATCGGCCGCTGGGGCAACTGGTTCAACCAGGAGCTCTACGGGCGCGCCACCGACGTGCCGTGGGCGGTGGAGATCGACAACGGCCTCGACCAGGGCACCTTCCACCCGACCTTCCTCTACGAGTCGCTGTGGTGCCTGGGCGTCGGCGCGCTGGTGATCTGGGCCGACCGCCGCTTCCGCCTGGGCCACGGTCGGGCCTTCGCGCTCTATGTCGCGGCCTACACGGTCGGCCGCTTCTGGGTCGAGTACCTGCGGATCGACGAGGCGCACGAGTTCCTCGGCCTGCGGTTGAACAACTGGACCTCCCTGGCCGTCTTCGTGGCGGCGGTCGCCTACCTGGTGATCTCCGCGAGGCGGCACCCCGGCCGCGAGGAGAACGTCGAGCCGGACGTTCAGGCCGCTGAGGCCGAGGAGTCGGCGGATCCGGCGGAGGCGGCGGACGCCGCGGAGCCGGACGCTGAGGCCGCGGAGACCAAGGCGGAGGCCAAGGTGGACGCGGGGTCGGAATCGGAGTCGGACGGGAAGTCCGGCGACGCCGACGCGAAGGCGACCGCCGGCTGACGCCGGGTCCCCCACTCACCCGCCCTTCCCCGCGGCCCGCGCCTCGCGCGGGCCGCGGTCGTTTCCCCACCCTTCGCTGCCGCGAACACCCACCGGCGCGGAGCGCCGGAAG